>JBEKOI010000288.1:0-8131 GCA_049521915.1 Acidimicrobiales bacterium | reverse complement strand
GACCAACCGGTGAACCCGTTGAGCGAATGGGCGGCTGCCGTCCCGACCAGCACCGGTACGACGGCGGCCGGGAGTGTGCGAGGCCGTGCGCCGAGCACCCAGCGCTTGATCGGTCCGGGTGCCACCGGCGCGGCCGGAACGGCGCCGTCGGCCGTCACGGGCGCCGCGGAAAACGACCGAAGTCGGGCGGTCGGTGCTCCTGGAACGCGTTGCGGCCCTCCTGGCCCTCCTCGCTCATGTAGAAGAGCATGGTGGCGTCCCCGGCAAACTGCTGGAGGCCGGCCAACCCGTCGTCGGCCGCATGCAGCCCACCCTTCAGCATCCGCAGCGCGAGGGGGGACAGCGACAGCATCTGCCGGCACCAGGCCACCGTCTCGGCCTCGAGATCGGCCAGCGGCACCACCTGGTTCACAAGACCCCAGTCACGGGCCGTCCCCGCGTCGTACTGCCGGCACAGGAACCACACTTCCTTGGCCCGTTTGAGACCGATGGTGCGGGCCAGCAGGCTGGCCCCGTACCCCCCGTCGAAGCTGCCCACCTTGGGGCCCGTCTGACCGAACCTGGCGTTGTCGGCCGCGATGGTCAGGTCGCAGACCAGGTGCAGGATGTGACCGCCGCCGATGGCATAGCCGGCCACCATGGCCACCACCGGCTTCGGGAGGCGCCGGATCTGGATCTGGAGGTCGAGGACATTGAGGCGGCCGATGCCCTGGCGGGCCACGGCGTCGTCCCCGAGATAGCCGTCGTCGCCGCGGATCTTCTGATCACCTCCCGAGCAGAATGCGTCCGGACCCTCCCCGGTCAGGATGACGACACCGACCGAGGGGTCGTCCCGGGCGGCGTTGAAGGCATCGGCCAGTTCGAAGAGGGTCTGGGGCCGGAAGGCGTTGCGGACCTCGGGTCTGGCGATGGTGAGCTTGGCCAGACCGTCGGCCACGTCGTAGTGGATGTCCCGGTATCCGCCCCGGCGTTCCCATGCCGGCAACGGTCGGCCCCGGAACTTGTCCACGGGGTCGTCCGGCGGACCGGTGATCACCGTCTCGGGTTGTGGGCCGGCTGATGCCGCATCCCCGTTCACTTCCGGCGCAACCATTCGACCAATCACTCCTAGAGTCGGTACTCGTACGGTCGCCTAGGCTACCGTCATGCCGGAGTTGGTAGCGCTCGACCTTCCGGCCGGCCGTCGCTTCGTGGAGGCGCTGCAGACCGCCTGGGATGCCGGCCACGCGGTGCTACCGCTCGATCCGCGACTCCCCCGGCCCGCGGTGGCCCGGCTGGTCACGGCCTTCCGGCCGTCCACGATCGTGGACGCCGACGGGGCCCACCGACAGCCCGAGGGCCGCCCCGTCGACCCGGGCGACGCGCTCGTCGTGGCCACCAGCGGCACCAGTGGTGACCCCAAGGGTGTCGTGCTCACCCACGATGCGGTCAGGTCGTCCGCACTGTCCACATCCGAGCGGCTGGGGGTCGACCCCGCCCGCGACCGTTGGTTGGCGTGCCTCCCGCTGGCCCACATCGGCGGGCTGTCCGTGGTGACCAGGTCGCTGGTGACGGGGACGCCGGTCACCGTGCTCGAGCGGTTCGACGCCTCGGAAGTGGAGCGCGAGGCCCGTCGCGGGGCCACGCTGGTCTCGCTGGTGTCCACGGCCCTGGCCCGGACTGACGCATCCGGCTACCGCACGGTCCTGCTCGGCGGTGCCGCGCCCCCTGCGACGCTCCCGGCCAACGTCGTGACGACCTACGGCTCGACCGAAACGGGTTCCGGGGTGGTCTACGACGGGACGCCGATCGGCGACGTCGAGTTGCGCATCGGCGACGGCACCATCGGCCTGGCGGGAGAGATCCTCGTCCGCGGCCCGATGCTGCTCCGTTCCTACCGGGACGGAACCGACCCCAAGGTTGCCGGGGGCTGGTTGCCCACCGGGGACGGGGGCCGGGTGGCCACCGACGGCACGCTGACCGTCTTCGGCCGCATGGCCGAGGTGATCGTCACCGGTGGTGAAAAGGTCTGGCCCGCTCCCGTCGAGCGGGTCCTGGCCGGGCATGGCGGGATCGACCAGGTGGCAGTGTGGAAGCGCGCCGATCCGGAGTGGGGTGAGCGGGTCGTGGCCTGGGTGGTGCCCCGGGACCCGTCGGCACCTCCGGGCGTGGACGAGCTCCGGGACCTGGTGGCGGCCACGCTGGCCCGGTGGGCGGCCCCGCGTGAGGTGGTGGTGGTCGAGTCCCTGCCCCGGACCCCGAGCGGCAAGGTCCGGCGGGCGGCGCTCGATTGACCGGGTGAACGGTGGGTCAGGTGATGCCCCCGCTGGTGATGCACATGGCGCCACCGTCGATAACCAGCGTCTGACCGGTGATCCACGAGGCGGCGTCCGAGCACAAGAACAGAGCGGCGCCGGCGATGTCGTCGACCAGGCCCAGCCGGCCGAGCGGCAGCCTCCGGGCGATCGCCTCTTCGCCCGGCTCCCACAGGGCACGGGCGAACTCGGTCTTGACCAGGCCCGGGGCCAGCGCGTTGACCCGGACACCGGGGCCGAGCTCGCCGGCCAGCTGACTGGTCAGATGGATCACCGCCGCCTTGGTCACGTTGTACCAGCCGATGCCTCGCTCGACGGACAGCCCGCCCACGGAGGCCATGTTGAGAACGACCCCACCCCGTTCGGACATGCCCGACCGCCACGCGGCCTGGACCCATTCGAGGTACCCGGTCTGGTTGACGCGCACGGTCTTGTCCGCCCGCGCCGTGTCGAGGTCCATGATCGGCCCGTAGTAGGGATTGGTGGCCGCGTTGTTCACGAGGATGTCGACGGCCCCGAAGCGCTCGACGGTGGCCGCCACACACGACTCGGCCTGCTCCGGGTCACCGGCGTTGGCGACCCGCCATTCGACCGTGCCGGCCCGGTCCCCCTTGGCCGCATCGATCTCGGCCGCGGCGCCGGCCAGGGCGTCGGCCTTTCGCGACGAGATCATTACCGACGCCCCCGACGAGCAGAAAGCCAGGGCGACGGCCTGCCCGATGCCCCGGGACGACATCCGCACCGGGACATCCGCACCGGGACATCCGCACCGGGACATCCGCACCGGGACATCCGCACCGGGACATCCGGCCGGACCGGCGGCCGGGACGGCTGGTGCACAATGGTGGCGTGGATGCCGCCCCGCCCGCCGATCAGGAGCACCACTCCCCCGAGGTCGGCGCGCACCGGTTGGGCGGCCGGCGGCGCATGCGAAGTTCCGTCCCCGCCGCGGATCGGGACCAATGGTGCCCACGACGCTCGGGTGTCGACGGAAGCGGGCCCCGTTGCCCTTGATCAGAGACATGACGGCGGTGGAGCTGTCGCCCTACCTCCTGCAGCACGCGGCCAACCCGGTCGACTGGTACAGCTGGGGGGACGACGCCTTCGAACTGGCCCGGGACAAGGATTGGCCGATCTTCCTTTCCGTCGGGTACTCGGCCTGCCACTGGTGCCACGTGATGGCTCACGAGTCGTTCGAAGACCCCGAGACGGCTGGCGAGCTCAACGCGGCGTTCGTGTGCATCAAGGTCGACCGCGAGGAGCGACCCGATGTGGATGCCGTGTACATGGAGGCCGTGCAGTCGATGACCGGCTCGGGAGGATGGCCCATGAGCGTCTTCTTGACGCCCGATCGACGGCCATTCTTCGGCGGCACCTACTTCCCGCCCGACGACCGACCGGGTATGCCGTCCTTCCGCACGGTACTGGCCGCGCTGACCGACGTCTGGGGCAACCGGCGCGGCGAAGTAGAGGAGCAGGCGGACGAGCTGTCCCGGGCCATCGCTTCACGGTCGCTGATCCACAGGGCCCCCGGGTCGAGGTCGCTGTTCGCCACGGCCGACGGGCAGACGGCAGAGCAGATGGCGGAGCCGCCCGATCTGGTGGCCACCGCGGTCGACGAGCTCTCCCGCCGCTTCGATCCGCAGTGGGGCGGGTTCGGCGGTGCCCCCAAATTCCCCCAGCCGACCCTGGTGGACCTGGCGCTGTACCACTCGCTGCGTGGCCCGGCGGAGCAGACGGCGGCGCACGCCGAGCAGATGGCCGTCACCACGCTCGACGCCATGGCCGCGGGCGGCATCCACGACCATCTCGGCGGCGGGTTCGCCCGCTACTCCACCGACGCCGAATGGTTGGTCCCCCACTTCGAGAAGATGCTCTACGACCAAGCGGGCCTGCTGCGGGCCTTCCTCCACGGATGGCAGGTGACGGGCCGGGCCGACTACCTCGACGTGGTGGCCGGCATCATCGGCTACGTGAGCCGGGACCTGACCACGGCCGCGGGCGGCGTGTACTCGGCCGAGGACGCCGACTCCGAGGGGGTGGAGGGGCGGTTCTACGTCTGGACCCCCGATCAGATCGAGGCCGCGGTGGCCGAGCGGTTCGGGAGCCGTTCCGAGGTGGGGGGCGAACCCGGCGACGTTGCCGCTGTCGCCGATGCGCTGATCGATTGGTTCGGGGTGGGTGGCCAGGGGAACTTCGAGGGCAGCACCATCCTGCGCCGACCGGTCGGGGGCCCCCTTCGCGACGGCCCCGCCGTCGAGATGGGCCGGGAGCTCCTGCTGGAAGCCCGCAGCGAGCGGATCAGACCCGGGCTCGACGACAAGGTCCTCACCGAATGGAACGCCATGTACGGTTCGGCCGTGGCCGAAGCGGCAGCGGCGACCGGCGACCAGGGGTGGCGTGATGCGGCCGAGGCCATCGGCGACTTCCTCTGTCAGCACCTGGTCGGAGAGGACGGCCGTTGGCTGAGGAGCTGGCAGCCCGGTGGTGGTGCGCGCCATCTGGCCTATGCCGGCGACTATGCCTGGCTGATCGACTTCTTCACCCGACTCGGCGAGCTCACCGGGCGGGCCCGGTGGACGGAGCGGGCCGTCGAGACCGCCGACGCCCTCGTCGATCTGTTCCACGACGACCGGGACGGTGGCTTCTTCACCACCGGCCACGACGCCGAAGTCCTCATCGTACGGACCAAGGACGTCATCGACGGGGCCACCGCCTCGGCCAATGCGGTGGCGGCCATGGCCCTGGCCCGGCTGGGTGCGCTCACCGGTCGCGACGGGTACTCCATGCTCGCCCGTGAGGTGGTGGACCTCCTCGGCGACCTCCTGCTCCGGCACCCGACGGCCTTTGCCCTGACGGCGCTCACGGCCACCCATCTGATGCAGGGCTTCACCGAGGTGGTCATCACCGGTTCGCGCCCCGACCTGGTCGACGTGGTCAGGAAGCGATGGCTGCCCGGCTCAGTGCTGGCCTGGGGTGAGCGGACCCCCTCCCCGCTGTGGCAGGACCGCGAAGACTCCTTCGCCTACGTCTGCCGGAACCACACCTGCCGGCTTCCGGCGGCCGATGCCGACACCCTGTCGTCCCAGCTGGCCGCGACGGTCCGATGAGCCGGGGCTCGACCCGTACCCCCCGGAGCGGCACCGCCCGCGACGTGGTCCGCGCCATCAAGCCGCGATCCAGCATCGAGGTGGCCGGCGGTTCGTCGCTCACGGTGCTGGTCCTGGCCTGCCATGGCGAGGACACCACGGGTGTGGACCTGGCCTCGGGGACACTGGTCCGGGTGCGGGTGGCCTGGCCCGAGGACCACGGGCCGGATCTGTCGCCGTTCGACGTGGTCGAAGCGCGGTTGGCCGACGAACCCGAGCGCGACGACCTCGCCCAACCGGAGGCCGTCACCGCCGCCGGGCTGCCCCGGCATCTCGGGACCCTCCACGGCCGCCGGGTGCGCCGCATGCTCAATCGCCTGGTCGCGCCCCCAGAAGAGCACATACTCGGGTTCCCGGGTGCATCCGCCCCGTACTGGGAGTTCCGCGGGTTCCGACCTTCCCTCGCCCTGGTCGTCCCGACCAAGGGACCGGTCCTGTTCCGCAGGATCGAGGACCGGTCGGTGTGGATCCGGTTCGGCTGGGGACGCAGTGACAACTGGCTTCCAGTGGAGGACCCCGCCGCCGAACGGGCCCTCGACGTGGCCCGCCGGGACCGCCTACAGGGAAAGGATCTGGCCTCGGCGCTCGGATTCAAGCCCCACTACCTGGTGGCGGCCATCACCGTGCCCCGTGACGGCCATTGCTACAAGACCATCCGTGCCGTGCTCCCTCGTAGCTGACCCCCGTACCCTCGTCGCCTACAGTCACCACCGATGCCCGCACCCGACCCGCACCCACCGTCGCCGGCCCTGGCCCTCCCCGACTACGAGGGCGCCTGCATCGCCAACGTGGTTCCCGCGCTGCTCGGGCCGCCCGACGACCGCGGGGATCCGCCCTGGCTGCCGGAGTCGGCCCGGCATGCCCAGCAGGTGGTGCTCCTGGTCGTCGACGGGCTGGGGTGGCAGCAGCTCCGGGCCCGGCCCGGATTGGCCCCGACCCTGTCCGGCGCCGAGGGCATCGACCGGCCCATCACCTCGGTGGCACCCACCACCACGGCCTGCGCCCTCACATCCATCACCACCGGTTGCCGGCCCTGCCGTCACGGACTTCTCGGCTACCGCCTGGCCATCGACGACGAGATCCTCAACGTGCTCCGGTGGACCATGGGCAGTGGCCGGGTGCTCGACGCCCGTCGCACCTTCCCCGCCCGCAGCTTCCAGCCGTGCCCCCCCTTTCCCGGCTCCGCGGTAGCGGTGCCGGTGGTGTCGAAGGACGAGTTCGGCGGGACCGGGTTCACCGCCGCCCATCTCGGCAATTCCCCGCTGCGCGGGTACAAGGTGCCCTCCTCGCTGCCCGTCGAGGTGGCGCGTCTGCTGGGCGAAGGCGAGCGTTTCGTCTACGCCTACTACGACGGCATCGACAAGGTGGCCCACGGGAACGGGCTCGGCGCCCTCTACGACGCCGAGCTGCGCGCTGTCGACCGGCTGGTGGCCGACCTGGTGGCCGAGCTACCCCCCGGGGCTGTCCTGGTCGTGACGGCCGACCACGGGGAGATCGACGTCGACCAGATCGAGCTGCTCGGACGCGACATCATGTCCATGGTCAGGTTCATGTCCGGCGAGGGTCGCTTCCGGTGGTTGCATGCGCATGCGGGCGCGGCCGATGAGCTCGAGGCTGCGGCCGCGGATCTCTACGGCGACACCACCTGGGTGATGGGGAGGGAACAGCTCATCGCCGAGGGCATGTTCGGCGGACCGCTCCCCGATCACCTGCTGGGTCGGGTGGGCGACGTGGCCCTGTTGCCGCATGCCCCGATCGCGTTCATCGACCCGGCCGACACGGGCGAGAACCGGCTCCACAGCCGGCACGGCTCGCTGACCGAAGACGAACTGCTGGTCCCCTTGGTGGTGCTGGCTGGAGATGGGAGTATCTGACCATGGGAACCGACCCCAGCCGTCCCGCGGCGACCGATCCCGAACCACTCCGCCCCGAGGTCGTCCGGCCCGAGGTCGTCGAGGACGATGCGGGACGGTCCGTACCGGCCGGGACGGCGGCCGTCCAGATCGGCGCCGACCCGTCGGCCGACGGTACCGGCGGGGACACCGACCCGGACGAGCCCAACGAATCCATCGAGCACCCGGGCAAACTGCTGCGTATCGGATCGATGGTCAAGCAGCTGTTGGAGGAGGTCCGCTCCGCCCCCCTCGACGAGGCCAGCCGGGGCCGGCTCCGTGAGATCTACGAGCAGTCGATCCGCGAATTGGCCGACGGCCTCTCGCCCGACCTGGCCGCCGAGCTGGACAGGATCTCGATCCCGTTCGACAACCCCACACCCTCCGACGCCGAGCTCCGGGTGGCCCACGCCCAGCTGGTGGGATGGCTGGAAGGGCTCTTCCACGGCATCCAGGCCACCCTGGTGGCCCAGCAGGTGGCCGCCCGGGCCCAACTCGACGAGATGCGCCAGCGGTCGCTACCCCAGGGTTCCGATCCGTCCGTGGGCCGACCGGGCACCTATCTCTGAACCGTCGGCCCCCGACCTGGCCTGACCGACAACTTCCCCGGGCCCCGTCCCATCGCGCTATCGTCGGAATGACAGCGGTGTAACTCGTCCACACCCTGTGGAGAAGTGGCGAACCATGGGACGGGCTCGCCGAGGAAGGTACCAGTCGTTGGTCGTCACACGGTCGTTCGCACACCTGCACACCCACACCGAATTCTCGATGCTGGACGGCGCCGCCCGGGTCACGG
>JBEKOI010000287.1:0-5137 GCA_049521915.1 Acidimicrobiales bacterium | reverse complement strand
TACTGGACCAGATTGGTGGGCAGGTACTTGAGACCGAACAGGCTTCCCCCGTTGGCGGCCAGGACAGCTTGCCGGTGCGTGCTCACGAGCGAGATCACCTGGCGCTTCAACGGAATGCTGAACGGCGTGTCGAATTTGACCTCGTTGATCACCACGTACAGTGCAAGCGGAAAACCCGTTGCCGCCACCAGGCCCGCACTGAAACGTCCGGGCGAGCTGGCCACCCGGATGCCCGAGGTGCGCGCCGTCCGCAGGGCCAGCTGCTGCCACCGGGACGCACCCGCCGCCATCCAGTTGACCAGGTACACAGCAGCTGTCAGGCCCATTGCCACCAGCGGCCCGGCGCCCACCGATGCCCGGGTGAGCAGGGCCAACGTGGTGAGCAATCCGGTGGCCACCAGTCGGCCGGCGCTCGGCCGGTCCAAGAAGCCCACCAAGGCGTAGAAGGCGCCCAGCGCCAGCGCGGCTCCCCACATCTCGGCCTCTTCGTAGACCTGGGCGGTGGTACCGAGAAAGAAGAGCACGGAACTCACGCCGATGACCACGATGAGCAACGCGGTCAGCGCGGCCTCGAGGCGTGAGACGCCCGCACTCCCACGCACCATTCCTCGTAGTCGCCAGCTGAGGAGACTGGCCAGGGTCAACGCCAGGAGGAACGCCAACAACAGCGAGGGCTCGGTGAGCCGGCCATCGAACCGGTGGGTGAACACGAGTACGGGAAGGCGGAGGAGGGCCGGGACCGGTCCGTAGTACATGTCCGTCCTGCCGTCCGTCCGGATTCCCTCGATGGCCAACACGCTGGCAGGCATGCTCCACGTTCCGCGCAGCAGTGACCGCGCCTGGACGTCGTAGAAATTCGAGAAGGGAACCGATCGGAAGAACTGGAAGGTACCACTCGTCACCAACCAGGAGAATGCGGTGCCGGAGACGGCGGTGCCGATGGCGGAACCCCATACGAACCGGTGGAGGGAGGTCCGAGGGTCGATCTGATCCGTCCGGGACGCGGCCATTGGACCATCTGGACCGCGTCGCCGCATGGGAGGACAATAGCGGCGCCGTCACGTTGCCAGTGCTCGGCCGGAGTCACCGGACGCTCCCGCGTGGGGCCACCTCCACCCGGAGTGAACAGGTCAGGATTCGGTGGAATTCTTCTCGTTCGGGGAGGGTGTCCGGTGCATGCTGGCTGCCACCGCGGCCGCTTCGGTTCGCATTGCCTTCAACATCAACGGGTCGGCGCTGTTGGGGTTGGCCTCGGCGATGGCCACCATCCCGGCCGGGCCGACCACGATGAAGATCCCCTCGGCCTCGGCCGTCAGCACGTCCCCGTGGAAGATCCCCCCCCAGGTGCTCACCTTGCGCCCGCTGCGGCTGAGGCAGCGGGCCTCGATGCGGAGATCGGTCCGCAGTGGCGTCGGCTTGCGGTAGCGGATGGTCAGCGTCCCGGTCATGGCCGCGTTGGCGGCCACCATGTTGGCGGCACCCAGCACCTCGTCGAAGGTTTCGGCGATCACCCCGCCGTGGACGCAGGCGGGCGGACCCTCGTAGGGGTAGTCGAAGTAGGCCTCGCCCCGGATCTCCCGATAGCCTCCGTCGTCGCCCTCCACCATCCACACCCGTACGGGAGGGGCCAGCGGATTGAGCATCCCGGTGATCGGGCTGTTGGGGAAGAACTCCTGGGGCGGGTTGGTCATGTCGGGGGGCCGGCGAGGGTGCTTCCCGGATTGCTTCTGCGCGGCCAGCCCGGCCGAGACGGCCTCCACGGCCTCGGCCGCTCTTGTCAGGGCCTGGTCGTCGACGGCCGCGGCCACGGTCATGGTGATCAGCGGCCGCAGTGCCGCGGCCAGTCGCTGGCGGGGTCCTTCCGCCGACAGGTCCGAGCCTTCCGGATCGCTCACCGGCGACGGTAGTTGGCCGGGCGTTTCTCCGCGAATGCTTTCTGGCCCTCCTTGGCATCCTCGGTGGCGAAGATCGGCCAGCCCAACTCCAACTCGATCTTGAGGGCGTCCTCCTCGGGAATACCCTCGGTGGCCTTCACCGACGCCTTGATGGCCTCGACGGCGAGCGGTCCGTTGGCCCCGATCACTTCGGCGATCTCCAGCGCCGCCTCGAGGGCGGTCCCGTCCGGCACCACCCGCCCGATGAGCCCGATCTCCTTGGCTTCCTGGGCCGAGACCTCCCGGGCAGTGAGAAGCAGGTCCATGGCCACCGTGAACGGGATCTGGCGCCGGAGGCGCACGGTTGATCCGCCCAGTGGGAACAGGCCGCGCCGCGCTTCGAACACGCCGAATTTGGCCCCCTCCCCCGCCACCCGGATATCAGTGGCCTGGAGGATCTCCGTGCCACCGGCCACCGCCCAACCCTCGACCGCCGCGATCAGGGGCTTCTTCAGCGAATAGTGACGCAACAGTGCCTTCCAGTGAAGGTCGGGGTCCTCGGCCATCCGCTGCTTGACCGACTCGTTGCCCGGGCCGGACATCGACTTGAGGTCCATGCCGGCACAAAAGGTCCCCCCCGCCCCGGTGAGGATCGCGCATCTGATGTCGTCGTTCGAGTCGATCTCCACCCAGGCGTCGGCCATGCCCACGAGCATGGGTCCCGAGAGCGCGTTCTTCGCCTCGGGCCGGTTCATGGTCACCACCGCGGTGGATCCGATTCGCTGGTAGGTCAGGTGTTCGGTGCCTTCCACGTTGCTCCTTCCGTCGGGAACCGGGGCGGAGGCCGTCCGACGCCCCGGGCGCGTTGCCGCCCCAGATCGAATCATCGAGTTGCCGGCATAGGGTCGGCGACCCGGTCAATTAGAACACATTCTACTTTCGGCGGTCGATGCCGGTGGGGTCCGGGTCCCGGCAGTCGATGCCCGGGAGCCGCACCCGTGCCCGGCGGGTCAGATCCGCTCGATGATGGTCCCGGTGGCCAGTGCGCCGCCGCAACACATGGCGATGAGGGCCAGGTTGGAATCCGACCGCTCCAACTCGTGGAGTGCGGTGGTGATCAACCGGGCACCCGTCGAACCGACCGGGTGGCCCAGGGCGATGGCGCCGCCGTTGACGTTGACCTTGTCCCAGTCGACGTCGTGCACCTTGCCCCACGACATGACCACCGAGGCGAAGGCCTCGTTGACCTCGAAGATGTCGATGTCCGACATGGTCATGCCCGCCTTGCGCAGCACGGCCGTGGTGGCGGCGATCGGTCCGTCGAGGTGGTAATAGGGATCGGAACCGACCAGGGTCTGGGCCACGATGCGGGCCCTGGGACGCAGCCCGGCTTCCGCAGCCCGGCCCTCGGACATCCACAGCACGGCTGCCGCCCCATCGGAGATCTGCGAGCTGTTGCCCGCCGTGTGCATGCCGTCGGGGAGCACCGGCTTCAGTCCGGCCAAGCCTTCGCGGGTGGTGTCGCGCGGACCCTGGTCCTTGGTGATCAGGGTCTTCTCGCCGGTCGGGCCGTCAGCGCCGAGTACGGGGGCTTCGAGCGGTGCGATCTCCCGGTCGAACCTGCCCTCGGCAACCGCCACCGCGGCCTTGCGCTGCGACTCGAAGCCCAGCCAGTCGACGTCGTCGCGGGTGATCTCGTACTTCTGGGCGATCCGTTCGGCCGCCCCGAACTGGTCGGGCATGTCCCAGGGGAAGCCCTCGGGCCTCGACTTGCCGGGACCGTTGAACGCATTGGCCCCAAGGCCGACCCGGCTCATCGCCTCGACGCCACAGGCGATTCCGACCTCGATGGCATCCGCACTGACCAGGTTGGCCACGAAATTGTTGGCCTGCTGGGCAGAACCGCACTGGCAATCGACCGTTGTGGCCGCGACCTCGTAGGGAAGTCCCTGGTTCAACCAGGCCGTCCGGGTCACGTTGGAAGCCTGCTCACCGGCCTGGGTCACACAGCCCCCGACAATCTGTTCGACGTCGCCGGGATCGATCCCCGCCCGCTTGACCAGTTCCACCTGGGCGTTGCCCAACAATTCTGCGGCGTGGAAGCCCGCCATCCAACCGTTCCGCTTTCCGATCGGCGTGCGTACTGCTTCGACTATCACGGGCTGGGCCATGCTGGGTCCCCCTCGGAGGTTTCGGGCTCGCCGTTACGAGCACTGACTTGGAACGAATGGACACGGGTTCGGGCGGCCGCAACAGCCGAAACCCCCGCACCCCAAGTATAGAACCCGTTCTAGTGCTTCCCGCCCGTCGGCCGCCGGCCAGCACGTTCGAGGGGAAATGGCCCGATCCGGTGGTGGCGGACCCGTCGCCAGGCCGATCGGCGGACCCGTCGCCGGGCCGGGAGCCGGGCCGATCGCCGGCCGGGCCTGTCGGCTGCGCCGGTACTGCCCGGCCCGCGTCCGCCGAAGTAGAGTTCGCCCAGGCATCGGCCGATCCGGGGGGAATGATGACGTCTGTTCGAGCCGCCGCGTGCTCGGTGGTGGTGATGCTCGCGCTGCTGGCCGGGTGCTCCTCGAGCAGCTCACCGGCCTCCTCGCCTCAGTACCAGCGGAGAGGACCCGACTCCGTCGGGGTGACGACACTCGACCTGGGTTGGGCCGGGCCCGAGTTCGGCGAACGTCTGGCCACCGTCTACTACCCGGCCGATCCGGGCACTGTGGCCGCCCATCCGAAGTTCAGCTATACCGAGGCCTCGACCCTCCCGAAATCCGTTCAGGGAATCCTCCCGGCCAAGTTCAACACCACCACCACCGTGGACGCGTACGCCGGCGCGCCCGCCTCGAAGTCGGGGCCGTACCCCATCGTGCTCTTCAGCCACGGGTACGGAGGCGAACGTCTGTACTATTCGACGCTGCTGACAGGCATCGCCGCGTGGGGGTACGTCGTGGTCAGCGCCGACTACCTCGAACGCGGCCTGGCCGCCCAGGTGCTGGGGACGAAGACCAAACCGACGGCCGCTCAGGACTCTTCGATCATGCAATCGTCGCTGACCGCGGTCGAGCGCGCCTCGTCGCAGTCGGGCTCCGTCCTCTACGGTGTCGCCGACCGACATCGAGTCGCCGCAGTCGGCCATTCGGCGGGAGGCCAGACGGCCTTCGACGCACTGGCCGGCCCGACGGTGGCAACCGCTATCGGCTGGGCGCCGGTGGCGCCGGCCGGGACGCCGTCGGACAAACCGGTCATGCTCATAGGTGCCGATGGTG
>JBEKOI010000286.1:0-5182 GCA_049521915.1 Acidimicrobiales bacterium | reverse complement strand
GGCCTTCACCCTCACCGTCGACCAGGCCCCGTCCATCACCAGCGCGGCCTCGTACACCGCTGCCACCGGCACCGCCTTCAGCTTCCCGGTGACCACGACGGGCACCCCGGCGGCGACCCTCACCGGGGCCGGGACCCTGCCCAACGGTGTCACCTTCACAGCCGGAGCCAACGGGACGGCGACGCTGGCCGGCACCGCCGCCACCGCGGGGACATCACACCTGACCATTACCGCCACCAACTCCTCGGGCACGGTGACCCAGGCCTTCACGCTGACCGTTGCCGCCGCCTCGGCGCCGACCTTCGCCAGCGCGGCGTCTGACACCGTCACCCTCGGCAACTCCTTCACCTTCGCGGTCAAGGCCGGCGGCGCCCCGTCGCCGACCCTCACTGAAACGGGTGCCCTGCCCGCGGGCGTCACCTTCACCGCGGCGGCCAACGGCACGGCCACCCTGGGCGGCACTCCGACGGCCAACGGCGTATTCCGGGTCACTCTCACGGCCGCCAACAAGTTGGGAACGGTGACCCAGGCCTTCACCCTCACCGTCGATCAGGCCCCGGCCTTCACCAGCGCGACGTCGGACACCGTCACCGCCGGCACCGCCTTCTCCTTCACGGTGCAGGCGAGCGGGTACCCGGTGGCGACCCTCCTCGAGCTCGGCTTCCTGCCGGCAGGGGTGACGCTCGTCAACAACGGGAACGGGACGGCCACCATCTCGGGCACGCCCACGGGGACGAGGGCCCAGACGTCAACCCTCCTCATCCTTGCCATCAGCGGGACCGGATTGGTGGCCCAGGTCTTCACGCTCACCGTCGACCCGCCTGGCTAGCACGAGCGATAACGCAACCACGGCATCGGCCACCATCGGGGCGGCATTCACGTCACCGTGAGGATCAGCCGGCCCATTGCGCCGTCCATTCCCCGGCTTCCTGACCGCTCACGACATTGAGCCGGTTCCAGGTGTTGATGGATGCGATGCAGACGATCAGGGCAGCCAGAGCCTGCTCGTCATAGTGCTCGGCCGCCTGGTCGAAGACTGCGTCAGGCACCGGGTCGGCTCGGTCGGCGAGCCGGGTCCCCGCCTCGGTCAGGGCCAGGGCGGCCCGCTCGGCGTCGGTGAAGTACGGCGCGTCCCGCCACGCGGCCACGGTGAAGAGGCGCTCGTCGGTCTCCCCAGCCTTCTTCGCTCCGCGGGTGTGCATATCCAAGCAGACGGCACAGCCGTTGATCTGGCTGGCCCGCAGACTGACGAGGTCCACCGTGGCCTGCGGCACACCGGCCTGGTTCGCGGCCGCATTGGCCGCCTGACCGAGGCTCTGGAGGGCGTCGAGGACGCCCGGCACGCTGAGGACGGGACTCGTGATCCGGGATTTCATGGTTTCTCCTTCTTCTTGCATCGATTGGATTTGGAACGTCACCCTCTTTGACACCCGGCAGCCGCGGAATGTGACCGGTCCGCAAAAGCCGGCCGTTGGCCAGGGGATCTCCGGAGGAGCACCATCCCATCCCTGCCTGTCACATCCGTCGTCGCTGCGGGGTCATCGTGGTGACCCTTTTCAGCAAGGATGTGCCTGATGGATGAGAACGACTGGCTGACGGAGCGCTTCGAGGAACAGAGGTCCCGTCTGCGAGCGGTCGCCTACCGGATGCTGGGCTCGCTCACCGAGGCCGATGACGCCGTCCAGGACGCCTGGGTGCGGGTCAGCCGGGCAGAGGTGGACCATGTCGAGAATCTCGGTGGGTGGCTGACGACAATCGTCGCCCGTGTCTGTCTCAACATGCTGCGGTCGCGCACTGTCCGGCGCGAGGAGCCGTGGGAGGTGCACCTCCCTGATCCGATCGTCAGCCGCGAAGGAGAACTCCGACCCGAGGAAGAGGCGCTGCTCGCCGATTCGGTCGGTCTGGCGCTCCAGGTGGTGCTGGACACTCTGGCTCCGGCCGAGCGCCTGGCCTTCGTTCTCCACGACATGTTCGACCTGCCATTCGAGGAGATCGCTCCCATGGTAGGGCGGTCCCCGGCCGCGGCGCGGCAGCTGGCAAGCAGGGCGCGGCGCCGGGTCAAAGGTGCCGAGGTGCCCGCACCGAGCCCCGACCTCGCTCGTCAACGCGCGGTGGTCGATGCCTTCTACTCAGCCGCCCGGCGCGGTGACTTCGATTCCCTGGTTGACCTCCTCCACCCCGACGTCGTGCTGCGAGCGGACTTCGGTCCCGGGCGCCCGGCCGCGTCCATCGTCGTCCACGGCCCAGCCGCCGTCGCCCGGCAAGCACGCTTGGGCGCCAATCCGGCGGCACAGATCCACCCCGCGTTGGTGAACGGCGCCGCCGGGGTTGTGATCACCCTCCATGGGCGGCCTCACGGCGTGATGGCCTTCACCGTCGCCGACGGGAAGATCGTCGAGATCGACGTGATCGCCGATCCTGATCGGATCCGCAGGGTCGCGTCGGCTGTGCTCCAGAGCGAGTGAGACCGTGCAGTGAAAGAGGCAACGTCGGGTTATCCATAGACTTGTGCACTACAGGATTTGTCCTCGGCAATGCTCCTCGACCGGTGTGCCACCGGCCGACACCGGCAAGCGATAGGGGGAGGCAGGCGATGAACTTCACACGAGGGTTTCGCAGCAAAGGACCACGCGACCCGCGTCTGCCACCGGGCCAGTACGACGTCGGTTCGGACTGGCCGGTGCTCACAGCCGAAGCCACCCCGACCCTCCGCACGGAGGGCTGGACCTTCTCCATCCAGGGGTTGGTCGAAGCACCCACCACCTGGACATGGGAGGAGATGCAGGCGCTGCCGGATTCGACCTACTCGGGCGACATCCACTGTGTCACCACCTGGTCGAAGCTCGGCGTCACCTTCCGCGGCGTGTCGGTCGACACCCTGCTGGCGGCGGCCCGACCGCTGCCGTCGGCCAGCTTCGTGCTGGCCACCTCCCACACCGGGTACTCCACCAACCTGCCCCTGGCCGACGTGACCGGGGGCAAGGCCTGGGTGGCCTGGGAGTTCGAAGGTGAACCCTTGGCCCGGGTGCACGGGGGGCCGGCCCGTCTGCTCGTGCCCCATCTCTACTTCTGGAAGAGTGCCAAGTGGGTCTCCGGACTCGAGCTGCTCGACCACGATCAACCGGGATTCTGGGAGCAGAACGGCTATCACGACCACGGAGATCCCTGGCTCGAGCAGCGCTATCAAGGTGACTGAGCCCATCCCCCCGGTTCCACCTCCAGGGAAGTGGCAGAACGCCACTGTCGTGGACATCCGTCCCGAGACGGCCTCGGCCAAGACCTTCCGGTTGGCCCTGGACACGCCGGCCGAGTACCTGGCCGGCCAGCACTACGTGGTGCGCCTGACCGCTCCAGACGGCTACACCGCGTCCCGCTCCTACTCGGTCAGCTCGGCTCCCGACGGATCCAGCGAGATCGAGCTCACGGTGGAGCGTCTACCCGAGGGTGAGATCTCCTCCTTCCTGCACGACGAGGTGGTGGTCGGCGACACGCTCGAGGTGCGAGGGCCGATCGGTGGTTGGTTCGTGTGGCGCGAGGACACACCCGCCCTCCTGATCGCAGGAGGATCCGGTCTCGTGCCGCTGATGGCCATGCTTCGGCAGGCCCGGCGGACGGGCAGGTCGGACCTCGTCCATCTCATCGTGTCGATCCGGGCGCCCGAGGACCTGTACTACGCCACCGAACTGCCCGGTCCGGAGACGAAGGTCCTCTATACCCGCAGAGCACCCGAAGGGTGGCCCCGGCCGCCGGGTCGTCTCAGCCCTGAAGATCTACCCTCACCGTTGGCGCCGGAAACGATGGCCTACGTGTGCGGGTCGTCAGGGTTTTGCGATGCCGCCACCGGTGTTCTGGGCGACACCGGAATTCCGGAGCAACGAATACGCGTGGAGCGGTTCGGCCCGACCGGCTGACGACGACACGCGGTGAGCGGTGGCCGTCATCGGTAGCCGGCTTCGTATTCATCGTGGCGGTGGAACCACGACATGTCGCCCTCGTTGCGGCCGAGGGGTGACCGGTCGAGCCACTGCCACATGGTCCAGAGCGAGTCGAGTCCGCGGGCGTAGGCGGAATAGGTGTGGTAGACGTCGTCACCATCACGCGCGAACGCGCTCATGCCGGGCTGCTCGCCCGACCAGTCGCGCCAGGCGACATTCTCCGCCTCGAGCTGCACCTGATCCTTGTAGTTGTACTCAACCGGTGCCACGGTGGGATCGATCGTCACGTGGAAGTCGTGGTTGAAATCGCTTCGTCCCGACGAAGCCCATGGGAAGCTCCAGCCCATCCGTTGGCGGTAGGCGAGCAGCTTCTCGAGTGGTCCTCGCGATACCGCGGTGAATGCGACGTCGTGGTTCTGAAGGTGGAGGTGCGTCTCGTCGAAGCCGTCGGCCAGTGACGAGCAGCTCGGGCAGCCCTCATCCCAGTCGGAGTCGAACATGAAGTGATAGACGAGGAGCTGCGAGCGGCCGCGGAACAGGTCGGCCAGCGAGGACTCGCCGCCTTCGGTATCGAAGGTGTACCCCTTGTCGAGGCGCACCCACGGCATCTCCCGACGCCGGCGAGCCAGGTCGTCGTTCAGGCGGGTCAGCTCCTTCTCGGCTGTCAGCAGCTCCAGCCGGGCTGTGAGCCACTCGTTGCGGGTTCCAATGCGGTGGTTCGTCATCAGTAGATCCTCCATTTGGTTCGGCGCCTTTGCCATCTGTCTGTCGTTTTCTCCCCCACATGCGTCCCGGCCATCGCGTGGAGGGTCTATTCCTTCTCGTTAGGCTCACCTTTCCCGGTGGTGATGAATCTCCGCAGGCTGCCGTTGATGTAGAACCCCCAGGCGCTCGAACAGTTGTCGAAGCACTCGAATTCGGGGATGAGGCCCACGTGGGTGAAGCGGACCTCTGTCTTGTCGCCCCTTTCGGAGATGTCAAACGTAATATCCGTACCCGTCCACTCGGTCTTGTCCTGAGTGAAGTTGAGGGTGCCGTCCAGCACGTGCCACGCGACCCTCTGGCCAGGGATCAATTCCGTGATCTGCTGGTGTGAGTAGTGGATGTCCTGGTAACGATAGGTCCATTCAGCGCCGGTTTGGTCGGTGCACCCTTCAATTTCTCCCGACCACCATCCACGAACATCGTTGATGGCAGTGAAGACTTCCTCCGGGGTCTGGTCTACTGAGAAGGTGGTGGTGAAACTT
>JBEKOI010000285.1:0-5191 GCA_049521915.1 Acidimicrobiales bacterium | reverse complement strand
TCTGGGCGTGGAGACCATTGATGCCGGCCAAGGCGGCCAGCAGCAAGCCAACGCCGAGGGCGACCGCAACAGCGGTGACGAGGACCCGCAGGAGGGCTTCACGACCACTCCCAAAGGTCAGCCGGAGGCCGAGCCGGATCATGCGCCGACCGCCAGCGGGCTGGCGACACGGCCGTCTCGGCGTAGGCGGCGACGCGGGGCTCGTGGGTGACGAGGACGACCGTGATTCCCTCCTCGCGGGCCACGCTGGTCATCAGGTTCATGACGAGCTCGCCGGTCAGGGAGTCGAGTGAGCCGGTGGGCTCATCGGCGAACAGCACGTCCGGCTGCGCGACCATGCCCCGAGCGAGGGCGACTCGCTGGGCCTGGCCCCCTGACATCTCGCCCGCCCGGTGGCTTTCCAGTCCGTCGAGCTCGAGTCGGGCGAACCAGCTCCGCGCTCGGGCCATGGCCTGTTGGCGGCGCGTCCCGCCCAGAAGGAGTGGGAGGGCGACGTTCTCCTCGGCTGTGAGTTCCGGGACGAGCTGGCCGAACTGGAAGACGAAACCGAAACGGTCTCGGCGGAGCCGGCTTCGCTGCTCCTCGCGCAGCGCGTCGATGCGGTGCCCGTCGAAGATCACCCGGCCCGCCGCGGGGACCAGGATGCCGGCGAGGCAGTGGAGCAGCGTCGACTTGCCCGATCCGCTCGGGCCCATGACTGCGACGATCTCGCCCCGCTGCACTGCCAGGCTGGCGTCGCGCAGCGCCGGGGTCTCGCCGAAGGAGAGCACGAGGTCCTGCGCCTCGATGATGGTGCCCCCGGGCGGGATGAGGGCAGAAACGTTGGGCATGTTCATGAGGCAACCTCCGTGGCGAGTGCGGTGAGGCGAGCGGTCGTGAGGTCGATCCAGCGGAGGTCGGCCTCGAGGTGGAACAGACCGTGGTCTGCGAGGAGCGAATCGATCAGGGTTCCCTTTTGTTTGATGTCCGTGAGCTCGCGCATCCGGCGCAGATGTGCGGCGCGCTGCGCATCCAGGTATTCCTCGGCACGGCGACCGAGCATCAGCGACAGGACGACTTTCACGAACAGATCGGTCTGCAGGTGGGGCTCGGCGGGGATGGGTTCCGAGAGCCACGCCTCGACTTCGTTCCGGCCGGTCTCGGTGATGTTGTACCGCTTGCGATCGGGTCCGGCTCCCGGCTCGGCCTCGCCGACGATCGCCTTCCCGTCTCTCGCCAGGCGGGAGAGCGTGGCGTACACCTGGCCGTAGGGCAGCGGCCGGCCGCGCCCGAAGTAGGCGTCGTAATCGCGCTTCAAGTCGTAGCCGTGGCTCGATTCGCGATCGAGGAGTCCGAGGAGGGTCATAGGAACGCTCATACCTGAGAGAATACTCTGAGTGTATAGCTTCAGTCAATAGTCGGGTTTGTTATCCTGTGGGACCCTCTTCCCGCGAGCCGCAGTAGTTCGTCAACCCGAAGGCTGCACTGCCGTTCGGCTCCGACCGGACGACCGCGCTGGAATTCGGCTCGCGGGCCACGGGGGCGACAGTCGGTCCACCCAAGAACGCATTGATAGATAACCGCGCACCGGCCGGCCGACAATCGAGCGTGTCCTGATCGGGCCGCACCAGGCGGGGTCAACGACTGCAAGCACCTGGTCGCTCGTGTGGATTCTTGGCGGCCCAGACGAGACTGACGGAATGGTCGTCAACGGCCGCATTGGGCAGCATCGGGTGTCCCACTTTTACGGCGCCATAAGCAAGTGGGCCATGCCCCCGAGGTGCCGTGGTAGGGGGCACTTTTCGGTAGCCACCTTCACCCTGGAGTGAGAATGCGACCAGGACCCCGGCGACCAGGACCCATCGAGGAGCCGGCGGAGCATTGTTACCCAGGATTCATCCGGAGAACATGCTGCCGAAATCATCAGGTTCCTACCCTGGGTCCCATGATCCAACCCCATGCCTGCCAGGAGGTGCCGTGCTCGACTCGGTGATGCACGTCGGCGAGGACACCCATCAAAAGGCGCTCCGCATCAACCTCGACCCGAGATGGTACGGAACCATCGCCGAGATCGGGGCGGGCCAGGAGGTCGCCCGGTGGTTCTTCCGGGTCGGCGGCGCGGCAGGGACGATCGCCAAGTCCATCTCCGCCTACGACATGTTGGTCAGCGACGCGATCTACGGCGAAGTGGACAGGTACGTGTCGGCGGGCCGGCTGCAGGCCATGCTGGACCACGAACACCAGCTGAACCTCGATCGGCTGAGCGACAAGCGCGGCGACACCACGTCATTCTTCGCCTTCGCCAACACGGTCGTGGCCCGCAGCTATCAGGGGAACAACGAGTGCCATGGATGGATGGGGCTCAAGTTCCAGGCCCACCCCCGGGACGAGCCCAGCCAGATCATCCTCCACGTTCGGATGCTCGACATCGAGGCGTCACTTCAACAAGAGGCGATCGGAGTGGTCGGTATCAACTTGCTCCACGGCGCGTTCTTCCTTCACCACGAGCCCGAGGAGTTGGTGGAGAGCCTTCTGGACAGGCTCACCACCGGCCGGATCGAGATCGACATGATCGAGTTTCGGGGCATCGAGTTCCGCCGCGTGGACAACCGCCTCATGGCGCTCAAGCTGGTGCAGCTGGGCCTGAGCGGCGTGGCCATGTTCGGCCCGGACCGCGCCGTCCTGCAACCGAGCGAGGCCCTCCGGAAGAAGGCCGTCCTCGTCGAGCGGGGCAGCTTCCGGCCGACGACGTTGGTCAACATCGACATGCTGGAGACGGCGTTGGCCAAGTTCGAGGCCGACCCGGCCGTCGAAGGGCAGCCGGTTCTCCCCCTGGCCGAGCTGACCATGCGAAACCTCCTGGCCGGAGGGTCCGACGTCGACCGCAGCGACTTCCTCGCCCGGGCCGATCTGCTGGCCGCGTGTGGGCTGACCGTCCTGATCTCCGATTACTTCGAGTACTACCGTCTGGCCGCCTACATCGCTTCACGGACGACCGGACGCATTGGGATCGTCATGGGCGTGCCGAGCCTCATCGAGCTCTTCGACGAGAAGTTCTACACCCAGCTCCCGGGGGGCATCCTCGAGAGCTTCGGCCGGCTGTTCAAGAACGATCTCCGCATCTACGTCTACCCGTTGCAGCGTACCGAGGAGGAAGAGCTGCAGACCGTGGACAACCTCGAGGTCGAGCCGTCACTGCGACCGCTCTACGAGTACCTGGCCATGCGGGGCAGTTTTGTTCCCTTGGACAATTTCCGGCACGACTACCTCAGCATCTTCAGCCGCGATGTCCTGAAGAAGATTGCCGGAGGTGACAGCACCTGGGAAACGATGGTTCCCGGCGCGGTGGCCGACCTCGTCAAGGAGAAGGCGTTCTTCGGCTTTAGCCGGGCCAGAGCCGACGACTGACGCCCGGGCAGTGGGTGGCGGTCTCTCGGCCGCCCCAGGCTCTCCCGTCGAGCCCGCCTCAGCGTGACCGGGGCAGCCCCAGCCCCCGCTGGGCGATGATGTTGCGCTGGACCTCGCTGGTCCCGCCGTAGGTCGTGGTGCCGAGGGCGAACCGGAAGGCGTAGTCGGCAGCCCCGGCCGCGCCCGCCGAGGGATCACCCTGGCTCCGGATCCCGTCCCGGCCCAGGAGGTCGACGAAGTCGGCCGACTGTCGGGTCAGCGCTTCGGAGGCGAACAGCTTGCTCATCGAGCCCTCGACCCCCGGCGACCCCCCCGACTCGTGGATCCAGGCACACCGGCGACAGAGCAGGGTGGTGACCTCGTTTTCGGCCGCGGCCCGGCCCAGACGGGCCCGGACGTGGGTGTCGTCGACCATGCTTCGCCCGTCATCGCCCACCGCGTCCCGGACCCACCCCTCCATGATGGCCAGCAGCCGGATCGACTCGCCTCCCTGGTCTCCGGCCCGCTCGAGGGTCAGTCCCACCTTCATCACGTCCCACCCGCCGTCCACGGCGCCGATGCGTAAGGCATCGTCCACCCGGACATCGGAGTAGAAGGTCAGGTTGGTGCGCTCGCCCGAGAGGGTGTGCACGGGCTGGATCTCGACGCCGGGCTGGCGGAGCGGGACCAGGAAGGTGGTCAGCCCCTGGTGCTTGGGGAGGTCGGGATTGGTCCGGGTCAGCATGAAGACGTAGTCGGCCTCCTGGGCGTTGGTGGTGAACATCTTCTGCCCGTTCACCACCCACTCATCGCCGTCCCGGACCGCCCTGGTCTGGGCCGCGGCCACGTCGGAGCCCGACTCGGGCTCGGTGAACCCGAGCACGATGATGATCTCCCCGCCCAGCGCCGGAGGCAGGATCAACTGCCTCTGCTCGTCGGTGCCGATCTGGCGGATGATGTTGGCCACCATGAGGGTCGTGCCCACCGCATAGGTGGGGGCACCGGCCCGGTGGAACTCCTCGGCGAAGGCCAGCATCTCGAGAGGGTCCCGGCCCTGGCCTCCGAACTCCTCGGGCCACCCGGGGGCCAGCCACCCTCGCTCGACCAGGCGACGGTGGAAGTCCCAGTTGTGGTGGACCCCGGTCCGGTGCATCTGGTCGCGCACCTCGTCGGTGAGGGCCTCGTCCAGGAAGGCCCGTGCCTCCTGCCGGAAGACGTCGCTGCGTTGGCCGAGCCGGAAGTCCATGGTCAGACCCCCTGCCGAGGGGCGGAGAGGCGGTGGCCCTCGGCCCGGGCGTACAGAGCCGACGGTTCGGCGAACAGCGCCGGCCAGGCCTTGGCCCGGCGGAAGTACAACTGGATGTCGAACTCGAGCATGAACCCGTACCCGCCGTGGTAGTGCAGGCTCCGGTAGCTCGCCTCCCGGGCCGCCTCGGCGTTGAAGGCACAGGCCAGTGCGGCCAGCTCCGGCGCCCGGTCGGGCTCCTCGGCTGCGGCCCAGGCCGCCTCCCGGGCCAGCAGGCCTCCGCCGTCGACACTGGTGGCGGCATCGGCCAGGCCATGGGCCACCGCCTGGAAGGAGCCGATGGGCACGCCGAAGGCGTGACGTTCCTTCACGTATTCCACGCCGATCTCGAGGGAGCGGGTGCCCATCCCGGCCAGGGCGCCGGCCATCAGCACCAGCCACTCGTCCCGCGCCTGTTCGAACAACGTACCCGCGTCCGGTCCCGACATCAGCAGCCGTGAGCCGGTGGCGATGTCGATGTCGGCCACCGGGAGGGAGCCCAGGTTGTCCACCCGGGTGCGGGCCTCGCCGATGTCCGCG
>JBEKOI010000284.1:0-5195 GCA_049521915.1 Acidimicrobiales bacterium | reverse complement strand
GGCGTCCTGTCCAGCATCGTCGCCGATGACCGCAATCGACGGGACCTTTCTCGACAGGGGCAGGATGGCGCCCGAGTTCTTCAAGAGCACGGTACCTTCATCGGCCACGGCTCTGGCTGTTGCGACATGTGCCGGGGAGGTGACGACGGTGCTCTTGCCTCCGGTGTGCGCCCGGTTGAAGAGGCCGAACCTGAACATGGTGGTGAGCACCCGCGCCGCCATCTTCCGGAGGGTGCTGCGGGCAACTTTCCCATCCCTGACGGCGGCCTCGAGTGCCGCCCCGAAGTACACGCCGGTCTGGCCTTCCATGTCCTCGAGCCCGGCGTTGGCCGCAGCCACCGTGGAGTGAGTGGCGCCGCCGTCGGACTGCACGTACCCGCCGAAATGCCACTGGCCGAAGAGGATGTTGGCCAGATAGGGGTCCTGGCAGGCGTCGACCCCGTTGATGGTGGAGTAGGAGCACATGACCGCACCGGCACCCCCCTGTTGGACGGCGGCCTGAAACGCCGGGAGGTAGATCTCGTGGATCACCCGGTCGGTGACGATGGCATCGTCGGCCGGGGTGTTGCGGTACGTCTCCTGGTTGTACACCGCGAAGTGCTTCACCATGGCCACCGGACCCTGGCTCTGCACCCCCTCGACATCGGCCGCCGCGATCTGGCCGGAGAGATACGGGTCCTCGCCGTAGGACTCGTAGGCCCGACCCCACCTGGGGTCACGGACGATGTTGACCGTCGGCCCCATGCCGACATCGATCCCCTTTCCGGCCAGCTCACTCCCGACCACGGTGCCGTACTGGCGGACCTCTGACGGGTCCCATGTCGCCGCGGCACTGACCGGCGCGGGGAGTTGCGTGACCCCGGTCATCCCGACTGCCACCCCGGCCGGTCCGTCAGAGATGGCCAGCGCCGGTACGCAGAGGGAGGGAATGGCGACGGTGTTGCCCTCATAAGGTCCAAGGACTCGATGAGCCATGTCGTCGAGCTGCGAGAGGTTCATCCGGGCGACCACCATGGCGGCGCGTTCCGCCGAAGACGCCGTGGAGCTGACCCAGGGGCAGTCGGCTGCCTTGGTCGGCACCGAGTGGGGCACACGACCGGCGGGGTCGGCATGCGACGCCTTGATCGAGGGACGTGGGCCGGGCCCGTGGCTCGCACTGGCTACCGACGAGGGCACCGCAACGTTCATGACGAGCACGAGCCCCAGGTTCACAACGAGGACGCGCCCCCAGGGGATACGGGCAAGCGATCTGCCTACCATGAACTCCGCCGATTGAAGGTCCATCCAGCCTGAACCCTTTCCGTTTGGCTCACCGCTCTTAGATCGTACCGTCACGTCGAGGCGCGGCCTGATCTCCCCTCAGACGCGCCTCAGGATCCGCAACGAGCCGCACTCGCCGTCCTCGACGAACCGGCCGGAATCGAGAGCCGCCCGCCAGATGTCGTAGGGAGGCCGCCCCCCGTCGGCCGGATCCGGGAACACGTCGTGGATGGCCAACCACCCGTCTTCGACCACCTTCGGCGCCCATCCCCGGTAATCGGCCCATGCCGGCTCCTCGCCGTGACCACCGTCGATGAAGCAGAACGCCAACGGTGTCGACCAGTGGGACGAGACGGTGGGTGAATCCCCGACGATGCCGATCACCGAGGCCTCGAGCCCAGCCCCGCCGACGGTGCGCCGCCAGCGGGGAAGGGTGTCGATGGTTCCGGTCTCCGGGTCGACGAGCGTGCTGTCGTGGTGCTCCCATCCGACCTGGTTCTCCTCGGATCCGTGGTGGTGGTCGAGGCTGAACAACACCGCGCCCGTCTCTTCCGCCGCCGTGCCCAGGTAGACGCTCGATTTGCCGCACCATGCCCCGATCTCCACGAAGGTGGCCCCCACGAAGGAAGCTCCGGCTCGCAGTGCGGCCAGGTAGAGGGCCTCGCCCTCGTCATCGGGCATGAAGCCGGTGGCTGCCCGGGCCGCGCCGAGGAGCTGGTCGCGCCGCTCTCTCAGCTCGGTGGACGGAGTCCCCGTCGCCATGGTGCCCGTGGATGAGGGAGTTGCGTCTTCCATGTGTGCAGCCTGTCACGTCCGGGCATGGCGTTCGAAAGCGGAACCTCACTCGGAGGGGAGTCGTCAGCCTCAGACCAGGGTCACCAGGCTGTAGACGGCAAACCCGGCCAGCAGTACGCCGCCCCCCTTGCGGATGGCCGTCAACGGCAGGTACCGGAGCAGCGCCCGCCCTCCGAAGGCGCCCAGGGCGGACACCGTGGCCAGGGCGCCGAAGGCGCCGATGAACACCGCCACCGGTTGGTGGTACTTGGCGGCCAGGTTGGCGGTGAGGATCTGGGTGAGATCCCCGAATTCACCGATGAAGATGACGGCGAAGGCGGCGCCCACGGTCCTGAACTCCACGCCGGCCCGGTCCGCTTCCTCCTCTCCCTCGATCTCCGCCTCCTTCTCGGGGACGAGGAGAAGGTAGGCCGCGCCGGCGGCGAACAGCAGGGTGGTGACCGCTTCGATCCACCGGTGGGGGAGCAGCTGCAGCAACTGACCCACCGCCACGGCAATCGCCGCGTGAATGCAAAAGGCCAGCGTGGCACCCATCCACACCAGCACGGGTCGGTACCGGCTCCCCATGATCAGCGTGGCGATCATCGTCTTGTCCGGGAGCTCCGCCACGAAGACGAGCGCGAAGACGGTGAGGACGATTCCCGGATCCACCGCTTCAGGTTACGGAGCGCGAAGCAGGTCCAGTGTTACTGCGGCGCTCCGACCGTCTCGGCCAGCGAGGTGGCCAGGCTCCGCCCTTCCCGCTGACCGAAGGCCACACTGACCGCCAACCGCTCGAGGATCTGCTCGACCGTCCGCCCTCCGGTGGGAAGCGGGTGGCTCTCGACGAACGCGGTCACCTGGTCGGCGAGCTCCGGCGGTGTGCACAGGGTGCGGACACCGTCCAGCATCCGGGGAAGGATGTTGGACGGGAACTTGGACACCAGCGTGTCCCACTCCTCGGTGATCCGCTGCCACACCGTCGGCCCGGTGGTCCGGTTGACCACAAGCAGCTGGAGCACGAAGGGCGCGTTCTGGGTCCGGACCTCGGTCATGGCCAGATCGAAGGCCCGCATGGCCAGGTCGATCCGGTTGAACGAGGCCAGTGCATAGAGGTAGCGGTTCTCTTCCTGCGGGTTGGCCGGCGCCCGGTACCGGGCCAGGAACGCCTCGAATTCCGGCTCCCCGCCTCGGGAGGCCACGATGTCCAGAATCGCCGACTCCGTGTCGGGATGGAGGGTGGTGGTACCGGCGCCGGCGAAGCGACGCTCGGCCTCGGCCTGGGTCTCCGGGTCCTCTCCGATGGTGCCCAGTGTGCGTAGGACCGATGCCCGCAGCGACGGGGTCCGCTCACCGTCACCGTCACGCGGGTCCCAGCCCAGATCGCGGGCCAGGGGACCGAGGAGCGTGCGGACGGACTGTGCCAGCACCGGCCGGTCGCCGTCGGGGATCACCCGGTCGAACAGACCCAGAGCCCCGAGCACCACTGACCACACGCTCGGGTCTCCCTCGGCCGAATCGACCAGGGCCCGGGCCAGGCGGAGCAGGTCCGAGAGCGGGGCCTGGCCTGACAGTGACGCCGCCCAGGTATCCGACACGAGGTTGTAGCGCTCGAGTGGCGCCAGCTCGGCCAGCTTCCCGGCCAGGCGCTCGACCATGGCTGTCGGGTAGGAGACCCGGTAGTACCCGGAGCCTCCCGCGTTCACGAGATCGGCCCCGGACTTGATGGTCACCGCATCCTCCGCGGGCCGGGATCCGTCCAGGAGGATGGACGGGGAGTCGAAATCGGCACCCCGGAATGACCGGGTGAGGACGGGGACCAACCATGCCGAGCCGATGGCGCCACCCGGTTCTCCGCGGTAGGAGAACGGGGTCTGGGTGAGGGACCCATCCTCGCCCACCCGCACCAGCGGGTACCCACCCTGGTTGATCCAGGTGTCCATGATCGTGCGCACCGCCCGTCCGCTGGAACGCTCGAGGGCGTCCCACAGGTCCGAGGTCTCGGTGTTGGCGTGGCTGTGGGTGGTCAGGTAGTCGTTGATGCCCTCACGGAAGACGTCGGGCCCGAGGAACTGCTCGAGCATCCGGAGCACACTGCCGCCCTTCTGGTACGTGAGGACGTCGAACATGCCCTGGGCCTCTTCGGGCCGGCCCACCGGGAACTCGACCGGCCGGGTGGCATGGAGGCCGTCGACGGCCATGGCTGCCTCCCGTTCGACGCCGAAGCTCACCCAGCGCTGCCACTCGGGTCGGAAGGCGTCGACGGCGAGGACCTCCATGAAGGTGGCGAAGGCCTCGTTGAGCCAGATGCCGTTCCACCACCTCATGGTGACCAGGTCGCCGAACCACATGTGGGCGATCTCGTGGCAGATCACGTCGGCGACCCGTTCGAGCTCCACGCGGGAGGCCTGCGCCGGGTCGACCAGCAGCACCGACTCGCGGAAGGTGACGCACCCCAGGTTCTCCATGGCCCCGAAGGCGAAGTCGGGGATGGCCACCAGGTCGAGCTTGTCCGACGGGTAAGGGATGCCGAAGTACTCGCCGAAGAAGCGGAGGGCGTGGGCCCCCACCGTAAGGGCGAAGGGGACCAGGTGGCCCTGGCCGGGACGGTGCACGATGCGCAGCGGCACGCCGTCGACCTCGAGCGGGTTGGTGGCCTCCAGGGGGCCGACGATGAATGCGACGAGGTACGTGGACATGACCATGGTGGGGGCGAACCGGACCCGCCGCTTCCCGCCGACCTCGGGCGTCTCCTCGACCACCGACCCGTTGGAGAAGGCGGCAAGGGCATCGTCGACCACGAGGGTGATCTCGAAGGTCGCCTTGAGCTCGGGCTCGTCCCAGCACGGGAACGCCCGGCGTGCGTCGGTCGACTCCATCTGGGTGGTGGCGATGACGTGCTCGACGCCGGCCTCGTCGGAGAATGTGGACCGGTAGAAGCCGTGCAACTTGTCGTTGAGGATGCCGTTGAAGGTCAAGTGCAGGGTGGCCGGACCTGGAGTGAGCGTTTCTGCGAACGCGAGGGTGGCCCGTTCCTCGTCGGTGTCGAGCTCGATGGCCGAGGGGGCCAGGGCATAGCCGCCGTCAGGGTCTCCGTCATTGAGCTCGGCGAAGGTGATCTCCAGCTCGGCCGCGTTGAGGGTGATCGATTCGGTGGGCCG
>JBEKOI010000283.1:0-5212 GCA_049521915.1 Acidimicrobiales bacterium | reverse complement strand
CGACACAGGTGTGGTGGGACCTGGCTGTCTGAAGATGATTCCTCTGCGCTGGCCACGTCCGCCCAGCGAAGCGGCAAGACTCGTTACGGACCGGACCGATCGAGGAGTCAGGCATGGCCGAGTTGGACCTTCAGGGACTAGTAGACAAGCAGTCGATCACGGAGCGACTCCTTGACTATGCGAGGGGGGTTGATCGGATCGATCGCGAGTTGATCCGCTTGGTGTTCCATGAGAACGCTCACCTTGACTACGGACCGATGTTCGTAGGGAGCGGAGCTGAGTTCGCCGACTTCATCGGCGCCGTGCATCCTGCCATGGAGGCTCACAGCCACCATCTGAGCAACATCTACATCACCGTCGATGGAGATCGGGCTGGAAGCGAAACCTACGTGCTTGCCAGACTCCGGTCCAGGGGGCCGCACGGCACCCTGAACGATACGGTTACATCCGGGCGTTATGTCGATCGGTGGGTACGCCAAGGAGGAGAGTGGCGCATCATTCACCGCAGCTATCTTCATGGCATGGACAGCACAGAAACCACGGCAGCGCCCGGGTACCCGGCCACCGGAGAACGCGCCCTGTCCGACCCCAGCTATGCCGCCCTGGCTCTGAGATCCACGGAAGGTACCTGACGGTGCTCGCTGTAAGCTTGAAAGAAGGCACCCTTGCACTGCGCGAGGTCTCAACGCCGGTGCCAGCTTCTGGACAGATGTTGGTGCGGACACTCGCCTGCGCCATCTGTGCGTCGGATCACCATTACATGGATCATCCCGAGGTCGCACAGGCAGATCGATCGGGAATGCGGGTTGACGCACCCCACGCCGACGTGGTGATGGGCCACGAATACTGCGCCGAACTGGTCGCCTATGGGCCAGACACCAAACAGATGTGGTCGATCGGGACCCGGCTCACCTCGCCACCGGCGCTGTTCACCGAAGCTGGGATGCGCATCATCGGAATGGCCCCCGAAGCACCAGGGGGGTTCGGGGAGTACTTCTTGCTCTCGGAGGGCCTCGCGAGAGCGTTACCCGATGACCTGCCTCCAGAGCGGCTGGCTCTCATCGATGCCATGGCCGTTGGTTGGTACTACACGCGAGTCGGTTCAACTGGTGAAGCTGCCGCCAACTCCGTTCCTCTGGTCGTCGGGCTTGGTGCCATCGGATTATCCGTCGTGGCTGCCCTGAGACACCGCGGAATAGCTCCGATCGTGGCTTCGGACTTCTCCGAGTCACGCCGCGAACTGGCCCTGGAGATGGGGGCCGACATCGTCGTTGACCCAGCCAACGAGTCGCCTTGGACGGCATGGCGCAACGCTGCTTGGGGTCGTCCGGAAGACGTGCACGATCGCATCGCGCTGATAGGCAGGCCGACTCAGGTGATCTACGAGTGCGTAGGTGTCTCCGGGGTACTCGCCGACATTCTGGAGAACTGTGGACAGGAAGCTCGTCTGCTCAGCGCCGGTGGCGCGGCCAGCGACACCATTCCCTCGGCGACCGCCAAGTTGAAGGGGGTCAACATCCAGTTTGGTGGGGGTCCGGGTGTCACGGACTGGTACGAGACCCTTGATCTGGTCTTGGATGGAAGTCTGGATCCGACACCACTCATCGGCGAAACCGTTCCCTTGGCAGCCTTAGCGGACGCGATCGACCGCGCCAGGTCGTCGGCCGGTCCTGTACGAATCCTGTACGTCGCCGAGTAGTCAACCTACCCTCGACTCCGGACTGTTCCTCACGCCCGGAAGTGATGACGTTCATGGGCGGTTTGCGGAGCGCGGGCAGAGGTCGCGTCCGAACGCAGATAACACGACCGGCTCCAGGCGTTATGCGTGCCGTCGCATCCAGCTCTCCGTAGTGAAAGGCAAAGACGATCGCTTCGGATATCAGCCAGACCTCGCTGATATCCGAAGACCCGGATATCTCCCCCGAGCAGTCGAGAGATCGGAGACGTAGTCTCGGTGGGTCACCCCCGGACGGGACGGGGGATGAGGAGGGATTCAAGTGGCGACGAAGTACTACTGGACGGTCACCGAAGAGCCGAAGCCGCGATATCACGATAACCAGGATTGCCCTGAGGGCCTGAAGATTGACCCGGAGCATCGGCGAGACGATGACTACTACCCGGCTGGACGGACCCACTGCGAGGTTTGCTTATCCGGGGGGCCACGTCGTTTCAATGCCCCACGGTGACGATTGAATGAGGCGTACCCGAGGTGCGGGCCCGGTTGTTCGGAGACACCCTCGGTCCATGCTGGGCCGAAGTTGCCCCACGACGCCTTGTGCCGTTGCGGGCTGAGAGGTGCCCCCAGGGTGCCTGGGCCCGGTAACACTCGCGAACGCGGACAGCCGGCCCAACCCGGTCGGCGGTCCTCTGTCCGGGTTCCGGCCGCCCTCGCGTCCCCTGGCTTCCTTTTGTCTGTCCTGACCTGGTGGGCGCTAGAGGACTCGAACCTCCGACCTCAGCCGTGTGAAGGCTGCGCTCTAACCAACTGAGCTAAACGCCCGAGCCCAAGCCACAGCCGGCAAGGCGGTGGCGGATCAGGCGCTCATCGTAGCCCGACCCACCATCAGGAGCTCCAACGACAGCTCAGTTGTCGGCCAGGGCCGGAAACGGTGCCACCTTGTCGAACCCGATAGCGGCCTCCAGCGCAGCCGACGAGCGAAGCACCACCAGGTCTGCGTGTTGAGGTCCGACAAGCTGCAGCCCGACCGGCAACCCCGAGGCGGTCAGCCCGACCGGGATCGACGCAGCCGGCGATCGGGTCATGTTGAACGGATAGGTGAACTTCACCCAGTTGTAGTCCGCGTTCCCATTGATCATCCCCGAGCCCTCCAGCGAGCGAAGCGGCGGCTCGGCGGCAACCGTCGGCGTGATCAGCAGGCGCACATCGTGGAACAACTCGACCAGGCGAAGGTTGAGCATGTGGCACGAATCCTCGGCCCTGACCAGGTCCAGTGCGCTGGTGGACACGGCGCTGTCCACCACCATTCCCAGGACGGGATCGATCCGATCCCACAGCTCCGTTCCCCGTGCACCGGCGTGGGTCCGGAGGTTGTAGACACCGGACAGGGTCAGCCACTGGTCCACCGGGTCGGTGTCGAACACCGTCTCGACCTCCACGACCTCTGTGCCCAACGACGCCATCACCTCCACGGCGCGCTCGCAGATGCCCAGCACCTCGGAGTCGACCTCGGCGTATCCGAGCGTCGGCGACCATGCCACCTTGCGGGGCGGCCGGGCATCCTGGAGAGTGGCCAACCACGACGCCTCCGGCCGCGGAAGGGAACGCAAGTCACTGGGATCGGGCCCGACCACGACGTCCAGGGCGGCCACGACGTCGGCCAGACGGCGGGCCATCGGGCCCTTGGTCGAGAGATGCTGCCAATCGGGCGGTGAGGAGCCACCGCTCGGCACGCGCCCGAGAGAGGGCTTCACGCCGGCAAGGCCACAGCACGACGATGGGATACGGATCGAACCGCCGCCGTCGGACCCGGTGGCCAACGGCACCATGCCGGCGGCCACGGCGGCCGCGCTCCCTCCTGAGGATCCGCCCGGAGTGTGATCGAGGTTCCACGGGTTGAGGGTGGGCCCGAACACGGGGTTGTCGGTGTCGGCCTTCCATCCGAGCTCCGGGGTGTTGGTCTTGCCCACCACCACGCATCCGGCAGCCACCAGGCGGGCCACCATGGCCGAATCCGACGCCGCCGCCGGACCCCCGGCAAAGACCGGCGAACCATGGGTGGTGACGAAGCCGGCCGCGTCCTCGAGGTCCTTCACCCCGAGAGGGATACCGGCCAGTGGCCCCGGGTCGATGCCCTCGGCAACCTTCCGGTCGACCGCGTCGGCCGACGCCAGGGCCCGCTCACCGTCCACGGCCACAAAGGCGTTCAGGCTCGGATTGTGCAGGGCGATCTGGTCAAGCGCATGTTGGACCAACGAGACCGCGGTCAGTCGGCCCTCGCGCACCGCGCGCCCCAGCTCGACCACTGACTCGCTCCGGAAGTCCATGATGTGGACCGTACAGGCGAAGGATGAGACCCACAACCGCTCCGGCCCCACAACCGCTCCGGCCCCACAACCACTCCGGTCGCACCACCACCACCGGCGCACCACCACCGGCACAGGCCCACGGGTTCGACAACGGCGGCGGTCGGGAACCAGTCTGTGCCCATGACCCGGGCCGCCATCGACGATGTCCTGCTCGACCACGTGGCCCACGCAGTGCCTCGTTGGCAGGATGTCTGGCGCCGGTACGCCGTCGACCTCGGGGCCACATGGAGCTCGGGCGGTCTGGCCACCGGATTCGCGCCCGGTCAGGTCGAGTTCGCCAACGGGGCGAGGCTCGAGCTGCTCATGCCCAATGACACCGGGACCAACGACTTCCTCGAGCGGTTCCTTGTCCGCAACGGTCCAGGCCCCCACCACCTCACCTTCAAGGTCCCGGATCTGGGCCTGGCTCTCGACCAGGCCCGGCGGGCCGGCTACGAGCCCATCGGCATCGATCTCCGCGATCCCGAGTGGATGGAGGCGTTCATCCATCCGAAGCAGGCCACAGGGGTCGTGGTCCAACTGGCCCAGGCCGCCAACGGGTGGACCTGTCCCCCGCCAGCCGACTTCCCGGTTGACCGACGACAGCGCGGCGACGGCACCGGCCCCACCCGGCCGGCATCGCTGCGGTGGGTCACCCACGCCGTGGCCGAGCCCGAGACCGCCACCCCTCTGTTCGTGGCCCTGCTCGGGGGCGAGGTGACCGGCGAGGGAATCGCTCCCGGCCACCGCTGGACCGAGCTGACCTGGGGTGGCCCGATAGGGTTGCGCCTCGTCTCCCCGGTCGGAGCGTCGGGCACCCCGCTCCGGCAGTGGCTCGGCGGCCGAGCCGGTCGTGTCCACCATCTCGAATTCAGCGTCGAAGATCCAGGGGGCATCCCCGGGGCGCGCCCGGATGACCGATCATCGACCGCTTCCGCTTCCGCTTCCGCTTCCGCTTCCGGTATCGGTACCGGTACCGGTACCGATACCGGGCCCGGCACCTACTGGGTCCTCCCGCCCGGGGACAATGCCGGGATGCGCTTGGCCCTGCGGGCCGAGTGATGGCGGCGCCAAGTGTGGGCCCGGGCGGCTGGCCCTGCTCGCCCCCGAATCGAGCCGGTGGGCCGGGACCGGTAGCCTGACACCGTGGCCAATCCGAACGGGACCGAACCAGCCAGGTCCGCTC
>JBEKOI010000282.1:0-5294 GCA_049521915.1 Acidimicrobiales bacterium | reverse complement strand
GCGGGCCGGCCAGCACCCGGGTGGCCGCCGTGCAGTCCTGGCCGGCGTTGAAGTATCCGCCCACTGCGATCCCCTCGGCGGCGGCGGCCACATCGGCATCGTCGAACACCACCACCGGGGCCTTGCCCCCGAGCTCGAGGTGGACCCGCTTCACGCCGGCGGCGGCACTGGCGGCCACCTCCATGCCCGCCCGGACGCTCCCGGTCACCGCCACCATGGCCGGTGTGGGGTGCTCGATGAGCAGGCGCCCGGTGTCGCGGTCACCGCACACCACGTTGAGGACGCCGTCGGGAAGGTGCTCGGCCATGATCTCGGCCATCAGAAGCGACGAGGCGGGGGTGGTGTCAGCCGGCTTGAGGACCATGGTGTTGCCGGCGGCCAGGGCCGGGGCCCACTTCCACACGGCCATCATCAACGGATAGTTCCACGGAGTCACCGCCGCACACACACCGATCGGCTCGCGCCGGATCATCGAGGTGTGGTCCTTCATGTACTCGCCGGCCGACTTGCCCTCGAGGTGGCGGGCCGCACCGGCGAAGAAGCGGATCTGATCGACGAGCGGTGGGATCTCCTCGGACATGGTCACGGCGAACGGCTTGCCGGTGTTCTCGCACTCGACACGGACCAGATCCTCGGCCCTGGCCTCGAGGGCGTCGGCGATGCGGAAGAGGGCCAGGCTGCGCTCGGATGGCGTCGCCTCCCCCCACTCTGGAAAGGCCGAGGCCGCCGCGGCCATGGCCAGGTCGACGTCCTTCGCCCCCGATACGGGGGCCTCGAGATACTCCTCGCCGGTACTGGGGTTGATCAGCGCGGCCGCGGTGCCGTCCGAGGCATCCACATGCCGGCCGCCGACGAAGTTTGACAGCCTCCGCTGATCCGTCGATCCCCGCTCCGGTCTCTTGTCGCTCACTCATCCCTCCCCAGGGGCCGAACGCTGTGCCGGATCGGCGTCCTCCGGCCGTCTCCGACGGCGATCCGTGACTACCTGCTAGGTCATAGTGGCCGAAGAATTCCCGCCAGACAAGTTTTTTTTGGCGTGAATCTGTCCTCACCTACGATTCCAATCGATTTTCCGCGCCGATTCTGCTTGAACTGCTATAAAAGGCGGTACATGATCACACTTCGAACTCGCCGGTCCGGAACGTCAGTCGGTCAGCGGAAGTGGGGCCCGGGCGCCTGACCATGGTCTCATCGGTCCCTGTTCCATCAGCCAACGGGCTGCTCGACGACGTCAACAAGGCGATCGTCGAGCAGCTGCAGAAAGACGGACGCCGAACATACGGCTCGATAGCCGAGGCGGTCGGGCTCTCGGAGGCGGCCGTCCGCCAGCGCGTGCAGAAGATGCGCGACGCGGGGGTCATGCAGATCGTCGCCGTCACCGATCCTCTCCAGGTGGGATTCCGCAGCCAGGCCATGGTCGGCATCCGCACCGATGGCGATGCGCGGGTGGTGGCCGAGCAGTTGGCCGCCATCGACGACATCGATTACGTGGTCATGTGCACGGGGTCGTTCGACATTCTGGTGGAGCTGGTGTGCGAGGACGAGGACACCATCCTCGAGCTGCTCCACGGGGTGGTCCGCCAGATTCCGGGCGTACGTGACACCGAGACGTTCATGTACCTGAGACTGACCAAGCAGACCTACACCTGGGGGACGAGATGACCGCCTTTTCCAACGAAGCACTCGAGGAGAGCGCACGGCGCCACCTCTGGATGCACTTCACCCGGATGTCCGGCTCCGGTGAGATCCCGGTCATCGTCCGGGGCGAGGGCGTCTGGGTCTACGACCAACACGGGAAGCGGTATCTCGACGGCCTGTCCGGGCTCTTCACCAGCCAGATCGGCCACGGTCGCACCGAGTTGGCCGAGGCCGCGGCGCGCCAGGCCGGCACCCTGGCCTACTTCCCCGTGTGGAGCTACGCCCACCCGATGGCCGTCGAACTGGCCGACCGGTTGGCCGGATTGACCCCTGGCGACTGCAACCGGATCTTTTTCACCACCGGTGGCTCCGAGGCGGTGGAGTCGGCCTGGAAGCTGGCCCGCCAGTACTTCCGGGTGACCGGTCAGCCGGATCGCCTCAAGGTGATCAGCCGCAACATCGCCTACCACGGGGCCACCATGGGAGCGCTGTCCATCACCGGCCTCTCCGCCATCAAGACGCCCTTCGAACCCCTGGTCCCTGGGGCCATCAAGGTGCCCAACACCAATTTCTACCGGGCCAAGTACTTCGCCGACGACATCGAGGCCTTCGGGCGGTGGGCCGCCGACGCCATCGAACAGGCCATCCTCATCGAGGGTCCCGGGACCGTCGCCGCCGTCTTCCTCGAGCCGGTACAGAATTCGGGTGGGTGCTTTCCCCCGCCTCCCGGCTACTTCCAGCGGGTACGCGAGATCTGTGATCGCTACGGCGTGCTCCTCGTGTCCGACGAGGTGATCTGCGCCTTCGGCCGGCTCGGGCACTGGTTCGGAGCGGAGCGCTACGACTACCGGCCCGACATCGTGACCATGGCCAAGGGGCTCACCAGTGGCTACTCCCCGCTCGGCGCCATGGCGGTCAGCGACCGCCTGGTCGAGCCTTTTGTGAACGGGCAGAGCTTCCTCCACGGCGTCACCTTCGGTGGACACCCGGTGAGCGCGGCGGTGGCCATGGCCAACATCGACGTCTTCGAGAAGGAGCACCTGCTCGAGAACGTGCGGCGGAACGAGGGCGCCTTCAAGGCGTCACTGGACACGCTGAGGGATCTGCCCATCGTCGGTGACGTCCGGGGGGCGGGCTATTTCTACGGGATCGAGTTGGTCAAGGACAAGGACACCCGCCAGACCTTCGACGATGATGAATCGGAGCGGTTGCTGCGTGGTTTCCTCTCGGGCGCGCTGTACGAGGCCGGCCTCATCTGCCGGGCGGACGACCGCGGCGACCCCGTGGTGCAGTTGGCGCCTCCGCTCACCTGTGGGGAAGAGGAGTTCGAGATCATGACCTCGATACTGCGCTCGGTGCTGACCGAGGCGTGGAAGCAGATCTGAACCGGCCGTCAGGGGAGGGCTACCGGCAGCTGTCGCTGTGGTGGGACCGGCTCCCCGGCCCCATCGAGGTCCGGCCCCCGCTGCCGGGCGATGTCGATGTCGACGTGGCGGTGGTCGGCGGCGGCCTCACCGGACTGTGGACTGCGTTCTACCTGGCCGAGGCCGACCCGGCCCTCCGCATCGCCGTCGTCGAGCGGGACGTCGTCGGTTTCGGTGCATCGGGACGGAACGGAGGATGGTGCTCGGCATTGTTCGCGGCCTCGGGGGAGCGCCTCGACGGCGCCTGCGGCCCGGGCTCCGGAGAAGCCATGCGCCTGGCCATGCGGGCGACCGTCTCCGAGGTCGGCCGGGTCGTCGCCTCGGAGGGCATCGCCTGCGGCTTCGTCCGGAGCGGCACGGTGGTGCTGGCCCGGACCGGCGTCCAACTCCGGCGAGCCGGTGAGGAGGTGGCTGCCGCCCGGGCCCGGGGGGTCGACGAGGGCGACCTCCAGCTCCTGTCGGCGGCCGAGGCCTCGGCCAGAGTGGGCGCGGCCGGTGTCCTCGGAGGCACCTACACCCCCCACTGCGCCACGGTCGACCCGGCCCGCCTGGTGCGGGGCTTGGCCCAGGCGGTGGAACGACGGGGGGTCTCCGTCTACGAACAGACCGGGGCCAGGGCCATCAGGCCGGGGCTCGTGGAGACGTCGAGGGGAACGGTGCGGGCGGCCTCGGTGATCCGGGCCACCGAGGGTTACACCCGGACCCTGGAGGGGGAGGGGCGTTCGCTGGTCCCCGTGTACTCGCTCATGATCGCCACCGAGCCCCTTCCCGCCGAGTTCTGGTCCACCGCCGGTCTGGCCGGGCGGGAGACGTTCAGCGACCATCGTCATCTGATCATCTACGGCCAGCGGACCGACGACGACCGGCTGGCGTTCGGTGGTCGCGGGGCCCCGTACCACTACGGCTCGGCCATCCGGCCGGCGTTCGATCGCGACGGGGACGTGCACAGGGCACTTCAGAGGACGTTGATCGACCTGTTCCCAACGCTGTCCGGGTTCGAGATCACCCACCGCTGGGGTGGCCCGCTCGGGATCGCCCGCGACTGGTTCCCGTCGGTCGGGTTCGACGGCAGGACCGGCATCGGTTGGGCCGGTGGCTACGTCGGTGACGGGGTGTCGACGACCAATCTGGCCGGACGGACACTGCGTGATCTCATCCTCCGGCGCGATACCGATCTGACCGCGCTGCCCTGGGTAGGCCACCGGTCGCGGGCCTGGGAGCCCGAGCCCCTCCGCTTCTTCGGGATCAACGCCGGGCTGCGCCTGGCCGGAAGCGCCGATCGCGCCGAAGGCAGGACCGGGCGGACCACCTGGCGGTCTCGGGCCCTCGAGCGGGTGCTCGGAAACTGACGCCGCCGCCGGTGTGCGGCCCCTCGGGCTCAGCCGGCTCCGTAGAAGGGCGCCCTGAACGCGAAGGTGCCACCGTCCAACGAGTACAGCCAGTACCCACCGGTTGCCTCGTCGACCGCCATGCCGCCGACGGGAGCGTTGAGCACCTGCCCCGTCACCGAACCGTGGAACGGTGCCGAGCCGTAGGTGTAGACCCCACCGTCGCTGGTCACCTCCCAGTAGCCGTGACCCGCGGGAGCGCCGGCAATGCCGATGACGGTGTCGTTCACCGCCGACGGGGAGGGCGATCCCAGGTCCGGCGCACCGCCGAAGGCAAAGACGTCACCGTTGCCGGCCACTTCCCAGTACCCACCCGTCCCCCGGTCCAGTGCAATTCCCACGATCGGTTGGTCGAGGGGGCGACCGCCCATCGAGCCGGCGAACCGGGCATCGCCGAAAGCGAACACCCCCCCGTCGCTGGCCACCTCCCAGTAGCCCCGACCGTTGGTGGTGGCGGCGAACCCGACGATCGGCGCATTCAGCGGGTGGCCGCCCATCGATCCGTAGTATCCGGCGTCACCATAGGCGAACACCCCCCCGTCGCTGGCCACCTCCCAGTAACCCCGGCCGTTTGCCGTGGAGACGATCTGGATGATGGGCGCGTTCAACTGGACGTTTGCCGTCGATCCGTAGTCGGGCACCGATCCGTGGGTCGAGACGGCGCCGGCGGAGTTGGCCAGCCAGTATCCGGTACCCCATCGATTCGAGGCCATCGCCACCACCGGAGCCGCCAGTTGGCCGACCGGTTGGTAGCTGACCGGTGGGACGGTGGACACCTGGTTGGAAGAGGACGAGATCCCGACTGCGTTGATGGCCCGTACCGTGAAGGAGTACGTCGTGCCCG
>JBEKOI010000281.1:0-5303 GCA_049521915.1 Acidimicrobiales bacterium | reverse complement strand
GCGTTCGGAGAGTCGTTGGCCCTGGAGATGCTGGGTTTCCTCGGGCCCGATGCCAAGGAGGGGGTGGAGGCCATCCGCGAGCGGCGATCTCCCCGGTTCCCGTCGGCGAACCCACCGGGCTGAGCCCGGACCGTCGCCGCAGGACAGCCGTGATCAGGAGACGGTGACCAGTGTCCCGATCGGTGTGAGCGGGAAGACGACGGCGGCGTTGGCCGGCGGCATTTCCACGCATCCGTCGCTCTGCGGGAAGCCGTAGCTGGCGCGGTCGAAGCCGTGCAGTGCATCGCCACCGTTGAAGTAGCTGACCCATGGGATGCCCGGGTCCGAGTAGTGCGATCCGTCCGGATTGGTGCCCGTCATGGTGGTGACCACGAAGCGCTCGTAGACGGGATAGGTGCCTGTGGCGGTGGCGGCGGCTGGGACTCCGGTATTGGCCAGGGTGGAGTAGACAGGATTTCCGTTGCTGTAGACGGTGGCCGTCTCGGGCAGGGATTCGGTCACGAAGACGTAGTTGTACGGGTTCGGGTCCATCGTTCCCGCGGTGGCGTCCGTCAGGAGCTGCTGCCAGACGGCCGGTCCGGCCACCCCGTCGGTCTTCATCGTGTGCTGGGACTCGAAGGCCATGACGGCGCCGGTGGTGATGACGTTCCCCGAGCCCGTGTCCCACAGGCTGGTCAACGAGCCCGGCTCCGGCCACCGCCAGCCGAACGAACCAGGCTGGGGCTGAGCCGCCTCCTGTGGCGCAGACAGCGGACCGGCCGGCGTGAAGGAGACCGGGAGGTACCCGAGCTGAGCCAGCAGCTGCTGGAGCCGGAGCGTGCTGCCCTCGGCCACCGTGAACCGGAAAGTGGTGCTGGAGGCCAGGTCCCGCCCCGTCGCGCTCGTCACCCCTCCGGCACCGCCCGGCACGGTCACCGTCTCGGTCGCCGACGGAACCAGCGGAGCGGTGGCCACGAACGCATAGGTGTCCGGGGTGACCACCTGCCAGTCCCCGGCGACGGCGGGGGTCAGTGCCGGGGCGGGGGAGTGGGCGCCGAGTGGCTCTGAGAACCGCACCGAGATGGTGGCATCGCTCGGCACCTGGGTCGTGCCGCTGACGGGGGTCTCCGAAATCACGCGGAACGGGCCCCGGTAGGTCGTCACACCGATTTCGGCCGCCGGAGCAGAGGTCGGGGAGGCGGCGGCGCGGCCGGAATCCCCTCGGACGGCCACCGCGGCACCGACGACGCCCACGACGGCCACCGACACCAGGGTGATGGCGATTACCCATCCCCGGTGTCCCGCGGAGGGCGTTTTTGGGCGCGAACGCCTCTTGAGTGAGTGGGCTCCGGACATTTTCTCCTCGACAGAGAAATCTACCAGCCGCCGGCGCGATCCCGACACCACCCCGTTGCCGGTCTCCCGACCCGGCGACTCAGCCTTCGTGGTGCTCGGCCACCCGAGCCTCGATGGTCCTCTCGAGCTTCCCGATCAGGCCGGCGTCGGTGAGCTTGTCGCCGTGCGGGCCGCGGACGTAGAAGGCATCCACCACAGCCGATCCGAAGGTGGAGACCTTGGCCGAGGTCACGTCGAGGTCGCACTCGACCAACGCCTGGGTGATCCGGTGGAGTTGGCCGACCACGTCCTCGGCCCGGACTTCCACCACCGTGGCGGTGGCCGAGGCGTTGTTGTCCACGGTGACCTCGGTCGAGACCAGGTTGGGCGTGATCACCCGCCGCTCGCTCCGGTAGGTGCGGGCCCGCTCGGCCAGCTGGGCCTCGACGGACAGGGTTCCCGCCATGATGGCGGCCAGGTCGTCGGCCAGGCGGGCCGCAGAGGGCCAGCGCCCCTTCGACGGCTCGACGGTGAAGATCTCGACGGCGACGCCGTCCTCACCGGCGACGACGGCCGAACGGACGTTGAGGCCGTGGAGGGCCAGTACCCCGGTGACCTCGGACAGCAGTCCCGACCGATCGGCCGCCACCACCATGACCGTCGGGTCGTCGACGGACAGGGCGGGCACTCCGTGGATGCGGACCGTCTCCATGATCATCCGGATCTCGTCGGTGATCCACGGGGTGGGGGGCGCCACCGGTTCTCCGGCCAGCAGGCGGCTGGTCTTTTCGACCAGGTCGGCCACCAGCCCTGCCTTCCACGATCCCCACGCCGACGGACCGGTGGCGAGACTGTCGGCCTCGACCAGCGCGGCCAACAGATCGAGCGTTGTCCGGTTGCCCACCTCGTCCGCCACCCGCCGGGCGGTGGCCGGATCGTCGAGATCCCGGCGAGTGGCGCTGTCAGGCAGGAGCAGATGCAGCCTGACCAGGGTGACCAACGTGTCGACGTCGTCGGGAGGGAACCCCAGCCGAACGGCGATGTCGCGGACCACGGTCATTCCCACCTCGGTGTGATCGCCGGGAAAGCCCTTGCCGATGTCGTGGAGGAGCGTTCCGATCAGGAGGAGGTCCGCCCGGCCGACCCGGTGGGCCAGTTTGGCCGCGTTGGCGGTCGCCTCCAGCAGGTGCCGGTCCACCGTGAACCGGTGGTAGGGATTGCGCTGAGGCTTGTTGCGCACGGCGGCCCATTCGGGCAGGTACCGCTCGAGCAACCTCCGCTGGTCGAGGGCCTCCAGGGCGGGGATGGCAGCAGGACCGGTGGCCAGGACCCGCACCAGGGTGGCGCGGAGATCGTCGGACCAGGGGACCGCAGGGGCCGGCGCCTTCCGCCCGAGCAGGTTGAGCGCCTCGCGGGCAATGGGCAGATTGCGCTCTGCACTCACCGCGGCCAGCCGGAGCGAGAGAGACGGGTCGCCGCCGGCGTCTGCCCGATCGGTCAGCACCACTTCGTCGTCGGTGACCCCGATGTCCGGCTCGCCGGGGACGGCGGTCACGGGACCGTCCGGGCCGGGCTTCGGTTCCCTCCTGCCCCTGGATCGGAGGAAGCCGCGGGGGGTGCCCTGCTGGCGGGACCACGCCCCCCGGCGGCGCCAGGCGTCGTCACCTTCCCAGGCCACGGTGCGCCCGGCCGTGGCCACGGTCAGCATCAGCGCGTCCGAATCGGCCACACCGAGGGCGAGGGCCACCTGGTCCTGTTCCTGGAGGAGCAACTTGTTCTGCTCCCGACCGGCCCTGCGGTGCAGCTCCACCCTGATCGACGTCAACGCCGCCCGGGCGTCGTCGATGGCGACGGTGTCCACGTAGTCGGCCAGTACCGGAACGGCCTGCATCAACGCAGTCAGGGCGGCGACATCCCGCAGCCCGCCGTGGGCCTCCTTGAGATCGGGCTCCAGCAGGAACCCGACATCCCCGTACGAACGGTGCCGCTCGGTGACCAGGTCGGCGAGCACTCCGAGCCACGGTGGCTTCTGCTTCGCCCATCGTTCGCGGGCACCCTCGAGCATCGGCTCGGCCACCTTGGCATCACCGCAGATGACCCTTCCGTCAAGCAGGCCCAGTGCCACCCGCAGGTCGACGCCGGCCATGTCGAGGGCCTCGGCCGGCCGCCTGACGCTGTGGTCGAGTGAGATCCCCTCGTCCCATACCGGGTACCAGATCTTGTCGGCCGTGGCCGAGACGTCGGGCTTGCCCCGGTGGACGAGCACAACGTCGAGATCGCTGAACGGACACAGCTCCCCCCGCCCGTAGCCCCCCACGGCCACCAGCGCTATTCCCCGGGCCTCGGAGCCGGTGGCCTGGTCGAACAGCCCCGTCAACCACTCGTCGGCGGCCCTGGCGTAGGCGTGACAGAACGCATCCCCATGCAGGTCGTCGCGTTCGATGAGCGCTTGGCGCACGGCGCGCAGGGACACGGGCGGACCGTACCACCGACCACCTCCGAACGACCGATTTTCCGAACCGCCCGGCCCGCGTCCGCCAGGCGGCGGGTATCGATTACCCTGGATACGTGGCCAAAGGACAGCAGATCGAGCACCGGGGCGAAGAGCACAGGGGACTGAGCCTGTTCGACGGGGTCCTCATCGTCGGCGGCGGGCTGATCGCGCTCTTCGTCGCCTTCGCGGTTCTCCATTTCGTGGCCGGAATCATCTGGTTCTTCGTAAAACTCGTGATCGTGGTGGCCCTCATCGCCATCGTGGCCAAGTTGGTGTTCCGCCGCCGATCATGATCCGGGCGGCCGCCATGCGGCTCGCCCGCGGGACTGGCCCAGCTCAGGCGATCATCGACTCGAAGAGCTCGATGTGCTCAGCCACCATCCGGTCGGTCGAGAAGTAGCCCTCGACGGCCAGTCGGCAGTCGGAACGGTCGAGATCGCCCAGTCGGCCGATGGCCGTCACCATCTCCTCCTCATCCGCACACAGGAAGCCCGTACGCCCGTCGTCGACCACCTCGGGCGCGGCCCCTTCGGCAAAGGCCAGCACCGGTGTGCCGCAGGCCATCGCTTCGATCATGACCATGCCGAAGGGCTCGTTCCAACGGATGGGGAAGAGAAGGGCCGAGGCTCCGGACAACAGTTCGAGCTTCCGCTCATGGGACACCTCGCCGAGGTAGTGGGCATCGTCCCCGAGCAAGGGCTCGACGTGCTCCGAGAAGTAGTGCATCTCCCAGGGCTCACGCATCTTGGCCGCCAGGTAGATCCGGATGCCCGCCTTGCGGGCCACCCGGATGGCCCGGTCGGCCCCCTTGTCGGCCGACATCCGGCCGAGAAAGAGCACGTAGGGTCCGTCACCGTCGCCGGAGCCGTCTCCCACGGGGAAGTTCGACGCGTCAACGCCGTGGTGGATGACCTTGGAGATGGGGATCTGGGGCGCGGCCCGTCGCTGGGCATGGGAGATGGCGATGATCGGCACACGGTCCGCATTGGCCCGGTAGAGATCGGTCAGCTCCTCGTTGAACGGACCATGGATGGTGGTGGCCACGGGTAGGTCGGGAAACCGCTCGGAGTAGAAGGGTCCCATCATCGTGTGGTCGTGGACGACGTCGCAGTGGCGGACTGCCTCATAGGCGTGGATGACATGGCGGATCTCCGGAACGACCATCCCGATCCTCGTGCCTTCGGCGGCGGGGAGGACCCACTGGCGGGGGACCGGGCACGTCGAATCGCCGGTGGCGAAGAGGAGCACCTCGTGACCGGCATCTTGAAGCCCACGGGCCAGTTGGTCGACCACCAGCTCGATACCGCCGTAGAGGAGCGGGGGGATGGGGGTCCAAGGTGGGGCGATCATTCCTATCCGCATTGAAAGATTCAAGCATCTCGACGGGGAGGGTAGGATCACCGGGCACCATGGCGGCGTGGCCGAGTGGTTTAGGCAGGGGCCTGCAAAGCCCCGTACGGCGGTTCGATTCCGCCCGCCGCCTCCAGATCAAGGA
>JBEKOI010000280.1:0-5367 GCA_049521915.1 Acidimicrobiales bacterium | reverse complement strand
CGGCCAGCTTGAGGATCGACCAAGGGGTCGGGGACGCCGGCTTCACCACGGTGCAGTTGCCGGCGGCCAGTGCCGGGGCGATCTTCCACGCGGCCATGAGGATCGGGAAGTTGAACGGGATGATCTGGCCGACCACGCCCAGCGGCTCGTGAAAGTGGTAAGCCACAGTGTCCTTGTCGATCTCGGTCGAGCGACCCTCGAGCGATCGAGTGGCACCGGCGAAATACCGGAAGTGGTCGACGGCCAACGGGATGTCGGCCGCCAGGGTCTCGCGCACCGGCTTGCCGTTCTCCCAGCTCTCGGCGACCGCCAACATCGTCAGGTTGGCCTCGATGGCGTCGGCCACCGCGTTGAGCACGGCAGCCCGCTCGGTCAGCGAGGCTTCGCCCCAGGCGTCTTTGGCCGCATGAGCGGCGTCGAGCGCGAGTTCGACATCCTCGGCGCTCGACCTGGCCACCTCGGTGAAGGGGTGCCCCGTGACCGGGGAAACGTTCTGCATGTACTGACCCTTGGTCGGCGGCACCCAGTGCCCGCCGATGAAGTTTTCGTAGCGGGGCCTCACCTCCACCAGGCTCCCCGATTGGCCCGGAGCGATGTAGATCCCCTCACCGGTCATTCCTGTGCTCTCGACCCTGTCGATGACAGCCATGGTTGGCTCCTTACCTCGGCCTGAATGTTTGGACAGTGCGTGCCCGAACGCACCGGTCTCTGTGTTCAGGCTACGAACAGGGCATGGAAGCGACTAGGGCCGAAAGTCCTTTGGCGCCCCGGTACCGACGGGGTCGAGGGTCGCTATGTCCTTCGTGACCGACGCCCCGCGGTGCGCGGTATCGCAGACCTGCCACTATGAACGTAAGGGTGGAAGGTCAGCGTCAGCCGGAGTGTGGAGCCGGAGCGTGGAGGTGCGGATGTGATCGATCTTGGTCTTGATGGAAACGAGCCGTCGTCTCGGGAGCCGGCTATCTCCCCGCCAGGGCAGGTCACGGGCGACATACCGCCTTGACGCTGGCTGCGGCGGGGGCGGCCGTGGCGTGCATCGACATCGACAGCGTGAGGGCGGCCTCCGTCGTGGCCGAGATCGAGGCTGCCGGGGGCGTCGCCCACCCGATCGTCGCCGACATGACCGGGCGCGCTCAGGTGGCCCGGGCGATCGAAACGGCCGTCGACCTGCTGGGAGGCATCGATGTCTGCGTCGACATCATCGGGGGCGCCACATGGAACGCGGTCGGGGATGTGACGCCTGATGAATGGCACTGGGCCATCGACAACAACTTGACCCAGGTCTTCACCCTCTTCCAGTCGGTGGGTCAGCAGATGGTGCGCCAGGGTACGGGTGGGTCGATGGTGGCACTGACCTCGGTGGACGCGACGGTCGCCGCCGCCTATCACGCCCCCTACGGCGCGGCCAAGGCCGGGGTGATCTCGCTGGCCAAGTCGTTCGCCTACGAGCTGGGGCGTCACGGGATCAGGGTCAACACCGTGGCGCCCGGCAACGTCGGAACCGGCAATGACGATCAGCCCGAAGGCATCTGGGCGGTGGACGACATCAACCCGCTCTGGGCTCCTCGTGCCAAGGACGTCGCCGACGCCGTGCTGTTCCTGTCGTCAGATCTCGCCGCCCGCATCACCGGCCAGACGATCGTCGTCGACGGTGGTGCCACCATCCGGCAGGCCTGGAGGATCTCTGCGGACCGCCCTGCTGAGAGATTCCAGCCCCCTCCCGATCGGGGCTTCCGACTGACTGGTTCGGCACCCGACGTGATCGTCAACCCGGGGCGACGGTCCTCGAGTCGTTCCACCCGGGAGCCCGTGTTTTGGGTAGAATAATCTTGTATTGAACTTAGCAAGATGCTAACTTCCTTGGTGTGCCCACGAAGAGCGGCCGGCGGCCTCGATCTGGTTATCACTCGCCGCTGCGAGCCCGGCATGCCGCGGAAACCCGTCAGATCGTCCTTGCCGCCGCGACCCGACTCTTCACCGAGCGCGGCTGGGCCGGTACCACGCTTGCGGCGGTGGCAGCCGAGGCGGGAACCGCCGTCGAGACGGTTTACTCCGCCTTCGGGTCAAAATCAGGGTTGCTGATCGCAGCCATCGACGTGGCCATCGTCGGGGATGACGATGAGATGGCACTGGTCGAGCGCACGGAGTTCGCTTCGCTGGGTACCGGCGACCGTGCAGACCGGTTGGTTGCGGCTGCTCAGATCATCACCCGGGCACTCGTGCGTGCGGTTCCGCTGATGGGGGCACTGCAGGAGGCGTCAGCCAGCGACGGGGCGTCCAAGGCGCGCCTGGACGCGTATGAGACCGACCGGCGTGGCGTGATCCTCGTCGGCCTCGAGCTCCTCCTCGGGAAACCGGCACCGGACTATCTGGTCGACTCGATGTGGGCGCTGGCCGGCCCCGAGGTCTTCAGCAAGCTCACCAACGAGCGGGGCTGGGCTGTGGGCAGCTACGAGCGGTGGCTGGTCGAAACAGCCACCGCTCTGATCGTCAGCTTCGAGGATTGACGGTGCCCGAACCCATGGTGACGGTGCCCGAACCCATGGTCCCGGGGCCCCACCTCATGGTCGATGACCACTCCTTTTCTCGCATGGCCGCCATCGCAGCCATCGCCTCGCTCCCGCTCGCCGTCGGCAACCTTCTCGCCATGCTGGCCACGGTCCACTTCAACGCCAACGGTATGACAGAACCGTTGGTCCTGTTGCATGCCGGGTCGGCGGCCCCATCACTGTGGCGATGGAGCATGATCCTCGACATCTTCGGCTACTACCTGCCGATCGTGCCCCTGATCCTGCTTCTGCGCAGTTGCCTTCGGCATCGGAGCCCGAACTGGATCGATCTCTTCGCCCTCTGCCTTCTGGCCTACTGCCTCATCGGTGCCATCGGGGGCGCCATGCTGGCGACCGCCCTTCCCACGCTGATCCGGGAGTATGCGGGTGCAGCAAACGCGTCCCACCAGGTGAGTCTGCAGACGGTCTTCACCGGGTACACCGACGGTATCTATCGGGGGCTCTGGAACCTGCTCGAAGAGTTCCTGGCCGGTGTCGGGTGGACCGGGATCGGCCTCGTGCTGTGGGCTGAGCGTCGTCGCCTCGGCTCGGCAACGGTCGTACTCGGCGCCGCCTGTCTGGTGGACTCCTTGGGCACGGCACTCAACTCGGACGTCGTGGCTTCGATCGGCCTGACGGTGTATCTCATCCTGGCACCGGTCTGGGCCTGCTGGATGGGTGTCGGAATCCTACGGGCGCAATCCCTCGAGGTCGCCACCGACCGCCCCCTCGTGGCTGCCATGGGCAGCTAGACGAAGCATGGGGGAGTTCGGCGACGTCGGGATCCGACGGATGACCACGGCTGACATGGACGCCGTGTGCGAGGTGATCGGACTCGCGTTCGCCGAGAATCCGAGCACATTGGCGAATGTCCGCGGCGACCGGGCCAGGGCGCGCCGGGTGATGCAGCGCGCTGTCCGGGTGGCCAAATTCGGCCGTTCGTGGAGCCATGCCCTGGTTGCCGTCGAACGAGGCAGGGTTGTCGGGGTGTTGAATGCCGCAGAATGGCCGCATTGCCAATTGGGGATGGCGGAGAAGATCAAGAGTGCCCCGACGATGTTCCGGGTCATGGGGTCCGCCCTCCCGAGAGCCTTCACGATGATGAACAAGCGCGAGGCACGCGATCCGCGTGAGCCCCATTGGCACATCGGTCCGATCGGCGTTCGGCCCGAACGGCAAGGTCGCGGGGTCGGGACGGCCCTCATCCAGGCCTTTCTGACCACCCTCGACGAGCAGGGTTCGCCTGCGTTCCTCGAGACGGACGTGGACCGCAATGTCGAGCTCTACGAGGAATTCGGCTTCACCGTGACGGGTCGAGAGGACATCGTCGGAGTGGATACACGTTTCATGTGGCGGGACGTCACGCCACACCCCGCCAAACCTGTCTGATCCCGTCCGGGCCCCGTCCGGTGTAACCCCGCCGGGTGTCGGTGGCGGCGCGCCTCGATCGCTTCGACCGGGATCACGGTAGCGGCGTGATCAATCCCGAAATGGCGGTGGTGCTGGTCCCGACGTCGTTGGTCGCCGACACGCCCAGGACGTAGACGTCTCCAATGGTGAGACCGGTGACCGTGCAGGTGAGCGGTCCGGCCGTCCAGGTGCAGGTCTGATCCCCGTTGGCCGGTGTCGTCACGTCACTGGCGGCCACCGTGTACGAGGTGATGGGCGCACCGCCGTCCGAGATCGGTGGGATCCAGGTGATCATCGCACTGGAAACTCCCGGCGTGGCCAGGGAGATGGTGGGCGGATCGGGAACCGTGCCCGGAATGACCGCGTTCGACATGGTGGACGAGGCCCCTTGGCCCACCGCGCTCACGGCAGTCGCAGTGAAGGAGTAGGTGTCACTGTTGGTCAGACCGGTGACCGTGCAGGTGAGCGGTCCCGTCGTCCAGGTGCAGGTCTGGCCACCGTTGGCTGGCGTGGTCGAGTCACCGGCCACCACCGTGTAGCCGGTTACCGGGGACCCGCCGTCCGAGGCCGGAGCCGCCCAGGTGACAATGGCGCTTCCATCGCCGGCTGCGGCCGACACGCCCGAAGGCGCTCCGGGGACGGTGACGGGGGTGACCGCGTTCGAGTCGGGCGAACTGGGACCGAGGCCGATGTCGTTGGTGGCCCAGACGATGAAGGAGTAGGTGTCACCGTTGGTCAGACCGGTCACCGTGCAGGTGAGCGGGCCCGTCGTCCAGCTGCAGGTCTCGCCGCCGTTGGCCGGCGTGGTCGAGTCACCGGCCACCACCGTGTAGCCGGTCACCGGGGACCCGCCGTCCGACGCCGGAGCCGTCCAGATGACGGTGGCATCAGCGTCGCCGGCGGTGCCCGACACGCCCGATGGCGGCCCGGGGACGGTCCCGGGGGTCACGGTGTTGGACCCCGGTGAGCTGGGACCGGGTCCGACACTGTTGGTCGCCCCCACCGTGAAGGAGTAGGCGTCACCGTTGGTCAGTCCGGTCACCGTGCAGGTGAGCGGCCCCGTGGTCCAGCTGCAGGTCTCACCGCCGTTGGCCGGCGTGGTCGAGTCGCCGGCCACCACCGTGTAGCCGGTCACCGGCGATCCCCCGTCCGAGCCGGGTGCCGTCCAGGTGACGATGGCGCTGACGTCCCCGGCGGTGGCCGACACGCCCGAAGGTGCCCCGGGGACGGTGAGGGGGGTGACCGGGTTGGAGGCTGGTGAGCTGGGACCGAGCCCGACGCGGTTGGCGGCCCAGACGGTGAACGAGTAGGTGTCACCGTTGGTCAGACCGGTCACCGTGCAGGTGAGCGGCCCCGTCGTCCAGCTGCAGGTCTCACCCCCGTTGGCCGGCGTGGTCGAGTCACCGGC
>JBEKOI010000279.1:0-5414 GCA_049521915.1 Acidimicrobiales bacterium | reverse complement strand
CAGGGACACCTCGGTGTCGGAGGTGATCCCCTCGGCCCGGAGCACCGAGCGGGTCAGCTCGGCCCACCGCTCGACGGCCACCGGGTGGTCGGCCTGCTCGTCGGCGGCGTAGACGTCGAGGCTCACGCCGCGGACCCGTTGGTCGGGGCGCCCCGGTCGGTCGGGGCACCGTCGTCGGCCCGCGGGATCCCGCCGTGCGGGGTGGCGCCGTTCGTCGCCGGCCGGGCACCGGCGTCGTAGGCGGTCACGATGTCGGCCACGATCTTGTGCCGGACCACGTCCTGGGCCTTCAGGTGCACGAACTCCAGGTCCGGGACGCCGCCCAGGACCGCCTCCAGACCGACCAGGCCCGACCGCCCCCCCGGGATGTCCACCTGGGTCATGTCCCCGGTGACCACGGCCTTGGACCCGAAGCCGATCCGGGTCAGGAACATCTTCATCTGCTCGGGACTGGTGTTCTGGGCCTCGTCCAGGATGATGAAGCTGTTGTTCAGGGTGCGCCCCCGCATGAAGGCCAACGGGGCCACCTCGACCGCACCCCGGTCGATCAACCGCTGCGCCCCCTCTGGCTCGAGCAGGTCGTGGAGGGCGTCGTAGAGGGGGCGCAGGTAGGGGTCGACCTTGGCCATCAGGTCACCGGGGAGGAAGCCCAGGCGCTCACCGGCTTCGACCGCCGGGCGGGTCAGGATGATGCGGTTGACCTGGCGGGCCTGCAGGGCCTGGACGGCCAGGGCCACGGCCAGGTACGACTTGCCGGTGCCGGCCGGCCCGATGCCGAAGGTGACGATGTTGGAGGCGATGGCGTCGGTGTAGCCCTTCTGCCCGCCGGTCTTCGGACGCACGGTCCGCCCCCGTGACGAGCGCAGGAGCTCGGAGGTGAGGACCTCCGAGGGCCGGATGTCGCCGTCCATCATGTCGATGGTCCTGTGCACCTGGACGGCATCGAGGCCCTGGCCCGATTCGAGGAGGATGATCAACTCCTCGAACAGCGCCCCCACCCGCTCGGCGCCGTCTCCCTCGATGGAGATCTCGTTGCCCCGCACGGTGATGCGGACATCGTCGAACGCCCCCTCGACCAGTCGCAGCAACTCGTCGCGCTGGCCGAGCAGGCCGGCCATGAGGTGGTTGCCGGGAACGAGGATTTTGACCTGGGTGCCTGCCACGTGCGTTCTGGTCCCGACCATACCAGCGGACCGGGGACGACGATCCGATCGGCCGGCCCCGGACGGATCCGGCGGTTCAGCCCGGTGGCCAGTCGAAGGTCCGGCCGCCGAGGACGTGCAGGTGGAGATGGGGCACCGAGTTCAGCGCATCCGGACCCACGTTGAACACCAGCCGGTAGCCGCGGTCCTCGCCGGCGATCCCCTCGGCGCGGGCCACCTCGCGGGCCGCGGTGAGCAGCGCCATCACCTCGCCGGCGTCGGCCTCACCGACCACCGAGGCGTTGACGATGTGGCGCTTCGGAACCACCAGCACGTGCACGGGCGCTTGCGGGCTGATGTCCCGGAAGGCCACGGTGAGGTCGTCGGTCCGGACGATGTCGGCGGGCACGTCGCCGGCCACGATGGCACAGAACAGGCAGTCGGCCATCCGCGCTCAGCCCGTCCCGTTGCTGATCACACCCCCACCGTTGGCATGGGCGCGCCCGTTGCCCTTGACTTCGGGGTAGAGGTGCTCCAGGCTCCCCGGGGAGATGCGGCTGGCCTGGATGAACCGGTCCACGTCGGCTTCTTGTATGCGGATGACCCGACCGAACTTGTAGGCCACCAGATCTCCCTCGTCGATGAACCGGTAGAGGCTGCGCAAGGTGATACCCAGGCGCTCGGAGGCGTCCTTGGTGCTCAACCAGGTGATCTGCTCGGTCATGCTCGCCCCGTCGGCCATCACACGTTGACGAGGAGTCCGAGCTCATCCAGGCGTGAGCCCATGCTGTCCGGGGTCACCCCGAACAGGCACGCGATGGCCCGCACGTCCTCGGCCCGGATGGTGATCATCCGACCGTTGAAGTCCTGTCGGTGCACCTGGATCATGCTGAGGAACCTGCGCAGCAGGTCGCGCTCCGGGCCGCTCACCGTATGGAGCTTGGTCAGGTCGATGGCCACCTTGTCCGCCCCCGAGCCGGCCTGGATGGCCCGCCGGGCGCTGAGGGGCGCCACCTCCTCGGCCGACCCGGCGGCACCCCATCGGGTGGCCACCACGTCGTCGGGCGGAAGGAGCTGGTCCACGGGAACGTCGTACAGCTTGGCCAGGCGCTGGAGACGGGGCACCGAGATGGCCCGCTCGCCGCGCTCGTAGGCACCGAGCACGGAGGCCTTGAACTCCTGCTCCGACATGGCCTCGACCGCCTGCAGAGACAGCCGCATCTGCTTTCGCATGGTTCGCAGCCGGGCCCCGACCGCCTGGGCGTAGGCGATCCGGGCGGCCTCTTCCTGCTCGTCGTCTTCCTCGATGTGGTTGACGCCCTTGTCAACTACCGTCATGCGCACCTCCGGTGAACTCTGTACCGATCGCCCCTGAGCTCCGGTCCTCTAACAGTGACGGGCACATGTTCGATACGAGCGATCCGACACGTACGTTTCCGTGGCGCACGATCGTTCTCCTCAACAGGAGCCCCTGCCTCTCTAAGTAGTAGTTTTGCTCACGGAGCGTGGTTGCGCAAGGGTCGCGATCACTCCGCTGCGAAGACTGCACAAGATCGTGCCTGCAACGAGCGCCGCCGTCTCGGCCCGGAGCACGGTCGGACCCAGCCCCACGGTGCCGCCCGAGCGGGCCAGCTCGTCATCGTCCCACCCCCCTTCGGGCCCGATGGCGATGGCCGGGTGGCTCAGCGAGGGCGGCCCTCCGCCCGGGTGGGCCAGGGACGGCGCCCGCCCCGTCTGTCCGGCCATGGCCTCCAGGGAGGTGACGCCGGCCACCTCGGGCAACCACACCCGGCGGCACTGGGCGGCGGCCTCCCTGGACACCCGGCGCAGCCGTTCGACGGCCCGGTCGGCCCGGTCCCGCTCCCAGCGCACCACCGATCGGCGGGACCGGATGGGGACGATCCGGTCCACTCCGAGCTCGGTCAGCTTCTGGACGACCCAGTCGGGCCGGTCCCCTTTGGCCGGCACGAAGGCCACCGTGATGGCCGGCTCGGGCCTGGCTTCGGTGGTCAGCGGACCGTCGGCGACGAGGACGGCGGCCGGGTCGGGGGAGCCCGAGCCGTCCGACGCCCCCGCGACCCGGCAGGGGACCCAGGATCCGGCACCGTCGCACGCCACCACCGCCTCGCCGGGCCGCAGCCTCAACACGTCGAGCAGGTGATGGGCGTCGTCGCCGCTGAGCGCGGGTGCGGACGGGTCGTCCACGAAGACCATGGCCTTGGCCGCCACCAGGATGGGATCGGGGCGGGCACCGGCGGCGCCCGCGGCAACCCCGGCCGCCATGGTCAGCTCAGGGCCGAACGCAGCTTCGAGAAGATCCCCTCGGTGTGCGGCGCCGAGCCCAGGTCCTCGCCGCGGGCCTCGGCCAGCGCGGCCAGGAGCTCCCTCTGCCGCTCGTCGAGGTCGGTCGGGGTGTCCACCTGTACGTGGACGAAGAGATCGCCGCGTCCCCGACCCCGCAGCTTGGGCACGCCCATCCCCTTCAGGGGGATCACCGTCCCGGACTGCGTGCCGGCCGCGATGGGCAGGTCCCGGGTGTCCTCCAGCGTCTCGAAAGCGACACTCCCCCCCAGCGCGGCGAGCGCCACCGGGACCCGCACCGATGCGTGGAGATCCACGCCGGAGCGCTCGAAGGCCGGATCGGGGCTCACCGACACGTGGACGAAGAGCGCACCGTTGGGGCCGCCCCGGAATCCCGCCGGCCCGTGGCCGGACAGGCGGAGGGTCGAGCCCTCGTCCACCCCGGCGGGAATGTCGACGGTCAGCGTCCGGTGTTCGCTGCGCCGCCCCTCGCCGCCGCAGTCGGCACACGGTTGCTCGATGAACTGGCCGGTGCCCTGGCAGTGCTGGCACGGGACGGCGGTAATCACCTGACCCAGGATCGACTGGCGCATCCGGCGCAGCTCGCCCGCTCCCTGGCACTCGGGGCAGCGGACGGCGGCCGTGCCCGGCTGGGCCCCGGAACCCTCACAGGTGTCGCAGTGGACCGGTGTCTCGACCTCGACCTGGCGGGCCACGCCGAAGACGGCCTCCTTGAAGGACAGGCGCAGGACCATTTCGGCGTCGGGACCCGGGATCGGCCCGGTGCGCCGGCCCCGCCCGCCTCCGGGGGCTCCACCCATCCCGTTGAAGAACGCGTCGAACAGGTCGCCCAGGCCGCCGGCGAACGGGTCGCCCTGGGTCCCACCGGCGGCACCCGGACCGAAGACGCCCTCGGGCCCGTACCGGTCGTAGCGGGCCCGGCGCTCGGGGTCCTTCAGGACCTCGTAGGCCAGGCTGACCTCCTTGAACCGCTCGGCACTGGCGTCGTCGTCCTGGTTGGCGTCGGGATGGAACTCGCGGGCCTTGGCCCGATAGGCCCGCTTGAGCTCGTCGTCGGAAGCGTCGGGGCGCACACCGAGGACGTCGTAGAGGTTGGCGTCGGTCACCGCCGGAGGCTCCGGGGGGTCATCGACCTGCCTCGCTCAACCGTTCGCCCAGCCGGTCGCCCACCACGCGGGCGGCGGCCAGGGCCAGCGGGTAGTTCATGCGGGTGGGGCCGAGCAGTCCGATGGTGCCGCGCTCCATCCCGTCGACCGACACCGGCATCACCACGATGGCGCACGAAGCCAGTGGCTCCATGCCGTGCTCGGTGCCGATGGCCACCGACAGCCCGGTGTCGAGGATGTCGCGCAGGAGCGTGACCACGACGAGTTGCTGCTCGAGGATGCTCAGCACCGAGCGCACCGTCTCCACCGCGTCGAAGGCCTCGACCATGCGGGACGAGCCGCCGACGAAGAGTTGATCGCCTCCCTCGGAGGTCCCGAGGGCGCGCAGGGCCTTCAGCCCTACGGCCACCACCGCGTCGGTCGTCGGGTCGCCGGTGCCGGCCGCCTTCGGGCCCACCTTGGTCAGTGGGACACCCAGCGAATGGGCGGCCAGGCGGGCCGCGGCGGCGGCCAGGGTGGCGTCGTCGACCTCGTCGGCGAGCTCGACGGACTGCTTCTGGACCGCCCCGTCGGCCAACACGACGACCAGGAGGGCCAGGCGCGGGCCCAGCCCCACCAGCTGCACCGAGCGGATGGCGGCCGACTCGTGCGATGGCCCCACCACCATCGCCGTGCAGTCGGTCAGATCGGCCAGGAGCCCGGAGGTCCGTTCGAGCATCATCTCGATCTCACCGTGGGCGTGCTTGAAGAACTGCCGGACCTGCTGACGTCCGTTCGGGTCCAGAGAGCCCGTGCCGGCCAGGTGATCGACGAAGAACCGGTAGCCCTTGTCGGTGGGGATCCG
>JBEKOI010000278.1:0-5418 GCA_049521915.1 Acidimicrobiales bacterium | reverse complement strand
GATCAACGCCGGCACGGCCCAGAAGTCGCCGCACACCCAGAGGATGGCGGCACCGATCTGCTGATCGGCGAACGGGGAGAGCGTCACGCCCGGCACGTGGGCATAGGCCGTGTACCAACTGGTGGCGCTGAAGATGCTCAGCGCCATGGCCAGGATGAACATGACGATGTTGGTGCTGATGACCGCCCCGGCCTGCCAGATGGGGCTGGCCCTGAGCCGGAACGGGTGCGAGGGGATGATCTGGAGCCAGAACAGCACGCCGGTGACGAAGAAGCTCCCGTGCATCAACCAGATATGGGCGGTCTGGTTGTCGGCGGCCAGGTCGAAGAGCACGGGGAAGTGCCAGACGACCATGACCACGTTGAAGGAGATGAGGGCGAACCAGGGGCTGGACAGCACCCTCCCCACCGGCCTCAGCACCCGTGACCACGGACCGAGCATGACGAAGCGGCCCACGTTGCGGCGGGCCCGCACCGGGAGGGCGAACAGCAACGGGATCCACGGTGCTCCGAGCACGATCAGGATGGGCGCGTAGAAGGCGATGAGGAGGTGCTCGATCATGTGCACGAAGAAGTAGTCGTCGGCCCAGTAGTCGATGGGCGAGTCGATGGCGATGAGGAGGACCCCGAGGCCCCCGTAGAAGGCCAGGGAGTGGAGCCGGCGGCGGCGGGTCCGTGCCGGATCCGACCGCCGGCGGAGGCGGGCCAATCCGATCTCGTGGGCCACCACGAGGACCGCCACCACGATGAGGAAGGGATCGAACGACCAGTTCTGGGTGATGTAGTGCAAGGCCGGCTCCTCTGCCTCGACCGCTCCTGCCCCACGGTAGCCGGGGACGTCGCCGTCAGCCCGAGGATCCGTACTGGATGGCTACGGCCAGGGACTGGACCCGGTGCCATCCACCCGCCCCCAGCAGATAGACCGCCAGTGTCGACCGGTCGGCCATCAGCGCCTCGAACGAACCGCCGGGACCGGCGGCGACCGCCGACGTGCCCGCGGGCGGGGCGGGGAGCGGCTGCCACCCGCCGCCTGACGGGCCGACGACCGATGCCGAGCGCTCGCCGGCTCCGCCCCCTGTCGTGACGATCAGCCCACCGGCGGGCGTGACCCCGGTCGAGGTGACCGGTGCCCGGTCCAGGTGCAGAGCGGCGGAGACGGTCCATGTCCGCGACCCGTCCTCGCTGAACAGTGCGTACAGGGTGCGCGAGCCGATGGGGCCCGAGTCCACCAGTGCGGAGACCCCGGCCGGCGTATCCACCAGACGGAGCACCCGGGTCGGTCCCGGCAGCCCGGGCAGTGCCGGTCCGACCGCCTGCCACGAACCGCCCTCCGACTCGAAGATGCCGGCCCTGGATCCGCGGGCACAAGCCGTCCCGACCAGGTCGGCTCCACCGTCGCCGAAGGCCACGGCCGTCAGCGCCGTGATCCCGCACGCCGAAGCCGCCGGAGCGCCGGCCAGGCCCCGGATCGAAGCGACCGTCGACCACGTGGACAGGTCGCCCGTGCTGGCCACCACCCTGGATCCCCCGGCGCCCAGCAGGGCCAGGTACCGGTGCGCGCTCGATGCAGCCAGGGCGTCCGGCGCGAATGCCAACCTTCCGGGGAGGACGCCTGGCGACCACGCCGCCGCGGGGTCGCTCTGCTGGGCCAAGGGGGAGAAATGAAGGTCGATCGAAGGTTCGAATCCGGCGGTGACCATCGCCGGCGACGTGAACGACGCCACCAACCCACCGTTGCTGGCCACCCCGGGCGGCGTGGCCAGCTGCCAGCCGGAGGATCCGGTCGGACGGACCAGCAGCTGCCAGAACGTGTTGACCGGATCGTCGAGATGACCCATGGCCACGACGGCCCACGCCTTTTCCTGGGTGGCGAACGACGTGGCCAGGGCCACGCCCGCCGACGTCCCGGCACCCGGGGCGGTCGCCGCGGGGGTGGACCCAGGCGACGAACAGGCCGACAGGACCGCCATACAGAGCACCGTCGTACAGAGGGCGACAACCAGCGCGCCGGTGGGCCGGCTCCGACGCGAGAACCGGCGTCCGGGCCGCCGACAGACTCCGGTGCTCACAGGCTCACGACAGGACGGTGCGCACTTGGCCGGCCAGCAGCGCCGAGAACGAGGACGCGCTGGCTGAGCTCCCGTCCCCCGGATCCGCGTTGAGAATGGCGCGGGTGTGGCCCGTCCGGTCGATGATGTAGACGATGTCGGTGTGGGCGATCATGGCTCCGGCGGGGGCCACCGCGACCTGCACGCCGTAGTCGTTCCAGACCTTGTGGAGCTGGGCCAGCGGCCCCGTCAGGTAGATCCAGTTGGGAAGGTGGTCGAGCCCTTCCTGTTTGTCGAAGGCGGTGGTGAGGGCGGTCGTGTCGTAGACGGGGTTGGTCGCCACCGCGACAAGGTCGACTCCGGACGCCTGGGAACCCAGCATCTGATCGGTCGCCTTGAGCTCCTGGGCGATGAACGGGCAGTCCGAGGTGCACACGGGATCGAGGAAGGCGAGCACGACGGTGCGGCCGGCGAGCGAGCCGAGGGACACCCGATGGCCTGCCTGGTCGGTGAGCGTGAACGGAGGCGCAGGAATGTCGACGACGTTGGGCGTCCCATCGGTCGCCTCGGTCACGATGGCGTCGGCGTTGGGATTGGCGGCGGCCAGGGCCATCGGGGCCGTCCCCAGCAGCACCATCCCCACCGCGCCGATGGCGGCCAGGGCGCGGAGCACGTAGGAAGGGCTGAGCCTCCCCAGGTAGCCGGTCGGAGCGATGGTCACAGGCACCTCGGGAGGCTCCGGCACCGGCTCCGGCACCGGCACCGGGACTCTTGCCCTCACCGGTACCCTGACCACGGCCAGGTAGGCGGCACCGAACACCAGGGCCATCGGGACCATCGAGTTGGGATCGGTGCCCACTCCGCCGAGGAAGCCGAAGTCCTGGACGAGGATCCAGTCGGCCAGGCACAACACGATGCCGGCGACGACGCCGACGCGCAGGAGCCGGACCCTGCCGCTCACGAAGCAGATGCCGATGCCCACCAGCGCCGCCACCACCACCAGGTTGACCGCCCATCCGTGGGTGGCGTCGAACGATCCGAACGAACGCAGCCATGACGAGAACAGCGATGGCTGGGACACCCGGCTCATCTGGGTGACCATGGCGGTCAGTGTCCCGGGCGTCGCTCCCGGGTGGGCCTGGCCCGACCACGATCCCCTGCCCGGCCAGGCCTGGAGGACACCCATCCCGATGAAGAAGACACCTGTCCCCCGCAGCAGCCACCGGCCGAGGTCGGGCCTCTCCCAGGCGGAGTCGCGCAGCGCCACCAGCACCCCGGCCAGGACGTAGAAGATGACGGCCCCCGGCGTTCCGAACAACCAGCTGGCCCCGGGGGCGAAGATGCCGCCGAATGCCTCGCCGAACACCCACACGACGAGACCCCACCCGGCACTCACCGCGCCGGCACTCCGTGACCAGTAGCCGCGGGGGGCGACGAGCAGGAAGACCCCGATGCCGACCTGGATCCACACCGTGGCGGTGGCGGCGGTCACCGGGTGGTCGGACCAGATGGTGGCGCCGATGTTGACCAGGTGCTGCACCCACCCCGGTGACGAGCTCGCCCCCGGGATGAGGACGCCGCCGGGGAGGCCAACCGGCATCGAGCTCTGCACCTGCAACAGGCCGTCGAACACCCAGAGCAGCCCGAAGGCGATCCTGAGCAGCCGGCGGGCCGCCGGTTCCGGATAGGGCCACGGATCGGCAACCTTCGCATCGAGGGTCCCGGCGGCGACCGCCCGGCGGTAGCTCAACGTGCGAATGACGTTCCAGGCCAGGGCCAGGACGACGGCCAGGATGAGGACGGCCAGGAACTGGTGGTCGAGGTTGGTGCGGAACGCGACGACGATCGTCGGATTGTTGTTCTGGAGCCCCGATCCCATCCCCGGCATGTCGACGGCCACCATGCCGCTACCGGTCGACCTTCGGGTCGGCGACCACGGGGGCATCGCATGTTCGGACCACTCGTACCCTCGGGCTCACGGGGCTCGATTGTACGTGCCGCCCCACGGCACTTTCGGCGCCCACCCCGCACCCGGGCCCCTGCTGCAACCTGGCGCCTGGTGGGGCTCGGCTCAGGGCGAGGAGTCCGGTTCGGGCCCGGCCCGCTGCGCCTCGGCTTCGGCCTCGGCCATGGCGCGCAGATGCTGCTGCCACTTGATGAGCATGTCGACGTGCTCGGGTGCCACCACCTTCGGCTTTGCCTGGGCCCGGTGCCTACGCCGGCTCTGATGGAGTGTCGTCCACCACATGTAGACGGCGAACATGGCGAACAGGGGCCATTCGAAGACGTAGGCCCAGCTCAACTCGTTGCCCCCGAGGGCGCGTTTCACCTCGAACCAGAAGGCGGCGACGCACAGGGCGAGACCGGCGGCCAAGGTGAGATGGAGCTTCGCCGCCTCCGTCCCGCTGAGGCGTGTACCCGATCGAACCGGATCGGACGGTTCGGGAGGACCCACGGCCTCCACCCTATCCACGCCCGGCCTGCGCCCGGCCTGCGCCCGGCAGCCGCCTACTCTCCGAGGAGCAGCCCGTAGTTGGCCCCGCGCCGGAGATGATGGCCCCCGTCCACAGCCAGGTTCTCGCCGCTGATCCAGGCCGACTCCGGACCGGCCAGGAACCTGACCGCGGCGGCGATGTCCTCGACGGTTCCGAGGCGGCTGATGGGCATCTCGGCCAGATAGTCGTCCAGCAACGGGCCGCCGGCGGTGATGGGAGCCATCAGCTCGTCGTCGACGATCCCCGGCTGCACGGTGTTGACCCGCACGCCGGTTCGGCCCAGTTCCTCGGCCGCGTACCTGCACAACATGTCGATGCCGGCCTTGGCCGATCCGTAGGCCCACAGATACCGGTGCGGGAAGCTCCCGGCACCGGACGACATGCCGATGATGGAGCCACCCGGCGCCTCGCCGCCGTCGACGCCGGTGCCGACCCCAGCCGCCATCATGGGGGCGGCATGTTTGATGGAGAGGAAGGTCCCGATGAGATTGAGGTCGACGGTGGCCCTCACCTGGGCCAGGTCCGCATCGACGATCGGGCCCATGTGCATGGCCCCACCGGCATTGGCGAACAGAATGTCGAGGCGACCGCGTTCGGCGGCTGCAGCCGACACCGCCTCGGCCGTCTGTTCCTCGACGGTCACGTCGGCGACCACGTAGGCGGCCGTGCCCTGTGGCCGACCTCCGGCCCCGGTTTCGTCGGCCGCCTTCTCGAGCACGCCCACGGCTGTGCGCAGGCGGTCCTCGGTGCGGCCGCAGATGGTGACGTGGGCCCCGTCGCGCACCAACCGGGTGGCGGCACCCAGTCCGATGCCGCTGCCTCCGCCCGTGACCAGGGCGGACAGACCGACGATTCCCCCTGCGTGACCTGTTTCGC
>JBEKOI010000277.1:0-5419 GCA_049521915.1 Acidimicrobiales bacterium | reverse complement strand
TCGGGTTCCAGCAGTCGACCATCTGGGGATGGAGCAACCCCGGCATCGGCCTGTGCATCGCCGGCGGCCTGGTCCTCCTCGTCGTCTTCTACTTCGTCGAGCTGCGGACCGAGGTACCGCTCATGCAGGTGCGCATCTTCCGCATCCGGGCGTTCTTCGTCGAAAATCTCGTTCTCGGGATCTCCATGCTGGCGTTCATCCCGGTGTTCTTCTTCGCCAGCGAGTACGCGCAGATCTCCCTGGCCAAGTCGGCATCGGAGGCCGGTCTCTTCCTCCTCTACTTCTTCGTCGGCTTCGTCATCGCCGCGCAGATCGGCGGGCGGATGCTCGACAGGGGCGGAGCCAAACGCCCGGTGGTGATCGGCTGCGTGCTGTCCTGTGTCGGGTTCGCCCTGTGGGCGGGGAAGGTGGCGCAGCTCAATTTCAGCACGCAGCAGTGGTACATCGTCCTGGCCGGCGCGGGCATGGGCCTCATGCTGGGCCCGGCCAGCACCGATGCCGTCAACCGGGCGTCAAGGCTCTCCTATGGGGAGGCGACCGGCATCACCCAGACCGTCCGGAACTACGCGGCCAGTCTGGGCCTGGCCATCCTGGGCACGGTTCTGGTCTCCCAGACACGGTCGCACGTCACCTCCTCGCTGGTCTCCCAGGGGGTCCCCGCCTCCCTGGCGGCCAAGGATGCGGCCGCCATCTCCCAGGCCCAGGGGGGAAACGGGAGCGTCCAGTCGATCCCCCACTTCGTCCGCCTCGATTTCGCCTATGCCACCCGGAGCGTCCTCATCGGAATGGCCGTGGCCATGGGAGCGGCCGCCGTGGTCGGCCTGATCGGGTTGCGGCGCGGTGTGCAGGAGGATACGGATGGGCGGGCTGCCGATCCCGGCTTCGAAGGCCACCCCGAGGCGGCCGGGACCTGATATCGGCCGCGTGCCGCACCGGCTGACACCCCGAGTCCTCCCGGCCCTTCCCATTCGGACCGCCCGCCCGCTAGCCTGGACCGGTAGTCCGTAGTGCTCCGCGGTGGTCATCGGCCACCACCCATGCCGCCGGCAGCTCCTGGGCGCTGGACGGCCGATCAGGAGGATTGCCATGCCCGACCCCCGGCCGACACAGGTCACCGTGCCCGGCGTGCGCGCCACTAAGCGGCGTGACGGACACCCGCCCCTGGTGATGGTCACGGCGTATGACACCCCGGGAGCCCGGATCGCCGACGCTGCCGGCGTGGACATGATCCTGGTCGGTGACTCGGTGGCCACCAATGTGCTGGGCTACGAGAACAACCTCCAGGTGACCGTGGCGGATATGGCCCATCACACCGCCGCCGTGGCCCGAGCCAGGCCGAAGCCGCTGATCGTGGCCGATCTGCCGTGGATGAGCTACCACCTCGACCCGGTGGACACGGTCCGCAACGGGGCGACGCTCATCCGGGCCGGCGCCCAGGCAGTCAAATTGGAAGGGGGCGTCAACCGGGTCCCGATGATCGAGGCGCTGGTGGCAGCCGAAATCCCGGTCATGGGCCACCTGGGCCTCACCCCGCAGTCGATCAACGCCATGGGGGGCTACCGGGTTCAGGGTCGTGACGATGCCGCGGCCCACGCGCTGACCCTGGCGGCCAAGGCCATCTCCGCTGCCGGCTGCTTCGCCCTGGTCATCGAAGGGGTTCCCGAACGGGTCGGCGCGGCCATCACCGAGTCGTTGGACGTGCCCACCATCGGGATCGGTGCCGGGCCGGACTGTGACGGGCAGGTGCTGGTCTTCCACGACCTGCTCGGTTTCAGTGCCACGGTGCCCAAGTTCGTGCGGCGTTATGCACAGCTCGAAGAGGAGGCAGTCGCCGGCGTGGCCGCCTATGCGGCTGACGTGCGCTCGGGGGCCTTTCCCGCCGACGCCGAGGTCTACCACTGAGTTCCGTCCCGGCCGGCCGGTCCGGGAGCGGGGTGGTTTGCCGGTAGGGTGGTGCGGTTGTCTCGGCCACCTGTCGGTGGTCGCCCAGTTCCGACCTGCCCCACGCCCGTGGGGCTCGGGCGCCATGGTGCCCGATCCAGAGGGAGGTGAGCCGCACGTGCGGCCATACGAAGCGATGGTTATTTTCGATACCGGCGCCGACGAGGCCGCGGTCAACGGGGTTCTCGACCGCGGTGTGGCAGCCCTCAAGGCCAAGGGTGGAAACGTCGGCCGGGTGGAGCGTTGGGGCCGGCGCACCTTCGCCTACGAGCTCCAGCACAAGCGCGAGGGCTACTACGTCGTCATCGAGCTCACGGCGGAGCCACCGGCCGTGGCCGACATGGAGCGGGTATTCGTCCTGGCCGACGAGGTGCTGCGCCACAAGGTGATGAGGATTCCCGACAACGTGGCCGGGCGGCGTGCCGAGGCCGCGGCAGCGGCAAGCAGTAAGGAGAGCTGACATGGCGAACGGAAACGTCGTAACGCTGGTGGGCAACATCACCCGCGACCCCGAGCTGCGCTTCACCAACACCGGACAGGCAACGTCGAGCTTCGGCCTCGCCGTCAACCGTCGGTGGCAGAACAGGCAGACCCAGGAGTGGGAGGAGGCCACGTCCTTCTTCGACATCGTGTGCTGGCGCGAGATGGCGGAGAACGCCGCCGAGAGCCTGAGCCGCGGCTCGCGGGTCATCGTCACGGGGCGGCTCGAGCAGCGCAGTTGGGAGACACCGGACGGCGACAAGCGGTCCAAGGTGGAGGTCGTGGCCGACGAGATCGGTCCGAGCATCCGCTGGGCCACCGCGCAGGTGACCAAGAACGAACGCCGCGGACCGGGCGAAGGTGGAGCGGGCCCGGCTTCGGCCGGTGGTGGGTCCGGTGGACCCGGCGGGAGACCCCCAGCCGGTGAGCCCCAGGGATACGGATACAGCGAGGAGCCTTTCTAGTCATGGCACGCAACAACGATCGTGGAGGCGCCACCCGGCGTGCTCCGAAGGACACCGGCCGACGGATCAAGAAGAAGCCCTGCGCCCTGTGCAAGGACCGGGTGGAGTGGGTCGACTACAAGGATGTCGGGATGCTCCGCAAGTACATGAGCGACCGCGGCAAGATCAGGGCCCGCCGGGTATCGGGCAACTGCACCCAGCACCAACGCGACGTGGCCATTGCCATCAAGACGGCCCGTGAGCTGGTACTGCTCCCCTACACCCAGCGCACCACCACCGAGCGGCCGGGTGGTCGCGGCGGCGGTCGCGGTGGTCGCGAGGGCGGTGGCTACTCGGGGGCTGGTTCGGGAGGCCGGCGGCCTCGTGAAGAAGAGCGCTCGCTGTCGGCCGACGCCGCCTCGACGGCGGTGGTGGACGCGGTAGCCGACATCGTGAACGACCCGGGAGCCGAAGTGCTCGAGGTCACCGGCGCCGGCGACGGCACCCTCACCGAGGTCATCGCCGATGGCCCTCTCACAGAAGATGGTGAGGTCTGAGATGAAGGTCCTGCTGCGGGCCGATATCGACGGGGTGGGAAAACGGGGTGACATCATCGACGTGTCCGGTGGATTCGCCCGGAACCACCTGCTGCCGGCGAGAAAGGCCATCGTCGCCTCTCCCGGTCTGGAGAACCAGGCCGCGGCGATGCGGAGGTCGAGGGATCTCCGCGATGCCCGCGACCACGAGTCGTCCGAGACCGTTGCCCGGACACTCGTTGGGAATGTGATCACGCTGTCGGCCCGCGCCGCGGGCGACCGGCTGTTCGGCTCGGTATCCGCCGCGGACATCGTGCGGCACGTCGAGGAACAGACAGGTGCGGTCATCGACCGGAAGGATCTCGTCCTCGACGAGCCGATCAAGACGGTCGGTGAGCACAGTGTCCGGGTCGAGCTTGTGGGGGGCGTGGTCTTCGAGCTGACGGTGAACGTGGTCGCTGAGGGCTGAGTCGCCCGAGCATCACTCCAAACGGTCACAGCCTCCTGGGATGATGGGCGCATGGTGTGTCGCGTCCGCAGTCGAGCCGAGCTTGTCCACGGTTCGTCCACACCCGGACACAGCCATATCCCCAGGAAGATGTCCTTCCGTTCCACAGGGCATCTCGGCGAGGGTTGAGGAATCATGGTTCAGGCATTAGACGATTCGCGCCCCAGGCATCTCATGGCACCGATGGGGGGAAATGGTGGTCCGGCCGGCCGGATACCCCCTCACAATCTCGAAGCCGAGGAGTCGGTCCTCGGCGCCATGCTGCTGTCGCGCGATGCCATTGCCAGGGCCATGGAGATCTGCAAGCCCGAGGACTTCTACAAGTCGTCACACGGGCACATCTTCTCGGCCATCACCTCCCTGTTCAGTCAGGGCGAACCGGCCGACTGGGTAACGGTGACCGAGGAGCTCAGGCGTCGTGGGCTTCTCGAGACCATCGGGGACCCGTCGGTGTTCGTCTCCCTCCAGGCCAACACCCCTTCCATCGGGAACGCCGAGTACTACGCCAGGATCATCGAGGAACTGGCCCTGCTGCGGAGGCTGGTATCGGTGGCCGGCGAGATCACCGAGCTTGGCTACAGCCTTCCCGAGGATGTTTCCGACGTGCTGGATCGAGCCGAGAGCCTGGTGTTCGAGGTCTCCCAACGGCGGGTGGTCGACTCGATGACTCCGCTGCGGGACCTTCTGGGGGAGAGCCTCGACCATCTCGAGCAACTCTTCACGCGGGGCGAAGCGATCACCGGCCTGGCCACCGGCTACGCCGACCTCGACGAACAGCTGGCCGGCCTGCAGCCGTCGAATCTCATCGTGGTGGGGGCCCGACCGGCCATGGGCAAGACCAGCTTTGCCCTGGGCATGGTGGCCCATGCCGGTATCAAGTTGAACAAACCGGTGTTGCTCTTCTCGCTGGAGATGAGTCATCTCGAGCTCACCCAGCGCCTCCTCTGCTCGGAGGCGCGGGTCGACGCCAACCGGATGCGGACCGGCAAGCTTCTCGAGGCCGATTGGACGAAGATCGGTAACGCCATCAGTCGGATGAGCGAAGCCCCCATCTTCATCGACGACAATCCGAACCTGACGGTGATGGATATCCGGGCCCGGGCTCGCCGGCTGAAGAGCCGCGAAGGGTTGGGTTTGGTGGTCGTGGACTACCTCCAGCTGATGACCGGTCGGCACGGTGCGGAGAACCGGCAGGTCGAAGTATCAGAGATCAGTCGTGGTCTCAAGATCCTCGCCCGCGAGCTCGAAGTACCGGTGGTGGCCCTGTCCCAGCTGTCGCGGGGGCTGGAGATGCGCCAGGACAAGCGCCCGATGTTGGCCGATCTGAGGGAGTCCGGCTCCATCGAGCAGGACTCCGACGTGGTGCTGTTCATCTACCGCGATGAGATCTACAACCCGGATTCGAGTGAGAGCCAGGGCACGGCGGAGATCATCGTGGCCAAGCACCGAAACGGGCCCACCGGGCACACCCGGCTGGCGTTCATCGGCCACCATGCCCGGTTCGACAACAT
>JBEKOI010000276.1:0-5440 GCA_049521915.1 Acidimicrobiales bacterium | reverse complement strand
CCAGGGAAAGAACGTGGTGGTCGGGAACCTGGTGTACTCCCTCGTCCTCGGGCTGAGCGTCCCCGATGTCAGCGGCATGGCCATCGCCAACCTCGAGGTGGAGTCGCTCATCCACCGCGCCCCGACGTTCCACGGGGACACGATCTACGCGGAGAGCAAGGTCATCTCCAAGGTCGAGTCGAAATCGCGGGACGACCGCGGCGTGGTGACCGTCGAGTCGAAGGGGTTCAACCAACGCGGTGAAGAGGTGTGCTTCTACCGGCGCAAGGTCATGGTGTGGAAGCGGGCCGGGGCACCCCCGCGTCTGCGTCCCTACGGGGACGACGTCTGGGATTGAGCATCCCGAGCGCGCCCCGGCGGTCCCCGACGGCAGTTCGCCATCCCGCTCAGGTCAGAGCCCTCGGTCAGGCGATCCGCGGGTGGGGGATGGCGGCCGATGGCGGTTCGAGGCGTCCCGACCTCCCGTGGCGGTCCACCCGCGATCCGTGGGCCGTGCTGGTCAGCGAGGTCATGGCCCAGCAGACCCAGGTGGCCCGGGTGGTGCCCGTCTACCGGCCCTTCCTGGAGCGTTTCCCGACCCCAGACGCCTGTGCGGCGGCCCCGCTGGGTGCGGTCATCCGGGCCTGGCAGGGCCTCGGTTACAACCGACGGGCCGCCAATCTGCACCGGATGGCGTCGGTCATGGTGGCCGACCACGGCGGCCGGGTGCCCCACGACCTGGGTGCCCTGATGAGCCTGCCCGGCGTCGGGCCCTACACGGCCCGGGCGGTGCTGGCCTTCGCCTTCGAGGTCGATGTGGGAGTCGTGGACACGAACGCCGGCCGCGTCCTGTCCAGAGCCGTGGCCGGTCGTCCCGTCCGATCCGGGGAGGCACAGGACCTGGTGGACGCCATGGTCCCCGCCGGGGGCGGCTGGGAATTCGGCCAGGCCCTGCTCGACCTCGGCGCGGTGATCTGCGTGGCCGGTGCCCCGCGTTGCCCGGAGTGTCCCATCCGCCGCCGGTGCCGATGGGCGGCCCGGGGGAGGCACCTGCCCGATCCCGCGTCCGGGTCGGCCGGTGTCTCGACTCCCCAGGGCATCTTCGACGGCTCCGATCGGCAGGGTCGGGGGCGATTGATCGATGCGCTGCGACGGGGTGCGGTCCGGGCCGACCGGGTGGCCGTGGCCGCCGGCTGGCCGGACGATCCCGAGCGGGCCGGACGGGTCGCGGCCGGACTGGTCGACGAGGGTCTGGTGGCCCGGGACGGTGACGGCACGCTGCGTCTGCCCTGAACGCCCGGATCCGCCCAGGAGGGGACCAACCGGTGGCTAGGCGGTGAGGAACCGGATGATGTGGTCGTTGACCTCGTCGGCCCGCTCGACGTGCAGGAAGTGACCGGCGTCCCTGATCACCACCATCTCCGACCCCGGGGCCAGGAACTCGGTGACGGGCCCGATGGCCTCGATGCCAAAGCAACCGTCGTCGGCACCGTGGAGGTACAGGGTGGGCTGGGGGGCGATGGTTCCCGCCGCGGCCTGGGCCGAAGCCACCTGGGGGTCGGAGGGTGGGTCGGAGAACATGGCCCGGTAGTACCCGATGGCCGCGCTCAGGTTCTCGGGGGAGGCCAATGATCTCTTCACCTCGGCTGTGTCCCACGAGCCGTCGAATCCCGGCGACCAGTCGGCCCACAGCCGGTCGATGAAGGCGAAGTCCTCCATCGACACCGCGTACTCGGCCAACGGGGTCTGGAAGAAGAACACGTACCAGCTCCGGTGCAGCTGATCGAATTGGAAGAACCCGTCGGCCATCGACCCCTGGGGGGCCACGGCGGCGGCCACCGCCCTCCTCCACCGGTCGGGCTCGACTGCCGCGGCCCCGTAGGTGGCGAAGGCGCCCCAGTCGTGGCCGATGATCACCGCGTCGTCGGAACCGCCCAGCGCCTCGTGCAGCCGGCAGGCATCGAGGGCCAGTGTTCCCGTGTCGTACCGGCTGTCCTCGGGAACCTCGGTCGGGGAGTAGCCGCGCATGAAGGGGGCCACCGCGTGATAGCCGGCGTCGGCCAGGCGGGGGAGTAGGTAGCGCCAGGTGTGGGCAGTGTCGGGGAACCCGTGCAGGCACAGGGCCAGCGGCCCGTCGACCGGCCCCTCGCTGAGATAGGCGAAATCGACGCCGTTGGCCGTCACCCGCTTCTGATCCATGATCCGGAGGGTAGTCCCGACGTCCTCGTGCCGTCCGACTAGCCTGCACCTTCGGTGAGGATCACCTTCTTCGGAGTCCGGGGCTCGTGCCCGTGCTCGTCCGACCAGTACCGCCGTTACGGAGGCAACACGTCCTGCGTCCTGGTGGAGGTGGAAGGGGAGCATCCCTTGATCCTCGATCTGGGGACCGGCCTCCGCGCCCTTGGTGGCTATCTGCATCCACCGCTCCAGGCGGCCCGGACACCGCTGCAGGCGTCGGTGCTGCTCACGCACCTGCACTACGACCACGTACTGGGCCTCCCCTTCTTCTCACCCTTGCGGGACCCCGGTGCCGTCCTCCAGGTGTACGGGCCGTCCCAGCAGGGCGGCTCGTTGCACGATGTCCTGTCCAGCCTGGTGGAGCCCCCCTTCTTCCCCATCGCCATGGCTGACTTCCACGGCGACCTGCGATGTCACGACATCGACGGATCGGCCGAATTCGCCTTCGGGGGCATTCACGTCAAGGCGCGGCCGGTCAATCACATCGGTCACACCCTGGGATTCCGGATCGAGGCCGAGGGACGCTCGGTGGCGTACATCTCCGACCACCAGGCCCCCCTCGATCAACGGACGGTGGACAAGCACGTCCTCGAATTGTGCGAAGACGCCGATCTGGTGATGCACGACTCGCAGTACACGGAGAAGGAATTCGCCATCATGTCCGACTGGGGCCATTCGACCGAGGCCTACGCCGTGCGGGTGGCCGTCGAATCGGGAGCCCGGCGCCTGTGCCTGTTCCACCACGACCCGGCCCACTCCGATGACCAGGTCGACCGGATGCTCGACCATGCCCGGCGGCTCGCCTCCAAGCACAACCTGAACGAGGTGGGCGCAGCGGCCGAAGGGGAGTCGGTGGATCTCGGGACGGTCTGACCATGCCCTTCGACAGCGCTCAGTTCAAGCAGGTCATGGGGCGGTTCGCCAGCGGGGTCACCGTCGTGTCGGGCATGGAGGGCGACGAGCCGGTCGGGTTCACCTGCCAGAGCTTCATCTCGCTCTCCGTCGACCCCCCGTTCGTGGCCGTGGCTCCGGCCCGCACGTCCACCAGTTGGCCGAGGATCGCGCGGGCGGGGAGCTTCTGCGTCAACGTGCTGGGTGACCACCAGCTCGGACTGGCCCAGGCCTTCGCCGTATCGGGGGGCCTCAAGTTCGAAGGCGTCGACTGGCATCCGGCGCCCGTCACCGGCGCCCCGCTGATCACGGGCAGCCTGGCCTGGGTGGACTGCCGGGTCGAGCTCGTCCACGATGCCGGCGACCACGAATTGATCATCGGCAAGGTACTGGAGCTGGGAAACGGGGAAGGATCGCCCCTCCTGTACTTCGACAGCAAGTTCGCTACTGTGGCCCGGCGTCCCGACGAGAATGGGAGTTAGTGCGTGCCTGAGGTCAACGCGTCCGAGGTGATCGCCGATGTCCTGGTGGTGGAGCCCGGTGCTCACGGGGATGAGCGGGGGCGGTTCGTGGAGACCTACCGGCGGAGCTGGTTCCCGCTGGGCCGCGAGATGGTCCAGGCCAACCGCTCCGAAAAGCGCGCCGGGGCCATCGTCGGCCTCCACTACCACCTCCACCAGGCCGACTACTGGTACATGCTGAGGGGCAGGGCGCGGGTGGTCCTCCATGACCTCCGGAAGGGGTCGCCGACCGACGGCGCCACCCTCTCGATCGATCTCGACGGCGACCACGACCGCGGCCTGTTCATCCCGCCCGGCGTGGCCCACGGATTCGCCTCGCTCACCGATCTCACCCTCTGGTACCTGGTCGACAGCTACTACAACCCGGACGACGAGCTCGGGGTGGCTTGGGATGACCCGGCCATCGCCGCCGACTGGGGGGTGGCCGATCCGGTGGTGTCGCTGCGGGACCAGTCCAATCCGCTGCGGTCGCAGATCGATCCCGCCCTGCTGCCGAGGGCCGGGCTCAGGACGTGAACCGGGTCACCGCTCCGGGTCGGGGCCGGCTGGGCTCGCCGAACACCGGCGTCCTGGTCACGGGGGGAGGATCGGGAATCGGTCGGCAGACCGCCATCGCCCTGGCCGAGGTCGGGCGGCCGGTGGCCATCTGGGACATCGACGCCGGCGGCGCCGAGGAGACCGCGACGCTGTGCCGTGATCTCCACGGGACATCCGCCTCCTGGTCGGTGGTCGACGTGGCCGACACCGCGGCCCTCGAGATCGCCGTGCCTCGGGCCGCGGCCGAGATCGGTACCCTGGGCGGCTTCGTCCACGCGGCCGGGGTTGCCGGGGCTGCGCCCGTGGACCTCATCGACGACGAGGTCTGGGACGCGACGCTCAATGTGAACCTTCGGGCCGCGGTAATGATCGGCCGCCTGCTCCTCGGACCCTTCCGCCAGGCGGGACCCGGTTCGGCCATCGTCCTCATCTCGTCGATCGAGGGCCTGTTCGGCAGTTCCTTCCTCACCGCCTACTGCGCTTCGAAGGGCGGGGTCATCGCCGTCATGCGGTCGATGGCCGACCGCTTCGCCGCGGAGGGCTTTCGGGTCAACGCCGTCTGCCCGGGGGCGGTGGACACCCCGATGCTCGCTCCCGCCTTCGAACTGCCGGGGTTCCGTGACCAGCTCGAGGAGCGGACCCCCCTCAAGCGGGTGTCGACGCCCGACGAGATCGCCAGGCCCATCCGGTTCCTCCTCTCCGAGGAGGCATCGTTCATCACCGGAGCCACCTTGACCGTCGACGGGGGATTGACCTCGGTGACAGCCGTCTGACGGCGGGCGCCCACCCACCGGCCCGGCCCCGGACGTCGGAACGGACCCGCCCATGGCCCCCGCCCCCCGGCGCCCGACACCTCGATACCCGGCCACCTGACTCTTCGGGTTGAATAGGCGTGATGTTGATCATCCTGATCGCAGCCGTACTGATCGTCGTCGGGGCCGTCGCCGTGGTCGTGCTCCGCCGGCCCCGGGCCAGCGATCTGACCTCGGTGAGGAAGTACCATTCGGCCCTCGGCACCATCGAGCACCTGGCCGAACGGACCTCCCCGGCTGCGGGAGACGTGGTCACCCCGCCGGGCGGAGGAGTCGGCGGCGGCGGACGGAACGGGGGCGTCGAGAGGGGAGGGACCCCGGGTCCGGTTCCACCCGTTCCCGTGAGGGGCAGCGGTGAGTTCCCCGACCCACAGACCCCGATCGTCTTCGACGATTCCGAGCCGGCGGACCGCTACCGCAGCGAGCACCCCCCTCACTCGGCTCCGATACACCGGGCCGATC
>JBEKOI010000275.1:0-10575 GCA_049521915.1 Acidimicrobiales bacterium | reverse complement strand
GCCGAGTGTCTCCACATGGACGTGTTCATGTCTGGCTACCAGCGCGACCAGGCCGGGGATCTTGTCGGGTCCGACATGGCGGTCTGCCACTTCGGCGAACCGCTCCAAACCGTCCCTGGACAGCGGATCAGTCATGTTCTCCTCGCTTGGCCCGTAGCTCCAGGCTCACCGGTCGGAGTCGCGCCCCTGCGGGGGAGCGCCTCGGAAGAACCAGTGCACACCGTACCGGTCGGCGAGATGCCCGTACGTGCCGAACGGCATGGCCCGCAGGTCGTCGAGCAGGGCCCGGTCGGCGCCGACGGCCAACTTGTCGAAGACGGCCCTCAGCTCACCGTCGTCGGCGGCCTGCACGTAGACGGCCACGGTGTTGCCCGGCTCCGGCACCCGGGTGGGATGGAGCCAGTCGGTGGCCGAGAGCTCGACGGAGTCACTCTTCAGGCAGGCATAGGTCACCTTTTGCTGCATTTCGGGCGGTGCGTCGCTCCCCATCGGGGTGTCGCCCAGTTTGGTCAGGGTCACTTCGCCGCCCAGACAGGACTGGTAGAAGGCCATCGCCTCGGCGCAGTTTCCGTCGAAGAGCAGGAAGGGCGTGAGGTTCATCGTGGGGCTCCTCCCGGGCTGCCCGCGGACCGGGCGAGGCCGTGTGACGGCAATCCTAGAATTCGTCCGGAGAGCGCTGCGCCGGCTGCGGATCCCGGGCCGAGCCGGGCGCTCCCCAACCCGGGCGCTGATGTATCCGGATTGTTCACTGTCTCTACGTATAGTGTGTTGATGTCGATAGCTAACGCGAAACCGGCGCAGAGAGGACGAAAGCCTTGCCCACCGGAGCGTTGGGGGAACCGGCCTTCGAGGACCTGACGGCGCGGGCGCGGATCCGGGATGCGGCGCTGCGCCTCTTCGGGGAGCGCGGGATGGACGCAACGACGATCCGGGATATCGCCGCAGTAGCCGGCGTGTCGGGGGGGCTGGTGCGTCACCACTTCGGGTCGAAGGAGGGTTTGCGCGACGCCTGCGACGCCTACGCCCTCGACCAGCTCATGCGGATCAAGGAACAGGCAGTCGTCGAAGGCCGGCTGGCCGCGCCGGGGTTCCTGGCCGGCGCACAGCCGACGATGCTGCTCTTCTATCGCTACCTGGCCCGCTCGATGCTCGATGGCTCTGCCGCGGCGGCGACGATGTTCGACGAGATGGTCGACCTCGGGGAGAAATGGCTGGCGGACCACCACCCGGGCCTGACCGGCGACCAGAGGGGGTACTCGGCGGTGCTGGTGGCCATGGAACTCGGAGCCCTGTCGATGAACGAACAGCTGTCGCGGGCACTGGGGGCCGATATCTTCAGCCGGGAGGGGCAGCTCCGCCTGGCCAAGGCGAAGCTCGACTTCTACTCCCGGCCGCTACTGAGTCCGGAACTGGCCGCGGAGGCCCGCGCCGCGATCGACGGGCTCTCCACCGGTGCTCCGACGAGCCCGGCCGGGGCCCGGTCCACGAGCGGGACGGACGCGTGAGCACACTCGCCGCGGTACGCACGGAGGGACTCACCAAGCGCTACGGCACGGTGGACGCACTCCACGATCTCTCCCTCGAGGTCGGGCCGGGCGAGGTCCTCGGCTACCTCGGACCGAACGGAGCGGGCAAGACGACCACCATCCGGCTGCTGTTGGGACTCATCCTGCCGACGGCCGGCCGGGCCGAGATCTTCGGATTGGATTGCCGGCACGATCCGGTCGCCACCCACCGGCACCTCGCCTACGTACCGGGCGAGGCGAGCCTGTGGCCGGCGCTCACCGGCGCGGAGACGCTGCATCTCCTGGGCCGGATCCATGGCAGGGTCGACGAGGCCTATCGAGACGAGCTGGTGGCCCGCTTCGAATTGGACCCGGACAAGAAGGTGCGGGCGTACTCCAAGGGGAACCGCCAGAAGGTCCTGCTCATCGCCGCGCTCATGACCCGGGCGGATCTGCTCGTCCTGGACGAGCCGACGGCGGGACTCGACCCGCTCATGGAGCAGGAGTTCCGGAGCTGTATCCATGAGGCCAAGGGCCGGGGTCAGACCGTGTTCTTGTCGTCGCACATCCTGAGCGAGGTGGAGGCGCTGTGCGACCAGGTCGCAATCCTGCGCAACGGACGGTTGGTCGAGACCGGGACGCTGGCCGATATGCGACACCTCTCGGCCACCACCGTGGTGGTGACCTTCGACGGGCCGATCCCGGACCTCGGGCGCGTACCGGGGGTGAGCGCCGTCCGCGCCGACGGGAGCGATGTGCACCTGGAGGTGGGCGGATCGGTGGAGCCGCTGCTGAAGGTGCTCGCCGGCTACCACGTGACCAGGCTGTTGAGCCGGGAGCCGTCGCTCGAAGAGCTGTTCCTCGCCCTGTACGGCGAACAGGAGTCCGCAGACGGGCACTCCGTTGTCGGCTGAGACCGCAGTGGCACCGGCCGCCCTTCGGCGTCCGGTGCGGGAGGAACGCTCTTCGAGGGTCGTCGTCCTGCGGCAGACGGCGCGCCAGGCGGCGCGCTCGGGGGCGATATGGGGCTACATCTTCGGCATCGTGGTGGCGTCCTCGGCCATCAGCTACACGAGGATCTACAAGACACGAACCGAGCGGGAACATCTGGCCGCTGCGTTCGGATCGAACAATGCCGCCAGGGCGTTGTTCGGTCCCGCCCCGCAACTTCAGACGGTGGCCGGTTTCACAGTCTTGAAGGCCTCCATGTCCCTGATGGTCCTCGGCGCCGTCTGGGGCCTGCTCACCTCCACCCGGCTCCTGCGCGGAGAAGAAGACGCCGGTCGATGGGAGCTGTTGCTGACCGGACAGACGACCCGACGGGGGGCGAGCGGCCAGGCGCTCGGTGGGCTGGCCATCGGGGTGGTCACACTGTGGGCCATCACGACGGTGTTCACCGTGGCGGCCGGGCACGGCACAAAGGTCGACATCGCCGCCGGGCCTGGTGCCTTCTTTGCCCTCGCCCTGGTGTCGACCGCCGTCATGTTCCTGGCTGTGGGCGCCCTCACCAGCCAACTGGCTGCCACCCGCCGCCAAGCAGCCGCCTCCGCCGGGTGGTTCCTCGGTGCCTCCTACGCCCTCAGGATGGTCGCCGACGCCGGCATCGGTCTGCACGGGCTCATCTGGGCCTCACCGCTGGGCTGGGTCGAGGAGCTCCAGCCCCTCACCTCGCCCCGGACGCTCCCGCTCCTGCCGATCTTCGGGTTCACCGCCGCCGTGGTCCTCGTCGCCGTGCACTTGGCCGCCGACCGCGATGTCGGTACGGGCATCCTGCCCGATCGTGCCCGTGCCCGGGCCCGGACCCGGCTCCTCTTCGGTCAGCTGGGCCTCACCGTGCGGCTCGTCCGACCGACCGTCATGGCATGGATCTGCGCCCTGGGCGCCACCGGATTGGTGCTGGGGCTGGTGGCCAAGTCCGCCGGAGCGACGATCTCCGGCTCGTCGGTGAAGACCGTCTTCTCCCGCCTCGGGGCTCCCGGCACCGGAGCCGGGGCCTTCCTCGGCGTGTCGTTCCTCATCGTGGCCGTCCTGGTCGCCTTCGTGGCGGCCGGACAGGCCACCGCGGCGCGCCTGGAAGAGGCACAGGGCCGGCTCGACCACCTCCTGGTCGGTCCGGTGTCGCGCCTCTCCTGGCTCGGAGGCCGGGTCGGGGTGGCCGTGGTCGTGCTCGTGGCCGGTGGGGTTGTCGCCGGCATCGCCACCTGGCTGGGCACCATCTCGCAGAACGCTCAGGTGGGCGTGGCCACGTTGCTCGACGCCGGGCTGAACGTCGTCCCACCGGCCGTGTGCCTCCTCGGCATCGGCATCCTGGCCATGGGCGTCTGGCCGCGGGCCACCTCGAGCGCCGTCTACGTCGTCCTGGGCTGGTCGCTGCTCGTCGAACTCGTCGGCGGCGTCTTCATCGCCAACCACTGGCTGGCCGACACGTCGCTCTTCCACCAGATGGCCGCGGCACCGGCCGTCAGGCCGGACTGGACCACCGGAGCGGTGATGGTCGGCATCGGCGCCACCTGTGCCGGCGTCGGAGCCCTGGCCTTCCGCCTTCGGGACGTGCAGGGCGAATGATCCCCGTCCGGAGGCAGGCGAGGAGAGCGACGTCCGATTCGGCCATCACCCAGAGCCCCGGCAAGCGGTCGTCTACTTGGCCAGATTGAGGGCCACGGCTTCGCGGACGAGGTTCTTCAGTGCCTTCTCGTCGATCTTCTCACCCTCCTTGATGTCGATGGCACGCCTGACCTTCCCGTCGAGGCTGGAGTTGAACAGCCCGGTGGGATCGTCGAGAGAAGCGCCCTTGTAGAACGTCAACTTGACAGCATGCTTGTAGGTCTCGCCGGTGCAGATTCCCCCGTTGTGAGACCAGACCGGGACCCCGGGGTTCGTGGGCTTGACCCACTTCCACTCCTCGACGATGTCCGGATCGGCTTCTCCGATGATTCGTCGCACCTCACCGAGCGTCTCGCCGCGCCAGTCCCCCAACTCCTTGACCCTCTGGTCCATCAGTTCTGAACTCTTGGTCATGTCGTTCGCCTTCTTCCTTCCATCGATTCACGGATAGGCCATTCACGGATACGTAATTCACGGATACGTCAGCTGCATCTCAACCCTGCACCGGTTCGAGTTCCAGCGCGGCGAGAATTTCGGGGTCGGCCAGCAGTTCGATGCCGGCGATGCGACCATCGCGCACGGTGAAGCCGAAGACCGCCATGGGCCGGCCACCGACCGACACCACTGCTCCGGCCAAGCCGTCGACCAGCGCCAACTTGGCTGCCTTGGCCCCGCCGGCGAAGACTCGACCGACCGCATCGACACCATGCATCTTCTCGCTCAGCGCCGGGGCTCCGGCACCGGCTCTGGCCGTCGCCATCTCGACGGCCACGGAGTCGGCCCTCACCACCACGTCGGGGTCGAGCAGTCGCAGCAACCCCTCGAAGTCACCGTGGCGGGCCGCGGCGAGGAAGGCGGTGACCACCTCGCGCTGGGTGGCCGCGGACCTGTCGGGAACGGCCGGGTCCGACTGCACCCGCCGGCGGGCCCGACTGGCCAGTTGCCGCGCCGCCACCGGGGTCCGGCCCACGATCGGGGCGATCTCCTCGAAGGGGACGGCGAACATGTCGTGGAGCACGCCCGGGAGCGCAGCATGTCCAGACAGACCCGGGCCACCACGGTGGTCAGCCAGCCTCCGAGGTTGTCCACGGCTTCGGCATCGGACCGGTTGAGCCGCAACCAGGCCTCCTGGACGGCGTCGTCGGCCTCGTGGCTCGAGCCCAGCATCCGAAGCGCCACCGTCCGGAGACGGGCCCGATGGGTCTCGAATTGCTGGACCAGCCGGTCGGGGTCGCTCACGGTCACATCCTCTGGTTGGTGGTCGTCATACCAATTGACGACACCCACAGGGTCGATGTGACCCGCGACCTCAGGAGCACCAATGACCAGCACTTCCACCGAAGGAATCAAGACCGTGCTTCATCCCGTCTCCGACCTGGAGAAGGCCAAGGCCGTCTACACCGCCCTGCTCGGCCAGCCGCCCCAGACCGACGGGCCCTATTACGTCGGCTTCGATGCCGCCGGCCAGCACATCGGGCTTGTGCCGGGAGGCGGTCCCCAGCACCTGACCTCGCCGGTGGCCTTCTGGCACGTGCCGGATATCGAGGCCAAGCTGGCAGCGATGACTGCGGCGGGTGCCGTGGTCAAGGATCCCGCCAGCGACGTCGGCGGCGGCCGATTGGTGGCCACCGTCACCGACCCCGACGGCAACGTACTCGGCCTCCTCGAGGACAAATAGGCACCGTCCCCCATCGGTCAGCCTGCCGGCTGCGCCGATGCGGCCCGTAGGGGCCGAGGCGTCGTACGACGCCCACTCGGCTGCCCGCGGCTGCCTCATCTCACGACGCGCGTGGGAGCACGCGTAACACGAACATCGCAGGTGTCGTCGCGGTCCAGAACCACGGCACCTTCGAGCTCCTCGCGAATCTGGCGAAATGAAGACGCAGACGGTTGCTCAGCTCAGCGGACCACTTGCGGTGAAGACTCATCTTGACGACGGAGTCCGAGCGCGCCCGAATATCGAGCAAGCCGCAACTGTGGCAGAAGGGCCCCGAGACGCGGAAAGTCCCGGCCTCCGCAAGGGAAACCGGGACCTTCGTTACTGCGTTGCGCTCACTTCCGTGAACGGCTGCTGGTGGCGGGGGTGGGATTTGAACCCACGACCTTCGGGTTATGAGCCCGACGAGCTACCAGACTGCTCCACCCCGCGTCGCGAGAAAACAACTTACCACCTCATCAGAGGGTGCGAATCACCCCCCGGCGAGCACTCAGCCCGACTTGGACTTGGACGGGGAGGTCGTCGTGGTGGTGGAGGAAGTCGAGGTCGTCGTGGTGGTAGAGGACGAGGAGTTCGTGATCGAAGTGGCCGCGCCCGTCAGCTGTTGCACCTCCTGGAGGTAGGACTCGAGGCTGTTGATATCGGTCTGATAGGCCCCCAGATCCCCCGATTTGAGGTCGGCCTGTGACTTCTGCCACGACTGCTGGGCTTCGGCCAGGAGGGCACGGATCTCGGGCGAGAGCGTGCCGTTGGCCCCGCTGTTGCCGGACGCCGTCGACACCGGAGCCTGGAAGACCTGGGACAGCGCCGAGGCCAAGGTGGGACCGATCGCCGCCGGAAGGCTCCCGTACACCGCGACGACCTGCTGCAGCTCGGGGATGGCGTTGCGCGATGACTCCACGTACAGCGGTTGGATGTAGAGCAGCGAGTCGGCCACCGGGATCATCAAGACGTTGCCCAGGAGCACCGACGACCCCTCCTGGTTCAGCAGCGAGATCTTGCCGGAAACCGACGCGGTGGCATCGATCTTTGCCGCCACGATGGCCGGGCCGTTGACCGGGTTGTTCCGCGGGGTGACGAACATCTGCAACTGGCCGTAGTGGCCGGGGTCGGAGCCGGCGACCATGAAACCGGACAGTGTTTGGATCTGGCTCTGCCCCGATATCGGCACAAAGGCGTCGAGCAGGTTGAAGGACTGCTGGTTCTGCCCCGGCACCTTCATCACCTGGTAGATCGGAGCCATGGGGACCAGCTGGCCGGTGGAGACCTCCTCGCCCTGGGCGTTGGTGGTGGTGAGGGTCTGGAGGGCCTGGGACGGCGAACCCGACCCCGGTGACGGGGACAGCGCCCACGCGTCGGCTGCGCTGTAGAAGCTGGAGGCGTTGGTGATGTGGTACTTCCCGTACATGGAAGCCTGCACCGTGAAGATGTCTTCGGGATAGCGGAGATGGGCCTTGAGTTCCGGGCTCATCTTCGACTCCGAGGTGAACATGCCGGGGAAGGCACTCTCGTAGGTGCGGATGATCGGATCGTTGGGATCCATCACGTAGAAGGTCATCTTGCCCGTGTAGGCGTTGATCAGCACCTTCACCGAGTTGCGCACGTAGTTGAAATTCTGGTTGAGCCCACTGGAGGCGGGAAGCGCAGTGGTGTTGGCGTTCTGCGCGTAGGGATAATTGTCGGTGGTGGTGTATGCGTCCTGGATCCAGTAGACCTGCCCATGGAGCAAGACGGGATACGGATCGGAGTCGAGGCTCAGGAAGGGAGCGGCCTTGGACACCCGGGCCTGCACGCCCCGGTCGAACATCAGCCGGGACTGGCTGGTGATCTGGTTGGAGATGAGCAGGTTGAAGTCGCTGAACCGGACGGCGAACATCGCCTGGATGAAGAAGTTCGAGAGCTGCACCCCCCCGTCCCCGGTGTAGTGGGTTTCGTCGTTGGTCCCGTTGGTGAGCTGGTAGTTCATCTCCGGCTGTTTGGTGTTGGCCACCACGTACCCGGAGTTGTTGAGCCCGAAGTAGACCGAGGGTTGGGTGATCGTGGGCAGCCCGCTGTTCGAGACCGGAGGGACGCCACCCACTGCGAACACGGGGTCGCCGTTGGTGGTGGCGGTGTTCGCCGGTGAGACGACCATGCCGTAGCCGTGCGTGTACTGCAGCGTGGTGTTCACCCACGAGGAGGACGGAAGGTCGTTCGGGTTGATCTCGCGGGCACCCACGACCACGGGAGTCTCCGTCCCGTTGACCATGTACCGGTCCACAGCAAGGCCGTTGAACTGGTACTGGGTGCGGAGGTCCTGCAACTTGTCGAACGTCTGCTGGGTCTGCGTCGGATCCCACAGCCGGACGTTGGCCAGGGTGTCGCCGTTGGCCGACAACTCGGATGCGGTGAGGCTGGGCGCGGCCGGATAGTTCACGGTCTGGATATTGGAGACACCCATGGCCGTCCGGGTGGCGTCGATGTTCCGCTGGATATAGGGCCGCTCGAGATTGTTCTGCGACGGGTTCACCTTGAGCGCCTGGACGGCGGCCGGATAGATGGTGCCCGCGGTGAGCGCCACCAGAAACCACAGCCCCACCCCGAGTATCGGCAACGCCCACCCCTGGCGACGGATGTTGTAGATGAGCAGCACCGCGGCAGCCAGCGACACCAGGATGAGGAGCTCGAGGGCCGGCAGGCGGGCGTGCACGTCGGTGTAACCCGCGCCTTGCACGTATCCGTTGGAGGAGAGGTCGAGGTTGAATCGGGCCAGGTAGTAGCCCACCGCTTTGACCAGTGCCAGCAACCCGAGGATGACGGAGATGTGGGCCTTCACCGCCGGGCGCACCCGCGGGCGCGACCCCTGCATCCGGATCCCTCCGTTGAGGTAGTGGCTGAGCACCGTCGCCAAGAGCACCAGGAACAGCGCCACCAGGGCCCAATGGACCAGGAACTGCTCGAAGGGGAGCGTCATCACGAAGTAGGCGACGTTGCGGTGGAACTGCGGGTCCGACACATTGAAGGGTGTGCTGTGGCGGAACAGGATCCAGTTGTTCCACTGCCCGATGGCCTGGGACCCGACGATCAGGGAGAGCACGACCACCACACCGGCTCGGAGCCACCGTGCGTAAGGACCGATCACCTCCTGATACCGCTTCACGAACTCGTCCTCGGCGTCGAGCGAGGGCCCTTTCGGTGCCAGGCGCTCGGCCACCAGCAGGCTGGCCATCAACAGGATGGCGAAGATGACCGCGAACGTCACCATCAGCCCGGCCTTGATCTCGAAGAGCTTGAGCCACACCGAGTGCAGGTTGACGGATGAGAACCACAGGGCGTCGGTGTAGAAGACGGCAAAGGTCCGCAGGGAGGCGAACAGGATGATCAGAACGATCACGACGACGATGATCCACCGCCGGCGACGCGTCGGCGGGCGCGGGATCTGAGGGATGTCACTGGGGGGGCGCACGGCTGCAGCCTATGTGGCAGAGCGTGTCAAGAGGCATCGACACCCGGGGTGGGCCGGCGGACGCAGGTGCCCGGTGGGGAATTCCTGGCCCGGCTGCTGGGCACCGCTGAGGCCGTTGTCCTCGCAATCGGGACACGGGGCGTCCCCCGAGCCTGCCACGGCCACCCACTCCAATTGGGCGTCAGCCACAGCCGCCATGGTGCCGGCCGAGAACGCCGACACCACGTGGTCACCGGCCAGCCGCTCGATGCGTTCACCCTTCCATTCCCGGAAGGCGGACCCGACGTGTTCGGCCACCACCGCTTCGTCGGCATCGGCCAGACCGGCCTCGTCGTCCGAGAGTCTCCGGCGCAAGGGACCGACCACCGCCTCGGCCAGATCATGGGCGATGCCCACCAGCACGTCCGTCTTGGGGCCCTGGGTCGCCCCTGGACCGGCGAACGAGACGCCGGCCGCGGCGGCCTGCTCCAGAGCGGGCAGCGCCGCCGTTGCGTAGCTGTCCACGTGCTCGGTCTCGTCGGGGAGCAACTGGATCGACCAGGGCGATCCACCCGACCTGAGGCTGTCGAGCAGCTCGTTCTGGGTGTCCTGGAGGGTCCGCTTCAGGCGGCGGGCCAGGGAGGTCACGATTGGATCGATGAGCTCGTCCCGACGGACGGCGAGCGGGTTCCGCTCGTCGGGGGGCTCGTCCTCCTCCTCGTCAGGCTCGTCCTCCCCTTCGGTCTGCTCCTCGCCTTTCGGACCCCGACCTGGTGGTTCGCCCGCGTCGGACTCTCCCTCGGCGGCTTCTCCGGGCGCCCGGTCCCCTGGCGGCGCATCGGTGTCCCCGCGGGCGGCGCGGATCTTGGCGAAGAGGGCATCGACCGGGGACTCCTCGGCGGAGGCCCGCTCGTCGTCGCCGCTTCCGGCACCGTCAGCCTGTGCCTCCCCGCCGGGTCCGGTACCGACCTCGACCTCGACGACCTCGACGACCTCGACCACCTCGTCGACCTCGACCACCCCGATCGTCTCGCCGACCTCGTCGCCTTCGACCGGTGGTGCCGGTGTCACCCGCAACAGCTCGGCGTCGGCCGAGGCCGCGGCCTCCTCGGCCAGCAACAGCGCCGCCACCTGTTCGGGTGTGCCCTCATCGGGACGCCCGGCCGCCTCCCGGCCGGCCTCCTCGGCCGCCAGGCGGGCATTGTCCTCGGCCGCGAACAGGTCCTCGGCGATCGTGTCGATGGAACGGCGGACGTCCTGGACCGTCTCCGTCAGCCGCTCGCGGCCGGCGCGCAGCTGTTCGATCTGGGCGTGGAGCACCTTGC
>JBEKOI010000274.1:0-5457 GCA_049521915.1 Acidimicrobiales bacterium | reverse complement strand
AGAAGCGCTCGGGCCCGGGCGGTTGGGAGAAGCGGGCCGATCCTTCCGCCTCGGGGAAGCCGGCCCGTTCGGCCAAGCCCGGCACGCACGGGAAGCCCGGTCGGCCCGGGAAGCCGGCGGTGGCCCCTTCGTCACGTCGCGGTCGTGCCGCCAACGGTCACGCCGGGAACGGTCACGCCGGGAACGGTCACGCCGGGAACGGGGCCTCGGGCAACGGCCGACCCGGAGGAACCGCAGGCCGGCGGCGCGGGGCCCCGGTGGGGACGAAGCGGGCCACGGGCGGAACCGGGCGGGGTCGCTGACCGGAACCGGTGAGGGGCCGGGCCGGCCCCGGCCCGCCCGGGTGATGATCTACAGTCGTCGCCAATGGCACCCGACTCCAAACCACTGGTCACCATTCCCGACGGTCCGCCCCCCGAAGAGCTCGTCATCGAGGACATCGAAGTCGGTGACGGGGCCGAAGCCGTCGTCGGCCGGCCGGTCAACGTCCACTACGTGGGTGTCTCGTGGTCCACCGGTCAAGAGTTCGACTCATCGTGGAGCCGCAGTGAGCTGTTCTCGTTCCCGCTGGGCGCCGGCCATGTCATCAGCGGCTGGGACCAGGGCGTGGCCGGGATGAGGGTGGGTGGTCGTCGCCGTCTCACCATCCCGCCCCATCTGGGGTACGGCGCCAGCGGTGCAGGCGGGGTCATCGGCCCCGACGAGACGCTGGTGTTCGTGGTCGACCTGTACGACGCGGGTTAGGCGGCAGCGCCGGCTCCCGGGCGGCGGCGGTCCCCCTCAGCGGAAGAGGTCTTCTCCCGGCGGCCGTACGATCTCGGCGGCCACCGATGCCGGCCGGAGCCACGCCGGCTCCACCCCGCGCAGCACGGCGGCCGGGATGCCCCGGTCCTTGCCCATCACGATCTCAGCCGCACCGGCCAGCTCGTCGGCCACACACACCTCGGTGGCATCGAGGATCCGGCCGTTGGCGTCGGCGGTGCCGCGCAGATCCACGATGCCGGCGACACCGGCGATGCCGATAGCCACGTCGGTGACGCCCCGCCGCCAGGTTCGACCGAAGGTGTCCGACACGAGCACTCCCACCGACACCTGGTATTGATGCAGGAAGACCTCCCGGATCCTGCGGGCCGACCGGTCCGGGTCGACCGGCAGGAGGGCTGCAGTCCCGGCGTCGACGTTGGACAGATCCACGCCGGCATTGGCGCAGATGAACCCGTGGGGGGTCTCGGTGATCAGCAGATCCCCGCGTCGGCGCAGGATGCGCACCGATTCCTGCTCCACCAGCCGGCGCTTGGCGTCGGGGTCATCGGCGTCGATGGCCACCAGCCGTCCCTCGGCCTTGGACACCACCTTCTGCGTCACGACCACGACATCGCCGTCCATCAGCCCGCCGGGAATGGCAGGGGGTCGGGGCGGGGTCGGAGTCAGCACCTCGGCCAACAGGGCTCCGACGTCGTCGCCCGGCCGCACCTCGCCCATCCCGGTGACCGGGAAGACGGACAACCCCCCTGCCACCGGTCCCGTCGAGACCGCCGAGGCCCCCGACGCCGGTGAGCTAGCCGACGGCATCGAGCACGGTCCGGGACAGCCGGGCGGCCACCTCCACGGTGGACATGACGGTGGGGGCGACCACGCACCGCACCCCTTCGGCCTCGACGGCGGCGGCCAGATCGGCGTCCGCCCCGTCGATCACGAGGGTGCCCATCCACGGCGCGTACCACTTGGCCACCCCGACGACCGAGGACTCGAACCCCATCTCGCGCAGCAGACGGTCGGCCGGACCCTTCAACGCGGCCCCGGCGATGATGGGGGAGACGCCGACGACCTGGTGGCGACGGCGTTGCAGCTCGTCGAGCACCCCGGGCACGGCCAGCAACGGGTCGATGGAGACGACAGGGTTGGAGGGGCAGACGACCACGACATCCGATGCCGCCAGGGCTGCGATCACACCGGGCCCGGGACGGGCGCCCGCCGCCCCCTCGAACCGGACGCCGGCCACGGCCACGTCGTGGCGGAGGCGGACGAAGTACTCCTGGAAGCCGACCTCCGGCCCGTCCACGAGTTGCAGGCGGGTGCGAAGCAGGTCGTCGGTGACCGGGACGACGTTGACCTGCACCCCCCACGAACGAGCCAACTCGCGGGTGACCTCGCCCAGGGTGGCGCCCTCGGCCAGGCGCTGGGTGCGGTAGCAGTGGGTGGCCAGGTCCCGGTCGCCGAGGTTGAACCACGTGATCCCACCCAGCCGTCCGAGCGACTCCATGACCCGCCAGGTCTCGTCGGCCAGACCCCAGCCGGTGTCCGGGTTGATGGCATCGGCCAGCGTGTAGATCACGGTGTCCAGGTCCGGTGAGATGTGCAGCCCGTGGAGCACGGTGTCGTCAGCGGTGTTGACGATGGCGGTGATGTCCGAGGGCGCCACCACCTCGACCATCCCCCGGAGCAGCCGGGCGGCGCCGACCCCGCCGGCCAATGCGGTGATCATCGGGCCGCGGTGATCATCTGGCCGGGGCGAGTCATCGGGGCCGGGGTGGTCATCGGGGCCGGGGTGGTCATCGGGGCAGGTTAGCGGTCCGACCCGTTGGCGCCGACGTGCGCCGGCGATGTGCAAGGCTCCCTGCGTGCCGCCGGAGCGATCCGCTACCTCCGACCCGGGCCGGCTGTCCGTCGGCATCGATGCCACCCCGTTGCTGGGACTTCCCACCGGTGTCGGGCTGTTCTGCGCCGGGGCCCTGTCCGGTCTCTCCGCCCTCCCCGGGCTCGACGTGTCCGCTTTCGCGGTCAGCTGGCGCCGGCGCCACCAGATCGCAGCCCTCGTGCCGGCCGGGGTGGCGACCCTCCAGCGGGCCATGCCGGCCCGGCCGCTGCACGCGGCGTGGGGGCGGTTCTCCGGACCACCGGTCGAGTGGTTCATCGGCCGCCACGACGTCGTGCACGGGACCAATTTCGTGGTGCCCCCGACCCGCCGGGCCGCCCGGGTGATGACCGTCCACGACCTGACCGTCGTGCTGTACCCGGAGCTGTGCGACCCGCCGTCGCTGGCCTTTCCGGACCTCATCCGCCGGGCGGCCGCCGAGGGGGCATGGGTGCACACACCGTCTCAGTTCGTAGCCGACCAGGTGGTGGCCGAGCTGGCCGTCGACCCGGAGCGGGTCCGTGCCGTCCATCACGGGATACCCCTCCCTCCGGCCGATGCCGACCCGGGGGCCGCGGCGCCGTTCCGGTTGCCCGAGGGTTGTCACCGCTACCTGCTGGCCATCGGGACCGTCGAGCCGCGCAAGGACTATCCGCTGTTGGTGTCGGCGTTCGCCTCGGTGTCCGCCACCCACCCTGACGTGGCCCTGGTCATCGTGGGAGGTGACGGCTGGGGGGTCGAGCGATACCTGGCCGCCGTCGAGGCGTCACCGGCCCGGGCGCGCATCGTGCGGCCCGGCTACCTCGACGGTGCCGCCCTGGCCGCCGCCCTCGGCAATGCCTCGGTCCTGGTCTACCCGTCACGCTACGAAGGGTTCGGATTCCCGCCCCTGCAGGCCATGGCCGCCGGTGTCCCGGTGGTCGCCACCGCGGTGGGGGCCGTTCCCGAAGTGGTCGGTGACGGCGCGCTGTTGACCGCGCCGGGCGACGGCGACGAACTGGCCGGCGCCGTCACCCGGGTCCTCGCCGGCGGGGCTGCTATCGATGCCCTGGTGGAGCGCGGGCGGCGCCGGAGCGGCCAGTTCAGCTGGAAGGCCTGCGCCGAGGGTCTCGCCCTGCTCTACGCGGACGCCTGCCGGTCCTCGGGATCGAGGGTGTCGGGCCCGGAGCCGACGGGAGGACGGAGGTGAGAACGGTGCGCACGCTCATGAGGGTCGAACAGCTCCGGAGGTCGGCATCGGGAGGGATCGGCACCTACCTCAACGGTCTCCTGCAGGGCTTCGACGCGCTGACGGCGGAGGAGAGGCCCGACCTCGAGTTGCTGGCCAGCCGGTTCGCCGGCCGCCGTTCGGCGCCTGATCCGTTGTCCCTCCTGGGCCTCCCGCTGCACCGCTCGCCGCTGCCCGGCCCGGTCCTGACCCGGGCATGGGACCACGGGATCCTCCGGGCCCCGTCCGGTTTCGACGTGGTCCACGCCACCTCGTTGGCCACCCTGGAGCCGGGGCGGTCGGCCCTGGTGGTCACGGTGCACGACCTGGTCTGGCGCCGGGTGCCCGACGCCTACCCGGCCCGGGGACGGGCCTGGCACGAGGCCGCCCTGCGCCGGGCCCTGCGCCGGGCCGACCGGTTCGTCGTGCCGTCCGACGTGGTGGCCGACGACCTGGAAGGGGCCGGGTCCCCGAGGCAGGCGATCACGGTGATCCCCATGGGATCCGACCACCTGCCCCCGCCCGATTTCGGCGCCGCCACCGCCCTCCTGTCCCGTCTGGGCGTCGACGGGCCCTTCCTCCTCAGCGTGGGGACCCTGGAGCCGCGCAAGAACCAGGCCCGCCTCATCGAGGCCTACGGCCGCATACGGGGGTCCCTGCCCGAACCCTGGCCCTTGGTCCTGGTCGGCGCGACCGGGTGGGGGCGGCAGCTGGCGCCGGCAACGGGCGTGGTCCTGGCCGGCCTGGTGACGCCGTCCGAGCTCTCGGCGCTCTACGCCATGTCCCGGCTGCTGGCCTATGTCCCCATCATCGAGGGTTTCGGGCTCCCGCCGGTCGAGGCCATGGCCCTCGGCACCCCGGTGGTGGCCAGCCCGATGCCCAGCACGGCGGTGGCCTTCGAGGTCGATCCGCGGCAGACGGACTCGATCGCCGAGGGCCTTCTGCGGGTGGCGACCGACGAGGACGAGCGCAAGCGGTTGCACGCCCTCGGGCTCGAGCGGGCCGCCGAGTTGTCCTGGACGGCGATCGCCCGCCGCCACATCACGGTCTGGAACGAGGCGCGGGAGTCAACCGTCCGGTCGCTCCGTGGCTGACCCCGGCCTGCGGCTGTCGCTCGACGTGACGGCCGTGCCGTCCCGGCCGGTCGGGGCCGGCCACTACACGATGCAGCTGGCTCGGGCCCTGGCCGCCCGGTCGGACGTCGATGTGGTGCTGTTCAGCCGCCGCACCGACCAGGCCCGCTGGCGCGCCGCGGTCCCGCTCGGCGAGCTGGAGCCCAGGGCCCCCGAGGCTCGCCTGCTCCGCCTGGCTTGGGAGCAGGTCCGGCTCCCCGCGCTGCTGGCCGGACGGGACATCGCCGTGCACCACGGCCCCCACTACACCATGCCCGAGCGAACGCCTGTGCCCGTCGTGGTCACCATCCACGACCTGAGCTTCTTCGAGCAGGCCGACTGGCACGAGTGGTCGAAGGTCCTGCTGTTCCGTCGGGCCATCAAGGTGGCCGCCCGCCGGGCCGCGGCGGTGGTGTGCCCGAGTCAGGTCACCGCCGGGCAGCTGGCCCGGTGGTGTGAGGTCGAAGCCGAGGTGTTCGTCGCCCATCACGGGGTCGACACCG
>JBEKOI010000273.1:0-5486 GCA_049521915.1 Acidimicrobiales bacterium | reverse complement strand
GCGCCTGTCAGGTTGGCTCCGTACAGATTGGCTTTGGAGAGGTTGCAGCTCGTGAGGTTGGCGCCGGCGCGGGGGACGCAGCTGGTGGCACTGGCGGGCGCGGCGCTGGTGAAGACAAGGGCCACGGTGAACAGCAGCAGGGCGCCGGCCACAGCCAGCCCCACCCTGGCGCGACGAGGACGCCCCCCGCCTCTGGCCCCCGAGGTTTCCATAGCTAAAAGTATTGCACAGTATCGGTCGTTTTCGAAGGCGGGATGCAGGTCGCGGCGTCTCGCCTGCTGACCCGGGGTGGCAGTCGGGTGACGGAGCGTGGCCGAAATTCAGGGTGATGGGGTGGCATCGAGGACACACCCCGTCGCTTTGACCACGGCGGCCTCACCGTGGGGCGGCAAACCTTTGATGCAAGCCGAAAAATGCGCGCTGGACGAGATCACCGGTGGTGGCGCGTGTTCCACTCCGGTCCAGACCCAGGCATTCGCCTGGTGGAGCGGTCGCTGCCCCGTGGACGCCGAGACCAGAGCGGCGGCGAAGGTGACGGAGGGCATCTGGTCGTAGAGCGGAAGGTCGCGTTGATCCGGTATGACCACCATCGTGACCCCCCACTCGTCGAGGGCTTGTCGGAGCTCGGGGATGTAGTCCGGCTTGATGGTGTGGTGAACTTGAATGGTCTCGATTGCGCTGTTGGCCTCGGGCGCGCCGACGGGCTCAGACACGTCGGACAGGATTGCCGCACCGGCTTGCTCTTTCACCACCCGTTGGAGTATCCCGGCGGGACCACTCGACCCGACCATGGAGAAGTGCATTCCGCTCATCGCCTGCCACGTCATGGCGTTATCGGGGGCAAGGAACGGCGCGGGAAGCACGAGGAGGATCTGATGTCCCTGCAAGTGCGGGGCAACGGTGCGGAACCAGGTGGGAACGTCCACCGGCTGGGTGGTGATGGGAATCGAGGGCGCGAGGTAGACAGCCGGTGGGACGATGGCAATCGCCGCCACGACGAGAGCAACCGCGGCCCCTGCTCGTCGTTGCCACCAGGGCCGTGCGTCATTCGCCGGACGCCCCTGCGATCGTTTGTGCGCGTGTTCGGCAAACTGGTTCACGGCCACATAGACGTGCTCGAGGATCAACCCCAACATGACCGCCGCGGCGAGGTAGGTGACGAGGACGAACCGGTAGGGGACGAGATTCTCCACTTGCGGCAGTTTGTCGGCCAGACTTCTGCCCACACCCAAGGACACGATGACAGAGGCCACGACGATCGCCCCGAACAGCCACAGCCGTCGGTCGCGGCGCCAGGCGATCAGGCCACCGATCAACACGATGATCACCCCGTATCCGAAATACTGGAATGACAGAACGGGCCCCTGATTCCCACCCACGGACGTATGGGCCAGGGTGGTCAGGAGGTGTGTGAACGACGCCGGCCAGCCGTGGACGTAGTAGCCGAGGTAGGTAGGTTTGTTCCGCAGGTCGTCGTATTTGCCGTACGGCCAGATCGGGCCGGAGAAGTGGGCCGGTCCGGCCAAGGCGACCCATGTCGGGACGGCGAGGAGCACCACGGCCGTGACCACGCCGGCGGCCAGGCCCACGATGGCGTGCCGGGCCCGGCTGCGGACGGCGTCGCGGTGGCGCCAGGCGGCGTATCCAACCAGGATGGCGACGCCGACGGCCCCCATGATCACGGTGATGGCCAGGATTTCGGTGGCGATGAAGAACTGCAGCGTCACGAGCAGGCCGAGCGCGACCCCGATCACGACCGGTCGCCGCCGCTGCCGGACCAGTAGTTCGTCCAGACACGCAAGGAACAACGGAGGGACCACCAGCATCCCGAGGTTCAGATCGGAATTGGTCAGGCTGACCACGATAAAAGGAGAGAAACCGTAGAACAGGCCACCGATGAACGCCGCCGGCATCCAGGTGACCCACCGGCGAAGAAGCACGTACATGGCCAGCGCCGACAGAACCGGGGCGAGGGTCACCGCCACGTTCAGGCTGGCGACCGGGCCGAAGACCCAGGTGATCGGAGCCAGAGGCACACCGATGGCGAACACGCTGACGAAAGCCAACATATTGACGCCGACGGGGTAGTGCAGGGCCGTCGAGAAGGTCGGATCCAGCCCATGGGAGATGGCGTAGGCCGGCCATTCGATGAACCAGATGAACTGGGACGGGTCGCCGCAGCCACAGGTGGTGACGGACGTCGGATGACTCGTCCACACGTTCGACCAGATGAAGACCGAGAGACCGAGGTACGCAAGCCCGGAGAAGAGCAGCGCCCGCCGGCCGTGGGGTGACGCCGAACCGGCCTCAGCCTCGTCCGTACTCGACGCCCTCTGGCGCACGGCGGCCTTGTCGGACCCCGTTGCGGGCGAAGCCCCCAACGGGAGGTTCTCCGTGATCACTCCCATCCCACTCTCCCTGCCCCCCGTGGTCACCAGCCATCAAGTATCGCATGCTGACCTCGGATGTTTCCAAGGAACCCGGATGTTTCCGAGGAACCAGGTGAGCACAGAGCCCTACGCACCGCCCTACGCTCCGGCTGGCACGGTGGGACCACACCGGGAGCTCGCGGCTTCGGCGGCGGAGCCATCCGAACCGCGATGCAGGCTTCGCGCCAGCTATCCTCCAACGGGCGTGGGCACCTTGAACCGAACAGCCGAATCAATTCGATTCGGCAGGGCATCCCAGCTTGCTCGCCAACGGGCCGGTCTCATCCGACACGGGCTCTGGGAACGAATCCAGCATCGCTTCGGGACCCCCGTGCTCGGCCAGCTGGTCAATGAGGCCGGTGAGGTCTACACGGAAGCAGACGACCTCCTTCTGGAGTTGTTTCCGAGCGCATCCGTCTCGACCTACCGGGAGGAGTTTGCTGAGATTCTGGCCACGTTGGAATCCCGGCGAACCGTGGGGCTGGCGTACCCCGCCAATTATGCCGTCGAGGAGGGGACGGCACGGCTGCTCTACGGCATCGTCCGCGCCGGCAAGCCGGACCACATCTGGGAAACAGGAGTCGCCAACGGGGTTTCGAGCTTCATCATGCTCAATGCCCTCGAGCGCAACGGCTCCGGCACCCTCCACAGCACCGACATCGCTTCCGATGTCGGTGCACTTGTTCATCCGGAGGAACGGGAAGCCTGGGATCTGCATGTGATCGACCGGACCAAAGCGGCCGGATCTCTGCTGGAGTACGCACGTGGACTTCCGCCTCTCGACCTCTTCATCCACGACAGTCTGCACACCTTCCGCTGGCAGACCGCCGAGTTGGGCGTGGCGGCCGAGCGACTACGGCCGGGCGGTCTCATGGCCTCGGATGACGTTGATGCGTCCTACGCCTTCGCCGACTTCTGCCGAAGTCACGAGCTGGCGCCGCTGCTGCTCATGGATCGCAGAAAATTCTTCGGGATCGTCCGGTACAGCCCCTAGGGGCGCGGATCGCTCACCCGCAGGCCGCCGTTCCGATCGCCGGCCGGGTCGGAATCCTCCCTCGGGGACGGCCCCCGCCCCCGGGACCTGATCGGGAGCGTGGGGGCCAGTGGCCCGAACGATCGCCACCGCACGCACCCGGCCCAGACGCCTGCCCCGTAGGCCACGTCGTCGGCGATGGATGCCAGTGTCCACCTGAGCGGATCGAGGTCGGGGCGGCGTCGCCACCATTCGACCAACGCCGGGGCGAGAAGCAGCAGTGCTGCGGCCCGCCTGCCGCGGAGCAGGGCCACCACCAACACCGGGGCGGCCAGCATGGTGGCGGCTCGCCCCACTCCCACCACCGTCCACGCCGTCGCCTCTGCACTCCAGCGAACGCAGATCGAGGCGGGGACGCCGCGGTCACGGACGCGCCGGGCCAGGAGGGCGGCCGACGCCAGCACGACCGCGGCCGCGGTAGGACGTCGGCCGGTCAGGAAGGCAACGGCGGCCGCTGTCGGCCAGGGCCGGAGCTCAACCGGGGGCAGCCGGCCCGGGTGCCGCTTCGACAGCGGACCGGCCGACGTGCCGTACCGGAAGCGCCGAGCGAACGTCCGGGACCACGTCGACGGCTCCTCGTGGAATACGGTCGATGCCGGCTCGTACCGGACGTGCCAGCCGCGGTCGGCCAGGCGCCAGACCAGGTCCACGTCCTCGCCCACCCGGAGGGCGGGGTCGAAGCCCGCGGCCAGCGCCTCCCGCCGCGCCACCAGGGCCGCGGTGGGCACGTAGCGGACCGCCTTGTCCGGGCCGACCTCGCCCGGCACCGGTCCCATGTCGAGGGCGGAGTGCGCGTCGGCGAACCGTGTCAGCACGCGCCGGGCGGCGTTCCCGCCGGAGTGATCGGGCCGGACCCGCGGAGCGATCGCCCCGAGGTCGGGATCGTCGAACATCCAGACGAGGTGTCCGAGCCACCCGTCGGTCACCCTGCAGTCGCTGTCCACGAAGGCCACCAGATCGGTGCCCACCACCTGCAGGGCCTGGTTGCGCGCCGCCGCCGGGCCCCCGTTCGTCGCCCGGCGGATCAACCTGGCCCCGTGGCGACGGCACACCCGGGCCACCGCGTCGGGCTCATCGGACCCATCGTCGACCACCACCACCGCCACCCCCGCCCCCAGCGAACCGAGGCAGCGGTCGAGTGACGGGACGGCGTTGTGGACCGGCACCACCACGGTCAGATCGGACCCGCGGTCCGGCCTGGCGCCCCCGGTGGGCGTCACCGTCGTCGACCACGGGTGGGCCATCCCGGCATCGACCAGCTGACGGCCGAGCCGCCGGGAGCTGTCGCCGGCCGGTTCTCCGGCCAGCAATGAGGACAGCGCGGCGACACCTTCGGCCGTCAGCGTGATCAGCCTCCCGGGATGTCCACCGGCCAGGACGGTCCCGTCCCGGAAGGTCCGCACCGACCGGTCGAGCACCAGGCCGAACCCCTCCGGCAGCGGGGTCACAACGAGAGACCGCCGTCCACCGGGATCACCGCCCCGGTCAGGGCCCCGCTGTCCGTCCCGGCCAGCCACACCAATGCCGCCGCCACCTCCTCGGGGGCGAGGAGGCGACCGACCGGCTGCTGGTCGGCAAACGATCGAGGGTCGTCGAGGCCGTACAGGCGGGCACTCTCGTCCAGCATGGCGGTGGCCGTCGAGCCCGGGCTGACCGCGTTGGCGGTGATCCCGGTGCCGGCGAGCTCGGCGGCCAGGCCCCGGACGAGTCCGGCCACCCCCGCCTTGGCCGCGCCGTAGGCGGCCAGCCTGGGCAGACCCCGGGTGGCCGCGGCCGAGGCGACGGCGAGGAACCGGCCCTGGCGGGGCGCGGGGCGACGGAGCAGTGCGGGGATCCCGACCCGGGCCGCGGTGATCGGGCCACCGAGGTCCACCCCGAGCACGGCGCCCAGCTGGTCACCGGGCATCTCCCACAGGGGCACGCCGCCGGCGATGACCCCGGCCACCGCCACCATGGCATCGAGCCCACCGAACCGGTCCTCGGCCACGGACACGGCCCGGCCCAGGGCCTCGGGATCGGTGGTG
>JBEKOI010000272.1:0-5488 GCA_049521915.1 Acidimicrobiales bacterium | reverse complement strand
GTGACCACGGTGATCGGAGGCAACTGCGGGTTCACACTGGCTCCGATCAAGCCGGCGGACCACGACTACATCCGGCGGATGATGGCCAAGGTCGAGGGCATGCCCCTCGTGGCGCTCGAGAACGGCCTTCCCTGGGATTGGACCAGTTTTGGCGACTATCTCGGCAAGCTCGAGGGCAATCTCGGGGTGAACGCCGGATTTCTGGTGGGGCACTGCGCCCTGCGCCGGTGGGTGATGGGAACGGATCGAAGTGCCGAGATCGCCTCCGACGAGGAGATCTCCGAGATGACCCGGCTGCTGGCCGAATCCATCGAAGCCGGCGGGCTGGGCTTCTCGTCCTCCCAGTCCCGGACTCACTCCGACGGCGACGGCAATCCCATCTCGTCCCGCAATGCCGACCGACGCGAGATGCTGGCCTTCTGCGAGGTCGTGCGCGACCACCCGGGCACCACCCTCGAATACATCACCAACGGGTGCCTCGACAGCTTCACCGACGCAGAGATCGATCTGATGGTGGCCATGACCACGACAGCCCACCGGCCGCTCAACTGGAACCTGCTCACCGTGGACTCGCGTACGCCGGACAAGACGAAACGTCAGCTCGAGGCGTCGGTCGCGGCGGACAAGGCCGGCGGGCGCATCGTGGCCCTCACCATGCCGACCCTGGTCCCCATGAACATGAGCTTCAGGACGCATTGCGCCCTCTTCCTCATCCCCGGATGGGGAGACGTGATGGGACTCCCCCAAGAGGAACGGATCGAGAAACTGCGCGACCCGGCGGTCAGGGAGCAGCTCGACGAGCTCGCCCACTCGGAGAACGCAGGAGTCTTCCGGCGCCTGGCCAACTGGTCCAACTACATCATCGGCGATACCTACGCACCGGAAAACGAGGGCCTGAGCTGGCGCGATGTCGGGTCCATCGCCGCGGAGCAGGGAAAGCCGCCCTTCGATGCGTTGTTGGATCTGGTCATCGCCGACGATTTGCGGACCGTGTTGTGGCCGAAGGCCTCCGACGGCGATGACGCCTCGTGGCAGGCCCGCGTCGAGGTCTGGAACGATCCCGGTGCCATGGTCGGCGGTTCCGATGCCGGCGCTCACCTCGACAGGATGTGCGGATCCAACTACCCGACCTCCTTCCTCGGCGACTGCTTGCGCAAGCGCAAGCTCGTGCCCATGGAGCGGGCCGTCCAGCTGATGACAGAGGCTCCGGCTGAGCTCTTCGGGCTCCACGACCGGGGGCGCGTGGCCGAAGGCCTGTGCGCCGACCTCTTCGTCTTCGACCCCGAGACGGTGGCCTCTGAACCCGCCACGCTTGTGCACGACCTGCCCGGAGGCAGCCCCCGCCTCATCGCCGACGCCATCGGAGTGGTCAGGGTACTGGTCAACGGCATCGAGACGGTGGCCGACGGGAAGCCCACGGGCAACCTCCCCGGAACCCTGCTCCGATCCGGCCGCGACACGGTGACCGTGGACCCGGCCGAGGCCAAGGCCTGAGCCCTGGTCACCGCACCTCGAATCGTCCATGACCGGCGATGACGATCTGCCTTGGCCTGCCATGACGACCTACACTGCTGACGCGACGTCAGATAGAACCCAGTAGACGCCAGACGCAAGCGCCGGTGTCCGACCGACGCACATACCGGTGCGGCCGGCCCGTGCGCCTGGAGTGATCACCACCGCGAAAGGGGACCCATGATGGGTAGTCAGGCCACCAGAGACGAGACGCAGCTCCTGATCGGGGGCAAGTGGGTCGATGCGGGCAATGGAACCTACGACGTCGTCAATCCCGCCACCGAACAGGTGGTGGGCCAGGCTCCCAACGCATCGCCAGCTGACGCCGAAGCGGCCGCGGCCGCGGCCCGCGAAGCATTCCCGGCATGGGCCGCCACTCCGGCTGAGGAGCGCCTTGCCCTGCTGAAAGCGGCCAGCGCCGCCATCCGGGCCCGGAACGACGATCTCGTTCCGCTGGTCATCGCCGAAACCGGCGCCACTGCATCAGTCGGTTCGCGCATGCAGGTACCGGTCTGTGCCGATCGGTTCGACCGCTACTCCCGCGACATCCGCCACGTGCAGGAGTCGATGCTGCCCCCGATCGTGTCCGCCGCGACCCCATTGGCGCCCGGAGGGTTGATCAGCGCCCTCGCCTACCGCCAGCCGGTCGGGGTGGTGGCGGCCATCGCCAGTTACAACTTTCCCCTCACCAACATGGCCGGCAAGGTGGCTCCCGCCCTGGCCATGGGCAACACCGTGGTCATGAAGCCGGCTCCCCAGGATCCCCTGGCTGTCGTCGATCTGGCCCGGGTCCTCGAAGAGGTCGGGTTCCCTCCCGGAGTTGTCAATCTGATCAACTCCCAGGGGCCCGAACCGGCTTCGGTGTTGACCACCTCGCCCGATGTGGACATGGTCTCCTTCACCGGCTCCACCGCCGTCGGGCAACGGATCGCCGCCGCCGGTGCTCCCTCGATGAAGCGGCTGCTCATGGAGTTGGGTGGCAAGGGCGCGGCGGTGGTTTTCGAGGATGCCGACATCAAGGCGGTTGTCACCGCCATCGGTTCCACCTGGGCCTTCCACTCCGGACAGATCTGCACCGCGCCCACCAGGGCGGTGGTGCACCGCAGCATCTTCGATCAGGTCGTCGAGGGCCTGTCCAAGTTCGCCGGCTTCCTCAAGGTCGGCGACCCTACTCAAAAAGAGACCGTGGTCGGACCGCTGATCTCGGGCGCCCAGCAGCAGCGCGTCCTGGCCCACATCGAGTCCGGGCGCCAGGAGGGCGAGATCGTCGTTGGCGGCGGTCGGCCCGATCACCTGCCCACCGGGTACTACGTCGAGCCGACGCTCATCACCGGGTCAAACGCGATGGTCGCGGCCCGCGAGGAGATCTTCGGCCCGGTGGTGGTGGCCATCCCCTTCGACGACGAGGACGAGGGCATCGCCATCGCCAACGACTCGGAATTCGGGCTGTACGACTATGTCTTCTCGGGGGACACCGCCCGGGCCTTCCGGGTGGCCAAACTCCTCCGGGCCGGTCACGTCGGAATCAACACCGCGCAGCGGAACATGGATGCGCCCTTCGGGGGCTTCAAGATGAGTGGCATCGGCCGTGACGGCGGTGACTACAGCCTCGAGGCCTATTCGGAGATGCAGTCGATCATCTGGGCCGGCTAGACATCCCACGGCCCGGGCGCCGGGGCCAGCCAGCCACCGGCAACCCCAGGGTTCAGCCGTGTCCGTAGGACTCTGGGGTCAGCCGTGTCCGTAGAAGGTCGAGTCGAAGGCGAAGATGCCTCCATCGGCACCGACCAGCCAGTAGCCACCGGTCGCCCGGTCGACGGCCATCCCGACCATCGGCGCGTTGAGAGGCTGGCCGCCGGTACTGCCGTGGAAGAGGGCGTCGCCGTAGGAGAAGATGGCGCCGTCCCAGCCGACCATCCAGTAACCGTGGCCGTTCGGGGTGGAGGCCAATCCGTTGATCGGTTCGTTGAGCTCGAGATTGCCGGCCGACCCGTAGAACGGAGCGTTGAACGAGAACACGCCGCCGTCAGAAGCGACCATCCAGTAGCCGCCGGTGGCGTTGTCGACGGCCACGCCCACCACGGGCTGGTTGAGGTGCTGGCCTCCCATCGAGCCGAAGAATTTGGCGTCGCCGAAGGCGAAGATGCCGCCGTCGGTCCCGACCAGCCAATAGCCCTTCCCATCGGCGGTCGGAGCCAGATCCACCACCGGGGCGTTGAGCGGGTGACCGCCCATGGAGCCGAAGAACCCGGCGTCACCGAACGAGAAGATGCCGCCGTCACCGGCCACCATCCAGTAACCCTTGCCATCCGGAGTGGAGACGATATGCGAGACGGGTGCCACCAGCGGCTTGCCGGCCATCGAGCCGTAGTTGACCGCATTGCCGAGAGCCGCGATCGATCCGTCGGACCGGACAACCCAGTAACCACCCCCGTCGGGAGTCGAGGCCATGGACACGGCCGGGGCGGAGGTGTCGTTGGGCTCGCCGGGCACCGAGGGCACAGCGTACGGGTACGGGTATTGCCCGCCTGTTGACGTGACCGCGCCGTTGGGGCCGTAGGTCTGTCCCGGGCAGTACACCGGGTCACCGGTCGACGCACCGGCCACCACCGGAGACGAGGGGACCGGATCACCTTGGAAGACGTTTTGGCTGTTCTCCCGCGCGTATGCCGACGGGAGGTCGCCGTAGGTGTAGCCGAACAACTCGACCGTCCACGCTTCGTCGGCACTGCAGGTCACCCCGACGCCCACCAGGTCGTAGGCCGCGCCGAGCTGATTCTGTCGGTGCGGAGCGGACTGCATGAAGTCGCCGTTCATCCCGTCCGAACCGTCGCCCGGCCAGAAGCCGTACCCGGTGTCGCCCGAGTTGGCGGCCAGTACACACACCTGGGCGGCCTGTGGGTTGCAAGGAGGAAGCGTGGGGTCGGCGACCGTCCCGGTGGCGGCAAGGTGTGCCGACCATGCCTGCGCGTCAGCTTGAAGCTGCGGGTTGACCTGAAGTTGGGGAACGGGGACCGCCGACGTGCTTCGGACCGCACGTTCGGCATTGACACGGGCAACCAGATCCTGAGCGTAGAGAGATTCGACCGCGGGAACTGCCTGTGGAGCGGCCGCGGGTCCCGTCGGTGCCGCCACCGCACTGTGCAAGGACGCCACGTATCCGACAGTGCCGAACAGCACTGTGACCGCCATCAGCGCGGAGACGCGATGGCGCATGGATGATCGCCTCATAGCCGAAGCAATGGCACTGCCATGTGCCGCCCCTGAAGTGGCGTGACGCGTGCCGTGCCGCGGACCGGCCTCTTGTCGGTTCTCGTACACGGTTGATTGGCCCCTTTCGCCGGTCAGTCTTGCATTGCGGGTTCGATCCCCTCCACTCCGTGGAAGAGCGCTCTTCCGATCTATCGGCTCGAATCGCTGAAAACTGTTGCCCGCTTGGGGTACAAAGGTCCGTGCCCGTCCCGGTCCCGGCTTCGATACCCACCTCGTTCACAGAATTGGCATCCCGGGTGTCAAATTGGGGCCGATGGGGACCGACCGACCAGGTCGGGACGTTGAACCTCATCGACGAAACGGCCCGGCTGCGGGGTGCCGCCGCCGTCCGGGACGGGACCGCATTCGCCCTGGGCCTGCCCCTTTCCGCCGCGGAAGGGATCCAGATGGGTTTCGTCCCCGGCCGGGTGAACCCGGAACGGACGATGATCGCCGTCAACGAGCCTCTCAGCCCCGATCCCGAGTGGATCGCCTCGTCGGAGGACAGGGTGACCCTGGCCATGCAGTGCGCCACCCATTGGGACGGTCTGGCTCATGTGTCCTACGGAGCGGGGCCGGAAGGTGGCCGGCTCTACAACGGGTACCCAGCCTCGGAGATCACCGAAAACGGTGCCGCCAAGCTGGGGATTCACCTGATCCGATCCTTGGTGTCACGGGGAGTGCTCCTCGATGTGGCCCGATGCAAGGGCCTGGAGATCCTCGA
>JBEKOI010000271.1:0-5537 GCA_049521915.1 Acidimicrobiales bacterium | reverse complement strand
TGGCCGAGGTGGACCGGAGACTGACCGGGCATGCCGACGAGCGCCGGCAGGCGGCCGAGCGTCGGACCCGGCTGGAGGCCGATGCCACGGCCGTGGAGCGCCTCCTGGCCGTGGTCAGCTCGGCCCAGTCCCAGCTGGACGCGGCCCTGGCCGAGCTGCGGGAACGCCATCGCCGACAGCTCGAAGCGGTCCGGGCCGGTGGCGCCCGGCTCGAGGAGCTCCGTCGGCGACGTTCGGCCGACGAGCATGAGCTGGCGGCCGTGCGCGGCCGGCTCCAGAAGATCGAGCTGGATCTGGTCGAGGCGACCATACGACGGGAGTCGGTCATCGAGGCCCTCCGGCGGGAGCTGGCCTGCGGGCCCGACGAGGCGCTCTCGGCACCGGAGCCCGAGCTTCCCGAGGGCTCCGATCCGGCGAGCCGGATCACCGAGCTCGAGGCGGAACTGGCCGCCCTGGGCCCGGTCAACCCCCTGGCCATGGAGGAGCTCTCCGAGCTGGGCGAACGGCACCAGTTCCTCGAGAGCCAGGTCGAAGACGTTCGTACCGCTCGACGAGAGCTCCACCACGTCATCCGGACCCTCGACGAAGAGATCATGCAGGTGTTCGATTCGGCCTTCGCCGATGTCAACGAGCATTTTTCGACGCTGGTGACCTCCCTCTTCCCCGGGGGGACCGGCCGTCTCTCCCTCACCGACCCGGAGAACCTGCTGGACACCGGGGTCGAGGTGGAGGTGCGCCCGGCCGGGCGGAACGTCCGGCGCCTGTCGCTGCTGTCGGGGGGCGAGCGCTCGCTCGTCGCCCTGGCCTACCTCTTCGCCGTGTTCCGGAGTCGCCCGTCGCCCTTCTACCTCATGGACGAGGTCGAAGCCGCGCTCGACGACGTGAACCTGCAGCGGTTCCTCGGACTGGTCCACGAGTTTCGCGAGGGAGCGCAGTTGATCATCGTGAGCCATCAGAAGCGAACCATGGAAGCCGCTGATGCCCTGTACGGGGTGACCATGGCTCCGGGAGGGTCGTCGAAGGTGGTCAGCCAGAAGGTCCCGCGTCACCGGAGCGACGGGTTGGACTGGTCCGACGGGGAGACGGGCACGCTCCCCGGTTCCGAAACAGGGCTCATGGCGGAGCCCGCGGCTGGGGCGGGGCTGTCCGGGGGGAGCGAGCCGGGGGAAGAGGTGGAGGCAGGGTTCGCGGGAGAGACCGAGGCAGAGGGGGCCGAGGCGGAGCCCGGAGCAGGGCCGGAAGCAGGGCCCTCGGGATCGGCGGCTGTGGCCGGGGCCCTGAGGTTCAGCGGGCCGGAGTCGCCGCTGTCCGTACTGCCAGGGCCCGTTTCCGTATCGCCGTCGGAGCAAGGCGCCCAGCAAGTCGGAGCCACCGGACCCGCCGTGGGTCCGACCACCGGTCCGAATGGGGGTGCGGTGGCCCGGACGGGCGGTGACGACGGGCTGGAAGACGATACCGACGAGCGGTTCGACAACGCTCCCATCGGTGACCGGTTCGTCGACAGTCGGCCCGAGGCCGGGCACATCGTGGGCACCGACCAGTAATGGTTCCTGATCTGCTGGCATCCACCCCCGATGCGGTGGTCGGTCTCTTTGTCGCTGTGCCCATCGTGGTGGTGGCGGGAGGAGTGGCCGTTGGCCTGCGTCTCCGGGGCCGGGGGAAAAAGGAGCATGTGCCGGCCGGCGAGGTGGCCAGCGATGCCGCCACCGACATCGAGCTGGACCGCAGTGCTGATGCCAACCGGCAGGCGACGCTCGAGGGGGCCCCGCCGGGACGGACCGCGGTGGCCGAGCCGGCGGCGGGGCCCGCCGAGCCGACGCCCGAGCCTGCGCCGGTCGAGCCTGCGCCGGCCGAGCCCGCCGAGCCGCCCACGTACCGGAGCCGCCTGGGCAAGGCCCGGGGACTGCTCTCCGGCTACCTGGGTGCGGTCCGGTCCAAAGGAAAGATCGATGCGGCGACCTGGGATGATCTCGAAGAGGCACTCATCCGGGCCGACGTGGGGGTCGGCGCCACCGACGCACTCCTCGACGGTTTGCGGACCGGCGTCAAGAATGGGGAGATTGTCGGGCCCGACGCGCTGGTCGACGCGCTCAAGGCGGAGCTGGTGTCCATGCTGACATCTGCGGATTCCTCGCTGGCCGTGCCCGGATCGGCACCGGCCGTCGGTGAGGGTGAGGATGCCCGACCGGTGGACGTCTGGCTGTTCGTGGGCGTCAACGGCGTGGGCAAGACCACCACGGTGGGCAAGGTGGCGAGCCGGATGTCCCAGTCGGGGACCAAGGTGCTGCTGGCGGCGGGCGACACCTTCCGGGCTGCGGCCGGAGAGCAGCTCTCGTTGTGGGCATCACGGGCCGACGCCGAGATCGTGCGCGGGTCGGAGGGCGGTGATCCGAGCTCGGTGGTCTTCGACGCGGTGCAGCGGGCCTCTTCGCGGGGGCACGCGGTCGTGCTGGCCGACACGGCCGGACGCCTCCACAACAAGGTCAATCTCATCGAGGAGCTGAAGAAGATCCGCCGGGTCGCCGACCGGCCTCCGGGACGGGTGGTGGAGGTGCTGTTGGTGCTGGATGCCACCACCGGCCAGAACGGACTGACCCAGGCCAAGGTGTTCCTGGATGCGGTCGACGTGTCGGGGGTGGTGCTCACCAAGCTCGACGGAACAGCCAAGGGCGGGATCGTGGTGGCCGTCCAACGGGAGCTGGGTCTCCCGGTGAAGCTGGTCGGCCTGGGAGAAGGTGTCGAGGATCTCATCGATTTCGATCCGACCGCATTCGTGGACGCCCTGTTCTGACGGGGCCCGGGTTCTGACCGGATCCCGGCTGACACGGCCCGGGTTCTGACCGGATCCTGGCTGACACCGGCCGACTCGGCAGCCCGACCAGCAGGATCTCCCGTTCACCCCGCGGCCGCTGTGACGACCACCGTCCGATAGCCTGAGGGACCCATGTTCGAGAGCCTGACCGACAGATTCGAGGGGATTTTCACCAGACTCCGCAATCGCGGACGTCTGAGCGATGCCGACGTCGATGAAGTCCTCCGCGAGATCCGGACCGCCCTGCTCGAGGCCGACGTGGAGATCGGGGTCGTGCGGGCGTTCACCGAGGCGGTCCGCACGCGTTGCGTCGGGTTGGATCTGGTCCAGAACCTGAGCCCCGGCCAGCAGGTCATCAAGATCGTCAACGAGGAACTGGTCGGGATCCTCGGTGGCGAGACGCTCAAGATCACCTACGCCGGCAAGCCCCCGACGGTTGTGCTGCTGGCGGGTCTGCAGGGCTCGGGGAAGACCACCGCCTCGGCCAAGCTGGCGCGCTGGTTCAAGCAGCAGGGTCGGAATCCGCTCCTGGTCGGTGCCGACCTTCAGCGGCCGGCCGCAGTCGAACAGCTCCGCGTTCTCGGCGAACAGGCCGGGATCACGGTCTTCAGCCAACCCACTGATCCTGTGGCTGTGGCCGCAGCCGGCCTGGAGGAGGCCAGGCGCCTGGGTCGGGACGTACTCATCGTCGACACCGCCGGACGCCTGTCCATCGACGAAGACCTGATGGAGGAGATCCGGCACATCTCCGGGGCCGTGGAGCCCCACTACACATTTCTGGTGATCGATGCCATGACCGGGCAGGACGCAGTGTCGACTGCGGCCGCGTTCCACGAGGCGCTGTCCCTGGACGGTGTGATCCTGACCAAGCTGGACGGCGACGCCCGGGGTGGGGCGGCCCTCTCGGTCAAAGACGTCGTGGGCAAGCCCATCGCCTTCGCTTCCACCGGAGAGAAGCTGGACGACTTCGACCAGTTCCACCCGGACCGGATGGCCGATCGCATCCTCGGGATGGGTGACGTCCTCAGCCTCATCGAACAGGCCGACCGTGCCATGGACAAGGAGGTCACCACCAAGGGTGCGGCCGCCATGATCGAAGGGCGGTTCACCCTCGAGGACTTCCTCGAGCAGCTCCAACAGGTCAAGAAGATGGGCTCGATGTCGGGGATGCTGTCCCTCCTGCCGGGCGTGCCCAAGGACCTGAAGGAGGCGTCCTCGGCCATCGACGACCGCCAGATCGGCCAGATCGAGGCGATCATCCGCTCGATGACACCGACGGAACGCGTCGACCCATCCATCATCGACGGCGCCCGGAGGGTCCGGATCGCCAACGGGAGCGGCACGGCCACCTCCGATGTCAATGCACTCCTCAAGCAGTTCAAGGAGATGCAGAAGATGATGAAGGGATTCGGGAAGGGCGGCATGGCCGGTGCCATGGGCGGACTCGGCGGTATGTTCGGTCGAGGCCCGAAGATGTCCCCGAAGGCGTTGGCCGAGATGGCCGAGATGACCGAGATGGGTGCGGGGGGCGGGGACCTCTCCCCCCTGGGTGCAATGGGCGGCCAGCCCGGGACTTTCGGGGCCGGGGCCATGCCCTCGTCCGGGGCGGGTTCAGGGGGACTGGTCCGGGGCTCATCCAAGCCGAAGGGCAAGGGTGGGAAGAAGGGGAAAGGCGGCGGAAGGGTGACGCCGAAGTCCCGGTGAGAGGATCTGCTCACAGGCACTTTGAAGCCGACTCGGGCAAATTCGTGTTCGAGCCGTTGATCGTCGGGCCCGGTTGCATGTCGACCCCTGTTTTTGGTGGGAGACTGTCGGGCGCTAGCAAGAGAATGCAGAGGAGTTCACAGTGGCCGTAAAGCTCCGCCTCGTGCGGATCGGAAAGAAGAAGCAGCCGACCTACCGGCTGGTGGCGGCCGACAGCCGTTCGCCGCGAAACGGTCGGTTCATCGAGATCGTGGGCACCTACGCCCCCCGGGGGAAGTCGTTGGCCGAGCCCGACGCCGTTGTGGAGATCGACAATGCCAAGGCGGTGAAGTGGCTGTCCCAGGGAGCGACACCGACCGAGCGAGTCGAGAAGCTCCTGAAGCAGTCCGGAGCCCTCGACGAGTTTGCAACGGCCAAGGCGGCCAAGTGACCGACGAGCTGGCTGTCGATTCCGCCGATGACGTCAACACCATCGATGACGAGGATGGGCACGAGGACGACGACCTGGGAAACCGCGTGTCTGGGGGGACGCCCCTGGCGGTAGTCAGCTACCTGGTCAACTCCATCACGTCTGATCCCGAAGCCGTGGTCATCAACACTGACGAACGCGGCAACACGGTCCGATTTCGGATCCACGTCGCTCCCGAGGACATGGGACGGGTGATTGGTCGCCGGGGTCGAGTTGCCCAGGCCATCCGTACGGTGGTGGCTGCCGCCGGAGCACGTGACGGCGTCCAGACCAGCGTCGACATCGTCGACGACTGAGTCCACATCCCCGGTGTCCGGCGCCGATCCCGCTCTCGGCGGAGCAGGGGGGTCGGGGTCAGATCCTTCGCTGCTCGAAGTGGGATCCATCGTGAAGCCCCACGGCCTCCGCGGCGATGTGATCGTGACGCTCTCCACCAATCGCGAAGAGCGGATCGAACCGGGTGCCCACCTCACGACCGGCGAGGGCAGGGAGCTCGAGGTGGCGCGCTCGTCGCCGCACGGCGGTCGGTACATCGTCACCTTCGAGGGGGTC
>JBEKOI010000270.1:0-5562 GCA_049521915.1 Acidimicrobiales bacterium | reverse complement strand
GACAGAGAGAAGGGGGCCGGGGCCGGCTCCGGGACCGGGCGGCGCCAACCGGTCCCACCGGAACCGACCCGGAGAAGAACTACCTGGTCAGGGCAGGAATAGCCAGCCGGGACCAACCGCCTGACCTACACCTAGACAGCGCCGCCGTCGGCCAGGAGAGAGACCACATCGCCGGCCATGGCGGTGCTCAGCTCGCACAGCAGCTCCATCTGTCGGATCAGGCCGGAACAGGTGAGCAGACGTTGCCGGTCGATGAGAGCGAGCGGCGCCAGGTCGCAGAGGCGCCAACCGGTCTCCTCGAGGTCACCGTCGAGGGCGAGATCGTGAGGCAGGGCGGGAACCTGGCCCAGCTCCGAGAGGAGCGACCGAAGCCTGCGCACGGCCTGCTCGGCGGCGGCAACGGCGGCGGCAACGGCCTGCGCATCGGCATCGCCACGCCCGAGGGGGAGATCACCCACCTGGGCACGGGGATACGGGCTCTCGTCGAGCCACCGCTCGACTCGCACCCGCTCGACCCCACGGGCCATCACCAGCATGCGACCGTCCTCCAGCTCGTTGAGATGGGTGACGCGGGCGATGGTGCCGACGTCGACCCTCTGGTCGCCCCCGCCGACCTCGGAGCCACGGGTGATGAGGACCACTCCGAAGACGCCATCGGTGGCCATGCAGTCCCCCATCAGCGCCTTGTACCGCTCCTCGAACACGTGCAGCGGGAGGGGGGCGTGGGGAAAGAGCACGGTGGACAGGGGGAACATCCCCATGGTGCGGCTCACCGCCGACCTCGGCTCATGACGCCGAAGCCGAGGTCCCGCCGGGCGGACCGGCCCGCCGGGCCCGCTTGGCTCGCCGGGCCCGTCGCTCGATCACCAGGATGACTGCGATAGCGACCAACGCCGCCGCCGTGAGCAGTTCCCCGAGCCGGTCGGCGCCGGTGGCGCCGTAGTCGAGCGTCACGTCGTGGCTGGTCGGGACCACCACCATCAGGTTGGGCGCCACCCGCCACGGACCCTCGGCCCCGGTGGCCTGCCAGTTCGGGAAGTACGACACCTTGACCTCGACCGGCGTGCCCAGCCGGTCGACATGGAAGGAGACCGAGCTGTCCGTCTGGGAGATGTCCGACACGGTCGTGGCCGGCTCGGGCACCGCCTTCGGCGCGGTGTCCGTGGCCGGCACCCGCGTCCAGTCGGCCGGGCCGCCGGCGGAGGGGACCACGTTCCACTCGGCCGGGTTGTCGTACCAGGCGGCGGCCGGCTTCAGCCAGCTGGTCTGAGCAGGCTTCACCCCGGTCCACACCACCGGCCGGTTGGCCAGCGGCTTCACCAGCGACGAGCCCCCGATCTCGTAGACCTTCCAGGTGGTGTCGAGCATCGCGCCGTTGTAGTTGGTACTCCAGGGTCCCGTGGAGGCCACCTGGGTCAGGTTGGGATCGGCGGCGGCGGCCGCCTCGACCGTCGTCGACGCGGCCAGGAAGTACCGGACGCCCAGCAGCTGGAGATGCCGGATCCCGAGCGGGACGTTCAATCCCATGTACTGGAAGGCGGTGCTGTTGACCGCGTCGGAGGGATTCACCGACAGCTCGTTCTGGTTGATGAAATGGAACGGGGTGGTGGTCGAGGACTCGAAGAGCAGCCCCTCCATCGAGTCGATGCAGCCGTTGGTCCAGTAGGGCATCAGCATGAGCGACATGGTGGTGCCGAACCGGTTCTCCGACGGGTCGTACTCCCACATGGCCCGGCCGCATCCCTGGTCCCTGCCGACCGTGGCCATCATCTCCATGACCGCGTGGTACTCGGGGTAGTCGGGCTTCTCCTGATAGCCCGAGTAATTCCACTCGGCCAGGGGACTCGGCTGGTAGGCCCCCACGTTGACCCCGATGTTGGCCAGCGTGGAAACGGGCAGGGCCATGGCCGGCACCACCGTCAGGCACGCCGCAGCCAGGGCCACGATCGGGCCCACCACCGCGCCGGGCGGGTTCCCGCTCGGGGTGGGCCGACGGAAACGGCTGATGCGCTGACCCGGTCGCCACGGCATCGCCGATCCCGCCACCAGGCGCTGGCGGATGACCTCGACCCACTGGTCGAGCCGGCGGCGGCGGTTCCACCGGGCCACCGCCGACACGACCTCGAAGAGGCCGTACCCGGCCATCAGGTAGAGACAGAGGAACCACAGCGGCAGGAAGCGGACGTTGTAGAGCTTTCCCTGCGGGTCGAGGCAGACCACTGCGGCGGAGAAGCCCCCCATCACCGCGATGAACAGTCCGACCCGGTTGCGACGGGCCACCATGGCCAGCAGCCCGACCAGGCCGGAGGCCTGTACCCACCGGGAGGACTCCGGGAACAGCAGGTGGGGGAAGCCCTCGACGTTGATCCAGCCCATGTTGGTTGTGTAGGCCTGTCCGGTGGCGAACGGAACGAGCCAGAAGGCCGTCAGGCAGACCCCGATGGCACCGGCCACGACCCCCCAGACCAGGCGACGCGACCACCGACGGCGGGCCAACCGGCCCCGGAGCCCGGTGCGAAGACCCCGGGCCAGGTCGGCGTCGAGGAGGAGCCACACCCCCGCCCCCACCCCGGCGAAGATGGCCGGGATCAGATGGCACAGGAGGGTGATGGCGAACAGCACCGCAGCCAGGACCCGGTGCCGACCGGTCTTCAGCCCCGTGGCCACGACGCCCATGAAGAGCAGGGCGGCCGAGAGGCTGAGGGAGTAGGAGAACTCGCCGGCCAGGGTGGACACGATGTTCCCGCCATAGATGGTGAAGCTCGGTTCGAACAGGAACGGGAGGGTGGCTGCGGCCAGGCACGCCGGGCCCGGGTCGCGCAGACCGGCCAGGCGCCCGAACGCCCACGCGCAGACCGGCAGGGTGAGCGTGCCCAACACCGTGACCAGCTTGAAGGCCACGTTGTAGGGGACCACTGCGTTGAACAGCACCGTGATCAGCCCCGGCAGGGGGAAGTAGAAGGTGTAGAGGGGGAAGCCGTCGTACCAGTCGGGGTCCCAACCGGTCAGCTGACCGTGGGTCAGGAGGTGCGACTTCATGAAGGCCGGCAGCATCACGTGGGCGCCGGTGTCGCCTCCCGCCGTGGTCGTGTTGGTCAGCAGCAGCGACGGATGCAGCTGGCTGAGCGCGACCAGCGTGACTCCGGCCACCGCGGCCAGGTTCGCCCAGGCCGGCCAGGCGCTCCTCCGGGTGAGCCGAACCCACAACGGGGAGCTCCGGCGCCTGGTCGGCATCGGGCGGGCCTCCGTCGGAGCCGGCGCGATCGAAGCCACGTCGACGGGCGCGCTCATCTCAGAAGAGCACCCGGGCGCCGAGCGCCAGCGGCATCACCACGGCGGCCAGGGCGGTCAGGTTGAACGTGGCGTGAGCGATCATGTTCATGCCCAGGCGGCCGGTGCGGTAGGAGACGAAGGAGAGGATGATCCCGAAGATGGCCAGGCCGAGGAGCTGCAGGGACTCGGCGTGGGCCAGACCGAAGAGCACGCCGGTGACGATGATGGCCAGCGCCGGGCCCACCCAACCGCCGATCGTGCCGAACAGCCGGGCCAGCGCACGGAGGAGCACGCCACGGAAGAACAGCTCCTCGAAGAACGGGGCCCCCACCACGGTGCAGACGGCGATCACGAAGTAGCCCGTGCCGTGCGACGCCCCGGTCAGCCGCTGGCTCGGTGCATCGAAGCGCTGGTTGAAGTTGGTCACGTGCTGGGCGATGGGGACATAGATCAGCGCGATCAGGAACTGGCCCCCCACCCCGATGGGGATTCCGAGGAGGTCCATCCACCGGAACCGCAGCCCGAGATCCCGGACCATGCTGTGGGTGCCGCGGACGGACGACGACATCCAGGCGGCGCCGAAGAAGCCGGCCCACAACCCGATGAGGGTGGACACGATGTACCAGGTGGGCGGTTCGGCCAGCTTGGTGATGGCCGTCAGGGAGTGCAGGTTCCCGGTGAAGCCGGCCGTCACCGCCACCGAGAGGGCGGCCAGGACCTGACCGCCGAGGAACCCGAGACCGGCGAAGAGCATCCACATCCATGCCGAGGACCGGGACGACGGTGCCCCGCCGGCGGCCAGTTGGCGGCCGAGGGAGGCATCGGCGTCGGGAGAGCCGACGTCGGCGCCGGCCGGTGCGCCGTACGGAGGAGACGGAGGAGGGTACGGCGGAGGAGGCGGCGCCCATCCCGGAGGCGGGCCTGCACCGGGCCTCGACCCCGGTGGCGGAGGGGCCCATGCGCTCGGCACCAGAGGATCTCGTGCGCCTGGTCGGGCCAACGGCCCGGGGGGACCGGCGCTGGCGGCCGCGGCCGGGTCCGCACCCTGTTCGGACCGCTCGATCACCCTTCCACGATACCGACAGGATCGCGCCGGCAGGCGGCGGGCCCCACCAGGGGTGGCGCGATGCCTCGACCGGGCCCCGCTGCGCATAGCATGAAGGGGTGACTCCGCCGAACCCCGATGCGCCCAACGGCCCTCCAGGCACTGGTGGCCCCGGCCAGGACGTGCCCGGCCAGAACAAGAACCGGATGGTCATCTACACGCTCATCGTGGTGGCCGTGCTCGCCGTCCTGGTCATTCCCGGCCTGGTCCACAAGACCACCACCAACACGCTCACCTACAGCGCGTTCCAGAGCGATATCCAGAACAAGCAGATCAAGACGGCCACTGTCGACCTGTCGACCGGGGTCATCACCGGGGACCTGTCCAACGGGGGCACCTTCACCGTCAACGGGCCCAACCCGATCGTCGACTCGGAGATCTCCGCCCTCAAGCCGCTCGGGTCGAACTACCACTTGTCCCCTGGCACCTCGAACCCGCTGCTCGGGATCTTGTTGGAGTGGATCCTTCCGTTCGCCATCATCGGGGGCATCTTCTTCTACATCAGCCGAAAGGCACAGGGTCAAATGGGAAGCATCATGTCGATCGGGCGGTCCAAGGCCAAGCTCTACTCCACCGAACGCCCGTCGACCACCTTCGACGATGTGGCCGGGTATGACGGGGTGAAGCTCGAGATCAGCGAGGTGGTGGACTTCCTCAAGACGCCCGCCCGGTTCAGGGAGATCGGGGCACGGATCCCCAAGGGCATCCTGCTGGTCGGGCCGCCGGGTACCGGCAAGACGCTGCTGGCCCGGGCCGTCGCCGGTGAGGCCGGCGTGCCGTTCATGTCGGTGAGCGGCTCGGACTTCATGGAGATGTTCGTCGGGGTGGGCGCCAGCCGGGTGCGCGACCTGTTCGCCACGGCCCGCAAGCAGGCGCCGGCCATCGTGTTCATCGACGAGATCGACTCCATCGGCCGCAAGCGTGGCGCCGGTCTCGGCGGCGGGCACGACGAGCGCGAGCAGACCCTGAACCAGATGCTGTCCGAGATGGACGGGTTCGACCCGACCGAGGGCATCGTGGTGATGGCCGCGACCAACCGGCCGGACATCCTGGACGCGGCCATCCTGCGCCCCGGCCGCTTCGACCGTCAGATCGTGGTGCCGCTCCCCGACCTCGACGAACGGCTGCCCATTCTCCAGGTGCACTGCAAGGACAAGCGGGTCGATCCGAGCGTCGACCTCGGG
>JBEKOI010000269.1:0-5586 GCA_049521915.1 Acidimicrobiales bacterium | reverse complement strand
ATGAGCGAAGGGTGCAGCACCACCGGGGGGTCCAACTCGAGGCCGACCGAGGTGGCGAAGGTCCCGAGCCGCCCCGCCGCGAAGAGCAACGCCTTGGCCCGGGCCACGCTCTTGGGTCCGGCCGCCGCCACCACCGTTCGGGCGAAAGCGGCCACCTCATCGCTCACCGACACCGGCGAGTAGCGGGCGATCGCCTTGGTCACATCCGGAGAGTCCGAGGCATTTGCCACAGTCTCTATACTGTGGCAAATGAGCGACACCGGCGGGGGGATGCCTGGGAAACTCTTTGGTGTGGAGCTGACCAAACGCCAGGCGGCCCGGCTCGAACGGATCACCGGCGAGCTCGCTACCCTCGGCCCCTGCCTGCCCGGCAGCGTCGTGGTGCGCACCGGACGCTGCGGCAAAGCCGCCTGCTCGTGCCGAGCCGATCCTCCCCGCCTGCACGGCCCGTTCCGCTCGTGGACCCGCAAGATCGCCGGCAAGACGGTCACCCGCCTGCTCTCAGAGGAGCAACTCGACGACTACCAGGTCCTCTTCGACAACAACCGCCGGCTCAAAGAGTTGGTCGCAGAACTCGAAGCGCTCGGCCTCGCCATCGTCGACGCCGATCCCCGCTGGGAGAGCTGAACCGCTCCCCCTTCGTGTGGGCACGACTCTCTTAATCTGTGAGTGCGCTCGAAATCAGCCGCCAGAGGTCCAGCTCAAAGCCAAACGTGAAGGCCTCACCTCACACCGTTGGGGGTACCTTGTAAGAGTTCGGTCGTGACCTACCTGGAGGTAGTCCGAAGAGCCGACAAGTGTCGAAGGCGCTCGCGCCGCACGTTGCCGAGACCGAAGATCCGGTGCCACGGTCAACGAAGGAGGAGACGGTCGGCGCTCTTCTCAATGAATGGTTGGACCACGCTGCACCGAGCTTCTCACCCCAGACCGTGGCTACCTGTCCGATATACATCGACAATCCGACCCTCCGGGCCATCGGATCAGAGGGCCGCTGGTACAATACTTGTGTGCTGAAAGCAACTATCGACTCTGCTGCGGGGGCCAGCCCGGCGGCCGGTCACGTCGACCGGTTCGACGAGGTCTTACAGACCGTCGCCCGGTCGATCACCCAGGTCCGGCTGCACGAGCGGCTCCTGCGATTATCGGGAATCCGGCTCGATCGGTCCGGAGCCACCCTGCTTTTCAAGCTCGCTGCGCAGGGCGACGCGCTCCGAGTCACTGACCTCGCCGAGATACTGGGAGTCGACACCCCGACGGTGACCCGCAAGGTCCAGCAACTCGAGCGCGACGGGATGGTCGTTCGCCAGAGCGACCCCGACGACGGCCGAGCGTCGAGGATCCGCCTCAGCCCGGTCGGCCGCCGGACCATCGAACGGGTGCGGCGCGCCCGTCGAACCTGGCTCGAGGCGCTCCTGCAAGAGTGGGACGACGACGACCTTTCTGCCTTGACCGATCTGCTCAGTCGCTTCGCGGCGGACCTCGAACGAGACCTGGACGACGACCGTGACTGAGCTGACGACAGCCCCGGTGGACGAAGAGGCCGCCGGAGCGGAGCATCGGAGGATCCTGGTGATCCTCGGCGCACTCATGCTGGGGATGGCACTGGCTGCCCTCGACCAAACCATCGTCGCGACGGCACTCCCTACCATCGCCGGCGACCTGCATGGGCTCAACCATCTGTCGTGGGTCGTGACGGCATACCTCCTGACCACCTGCATCTCCACGCCGCTATGGGGGAAGCTGGGCGATCTCTACGGGCGCAAAGCGCTCTTCCAGCTGGCGATCGTGATCTTCCTGGCGGGTTCGGTGCTGTCCGGCCTCTCGCAGTCCATGTCCGAACTCATCGCTTTCCGGGCGATCCAAGGGATCGGGGCCGGCGGGCTGATGGTCGGGGCCCAGGCCATCATGGGCGACGTCATCCCCGCCCGACAGCGGGGCAAGTACATGGGCTACTTCGGCGTCGTGTTCGGCGTCACTAACGTCGCAGGTCCACTACTCGGCGGCTTCTTCACCGAGCACCTGTCATGGCGCTGGATCTTTTACATCAATCTCCCGCTCGGCGTCGTGGCCCTGTTCGTCGTGGCCGCCGTGCTCCACCTCCCCGTCAAGCAGGTTCAGCACAAGATCGATTGGGCCGGAACCGCCTTCCTCTCCGTTGGCGTCACCTGCATCATCTTGCTCACGACCTGGGCCGGTTCCGAATATGCCTGGGGCTCGCCCGTAATCATCGGCACCGGGCTGGTCGCCCTTGTCACTCTGGGCATCTTTTGCTACATCGAGACCAGAGCCTCCGAGCCCATCATTCCTCTCTGGCTCTTCAAGAATCGGACCTTCACCGCCACCTCGGGCGTCGGGTTCATCATTGGCTTTTCCATGTTCGGGGCCATCATCTACCTGCCCCTGTATCTTCAGATCGTCCACGGGGCCTCGCCCACCCTTTCCGGGCTCGAGCTCCTGCCCATGATTGTGGGGATGCTGATCACCTTCATTTCGAGCGGCCGCATCGTGACGCGCACCGGACGCTACAAGGTGTTCCCGATCGTGGGCACCGGAGTCCTCTCTCTCGGCCTGCTCTTGCTTACCCGACTTGGACCGCATACCAGCTATGGGGAAGCGGCAGTCTTCATGTTCGTCACTGGACTCGGGATAGGCCTAGTGATGCAGGTGCTGGTCGTCGCTGTCCAGAACGCTGTGCCGCACTCCGCGCTGGGAGTGGCCACGGCAACTTCGACGTTCTTCCGGACCATCGGCGGAGCCTTCGGGGTGGCTGTCCTTGGCGCTGTGTTTGCCAACCGCCTGATCTCACAACTCAAACTGCACGCCACGTCGGCCGAGCTGAAGCTGGTCAGCGGCTCGAACGTGACGGCCAACCCCGCCGAGATCGATCATCTTCCCCCCGCCCAGCGCGCCTTTGTCGTCAGCGCCTTCAGTCATTCGGTCGAGACGGCCTTTTTGGTAGCCGTGCCCTTTGTCGTACTGGGTTTCATCCTGAGCTGGCTTATCAAGGAGATTCCTCTGCGCACGACTGCGTTTGTCGCCACTGATCGGCCCGACGGTCAACAACCCCGGGGTAGCGAAGTGGACGGGGATATTGGTGATGAGTCCCCCGTGCCAACGTCGGTGACCAGCCCCGGCTGGGAGGGCCTGTAGCCGTGTGGCTCACCTGCCGCCGGAACTTTGGAGTGGCGGCATGCCGATCGTGGACCGCGCTGCTTAGTTAGCATAACTAAGTATAATGGAGGCTGTGAGCGGTTCTCCTCCGGCATTGACTGACCCGCAGGAGACGGCTGGCCTGCCGCCCGCTGACGAAGAGCTGGCCGCCCGACTCAGGGTGGCCGTGACACGCCTCAACCGCAAGCTCCGTCAGCAGGCCTTGGCCGGGCTGTCGCCGGCTCAGGCCTCGGCCCTCGGCACCATCGACCGGCTGGCCAGCCCCACCTTGGGCGAGCTGGCGGCAGCCGAGCAGGTGCAGCCGCCGACGGTGACCCGGTTAGTCGCCTCCATGGAGAGTGCGGGCCTAGTGGCCAGGGAGATCGACAGTGTCGACCGGCGGGTGGTCCGGGTGCGGATCACGGCGGAGGGTCGCCGCAACCTCCAGCGGATCCGGACACTCAAGAACGCCTTTCTCACCCGTCGACTGGCCGCCCTGGACCCGGCTGAACGGGGAGTGGCCGAGGCCCTGACGAGCCTCCTGGAGCACCTGGTGGTCGACGGATGAGCCCCATCACCCGGGCGGCCCGCCAGACCTTCAAGGCATTGCGGGTCCGCAACTACCGCCTCTACTTCGTCGGCCAGGTGATCTCGGCCTCGGGCACCTGGATGCACGCTGTCGCCCTGGGCCTGCTGGTTCTCTCAGACCGGCTCCACGGGAACGGGTTCAACGTCGGTATCGTCACGGCCCTGCAGTTCCTGCCGATGCTGCTCCTCGGCAGCTGGGGCGGGCTCATCGTGGACCGGGTCGACAAGCGACGCCTCCTGTACATCACCCAGTCTGCATCGGGAGTGCTGGCCCTGGCCCTCGGCCTCCTGGTGGCCCTTGGGACAGTGAGTATGTGGGAGGTCTACCTGATCTCCACGCTGTTCGGCGTGGTCAACCTCTTCGACAACCCGGCTCGCCAGACCTTCGTTTCCGAGATGGTCGGCCGTGACCTCATGCCCAACGCCATCAGCCTCAACAGCGTGGTCATGAACTCCGCCAGGGTGATCGGCCCCGCCATCGGCGGGATTCTCATCTTCGCCGTCGGCTTGGCTGCCTGTTTCCTATTCAACGCGGCGTCCTACGTTGCAGTCCTGGTGGCGTTGTTCATGATGCGTCCGGCCGAGCTCCACCTGCGCCCGGTGGTGGTCCGGGCCAAGGGGCAGGTCCGCGAAGGGCTTCGCTATGTATGGTCGACGCGGGAGCTGCGGGACCCGCTGCTGGCCATGGCGGTGGTGGGTATATTCGCCTTCAATTTCACGACCACCCTTCCGTTGCTGGCCACCCGCACCTTCCACGGCGGGGCCGGCACCTACAGCACTCTCATGGCGGCCATGGGGATCGGCGCGGTCATCGGCGGTCTGGTGGTCGCTCACCGCAGCCGGCCCAGCACCGCCATGCTCAGCCTGATCGGCCTGGCCTTCGGCGTCATGCTCCTTGCGGTCGCCGTGGCCCCGACCGAGGTCATCGCCCTGGTGGCCCTGGTTTTCATGGGCCTCTGCAGTATCTCGTTCATCTCCACTGCAAACGCCACCATCCAGCTGCAGGCCGACCCGGCCATGCGCGGACGGGTCATGGCTCTCTACGCCATTGCCTTCCTCGGGAGCACCCCCATCGGCGCTCCGCTGGTGGGTTGGATCGCCGACGTCAGCAACCCGCGGGTCGCCGTGATGGTTGGAGGGGTGACGACGCTGGTCGCCTGCATCCCCCTCGCCCTTCGCTACCACCGGGGCGGCCAGATGTCTGAGGCGACGTTGGGGGCCAAGGGCGAGGTGCCTGACGCCGAACCGGGCGGGGTGGTGGACTTGGTCCCCCCGGCAACCGTCAATGCCGGGTCCGACGCGGACCAGGCACAGATCCGTCGGTCCGCTAGTGCGTAGCTGCCGGGTCTGGTTTGGAGCGTCCGGCGACCCATCGTGCTCGACGCCCGAAAGTATGAATCAGTCCAACGGATCGATGAGGAGTTCTGTGCGACTGGCGGGCTATCAGTTGTCCATCTATTCACCACAACTCCGTCAGACGGGGCGGACAGCCTGGACAACTCAACCGACCTGAGCTGGGGAGACCCGACTGAGGCGAACTGAACGGACAAGCTCGATCTCTGTCTCAAGGTGGCGACATGGGTTCGAATCCCGTTGGGGCTGCAAGGGGTCAGTGACACAACTGACCCCACCGCGATGACAGAACTGACGTCGTGGCATCACCAGTATGAGCGAGGGGTGTGTCACGCCCGCTGGAAGTCGGGGTTCGGGCCGCTCAGCGGCAGTACAGAGGCGATGGAACCATCACGGAGCGTGACGCTTCCGACGTTGGTGTTCTGTGGCCCCGATCAGGTGGCTGGAGGCGGCGGTGGCCGGTAGTCGGTGATGCTGATGCGCCGCCTCCGTGCC
>JBEKOI010000268.1:0-8439 GCA_049521915.1 Acidimicrobiales bacterium | reverse complement strand
TGAGCGCGTCGGCGATGGCGTGCCATGCAGCCACTGCTGTCCAGGCGTCGTCACCCTCGGCGGCGAAGATCCCGCAGAGGCGCTCGGAGGTGTCGGCAGCCAGGCCGTCACCCGGTTCGGACGTCGGACCGTCGGCGATGCGGAACACGCTTCCGACCTCGAACAGCCGCACCTCGCCCTGCCGTCGGTCGGTGTTGTAGATGACGGTCCGGATCAGCCCGGGGACCATCGACGAGCGCAGGAACCGCTCGGCCTCCACCAGGGGGTTCGTCACCTCGACGTAGGGGGGGTCGAAACCCGAGCTCATCTGGTCGAGCTCACTCACGAATGTGGCCGTCCACACCTCCAGGGCCCCGAGCCCACAGAGCACGTCCTTCAGCAACCTCCGTTCCCGTTGATAGGTGGTCAGCCGCCCCGGCTGCGGCCACGACGGCGTGCGCCGGGTGATGCGCGAGTAGCCGTAGGTCCGGGCCACCTCCTCGGCGATGTCCGCCTCGCCCGCGGGAGCCGTCCGGATATCGGGCCGGAAGGTGGGCACGGTGACATGCAGGGACCCCTCGTCCGCACCGGCGCCGGCAACGGCCTGGATGCCGAGCGGGGCGAGCAGACCGGTGATGGCACCGGCGGTGAGATCACTGCCCAGTAGTGCGTTGATCCTCGCCGGCCGGACGTCGAGTTGCACCGGCTCGGGCACCTGTCCCCGGATGTCGATCACCCCGCTGGCCACCGACATGGCGTCACCGGCGGTCAGGGCCAGGAGCTCGCAGAACCGCTCGGCGGCGCGGTCGATCCCCGCCGGGTCGCATCCCCGCTCGAAGCGGGCCGAGGCCTCCGTCCGCAGCCCCAATCGCTTCGACGTCCTGGCGATGGACATCGGATCGAAGTAGGCGGCCTCGAGCAGCACCCGCGATGTGCTGGCGCCGATCTCCGAGGAGGCACCCCCCATCACACCGCCGATGCCGACCGGCGATCCCCCGGCGTCGCAGATGAGGCAGTCCTGACCGGTGTCCCCCAGGCCGGGGCCGGCCACTCCCACCGGGCGCTCGATCCCATCCAGGGTCACCACCGCCTCGCCGGGCCGGGCCCGCCGGACGATCAAGCCACCACCGGTCAGCCGGTCGAGATCGTAGGGGTGGGTGGGTTGACCGAGCTCGAGCATCACGTAGTTGGATGCGTCGACGATGTTGTTGATCGGCCTCATTCCGGCCAGGGTCAGCCGTCGGGACAGCCACCGCGGCGACGGGGCCGACCGGACCCCGGTGAGCACCCGGCAGGTGAACCGGGGACAGAGATCGGGATCGTCGACCCGGACGGTGGCCAGCGTGTCGACGGGCACGCCCTCCCCTCCACCGGTGCCGATCGCCTGCTCCCCTACCACCCCGGCACCGCCGGCGAGGATGGGAGGCAGGTCCGCGGTCTCGGGAATGGCAAACGGCAGCCTCAGCCGGGCGGCCAGGTCCCGGGCCACGCCGGCGATGCTCCACGCGTCGGGGCGGTTGGACTCCACCGCGATGTCGAAGATCACATCGGGCTCGATACCGAGTGCCTCGGTGAGCGGGCGGCCGACCTCGGCACCCTCGATGTCGTTGAGCCGCAGGATCCCCTCGTGGTCGTCGGAGAGTTCGAGCTCCCTGCCCGAGCACAGCATTCCGTTGGAGACGACACCTTTCATCTTCCGCCGGCCGATCTCGAACCCGCCCGGGAGCACCGCACCGACCGGGGCCAGCGGGACCAGGTCGCCCACCTCGAAGTTCCATGCCCCGCACACCACCTCGACCGGACCGGCGCCGTCGTCGACCACGACCATCCGGATCCGGTCGGCCCCGGCGATGGGGTCGATCCGATCGACCCGGACGACCACCACGTCGCCCAGATCCTGGTTGACCCTCTCGAGACCCTCGACCACCAGCCCGAGGTCGTCGAGGGTCTCGGCCAGGACGGCCGGGTCCCCGTCGAACGGGGCAAAGTCTCGAAGCCACGAGAGCGGTACGCGCACAGCCTTCCCTTCAGAGGTCGCGCATCAGAATTGACGCAGGAAGCGGATGTCGTTTTCGGTGAGCGCGCGCATGTCGGCGATCTGGTGGCGCATCTGGGCACAGCGGTCGATCCCGAAGCCGAACGCGAACCCGGTCCATTCCTCGGGGTCGATCCCCACCGCGCCGAAGACGGCCGGGTCCACCATGCCGCAGCCACCGAGCTCGATCCAACCGGTCTGCGAGCACGTCCGGCACCCTGCGCCGTGGCAGATGGTGCAGGTGACCTCGTACTCGGCCGAGGGCTCGGTGAAGGGGAAGTAGGCCGGGCGGAGGCGCGAATGGATGTCGGGGCCGAAGTATGCGGTCGTGAAGACCTCGATCGTGCCGGCCAGATCCGCGAAGGTGATCCCCCTGTCCACCACCAGGCCCTCGATCTGGTGGAACACCGGGAGGTGGCGGGCGTCGGGGGTGTCCCGCCGGTAGCAGCGTCCCGGCATCACCGCGTGAAGGGGCAGGCTGCCGCTCCGCACCCCATCCTCCATGAGATGGATCTGGACCGGCGAGGTGTGGGTACGCAGCAGCGTCGACTCCGGCGGTCCGAGGTTGAGGTAGAGGGTGTCCCACATGCTCCGTGCCGGGTGGGCGGGCGGAATGTTGAGAGCCCCGAAATTGAACCAGTCGGTCTCGATCTCGGGTCCCTCCGCCACCTCGAACCCCATGCCGATGAACACGTCCTCGAGTTCGTCGCGGGTCAGGGACACAAGATGGAGGTGGCCACGGTTGGGGGGCGACCGGTGCGATCCGGCGACGAACTCGGTCAGATCGAGCCGACTCCCGGCCATCTCCCGCGAGAGCTCCTCGGCCGCGATCTGGCTCCTCCTCTGTTCGATGAGGTCCTCGATGGTCGAACGGGCCTCGTGCAGTCGCTTCCCCTGCTCCCGTCTGGCCTCGGCGTCGAGAGAGCCGAGACCGCGGGATGCCAGGGCCAGCGGCGACCTCTTGCCGGCGACCGAGGCCGAGACCTGGCGGATGGCCTCGGTCGAATCCGCGCCGGCTATGGCGGCCCGGGCCTGCTCGACCAACTGGTCGACATCGAAAAGTTCGGTCACGGTGCGCCGACCCCGGTTCCTCCGCCCGCCCGTTCCCCCGGGCTGCCCGATGACCCATCCATGCCCGGCATCGTAGGACGCGGCGCACCACCGTCCGGGGAGGACGGGGCGCCACGGTGGGAGCGACGCTGGCGCAGGGCCTCGAAGCACACGACGGCGGCGGAGACGCTCACGTTGAGCGACTCGGCCCGGCCGACCATCGGGATCGAGACCCCCTCATCCAGCAGCTCGGTCACCGGGGCGGTGAGCCCCGAGGCCTCGTTGCCGAAGATCACGGCCACCCGCCGGCACCAGTCGAAGGTCGAGTAGTCGACGCCACCCCGGACCTCGGTGCCCACCGTCGTCAGCCCCCAGCTGCGGAGCGTACCGATGACCGTCACCGCGTCTCCTCCGACGACCACCGGCGTGTGGAAGATCGATCCCGCCGATGCCCGTACCGTCTTCGGATTGGTGGGGTCGACCGTTCCGTCGCAGCACACCACTGCGTCCACGCCGGCAGCGTCGGCCGTCCGGATCATGGTGCCGGCATTCCCCGGATCACGCACGTCGACGCACACGATGACCATGGACGCGTCCCGGAGCTCGGGTAGGCCGGTGGGCACGAAGCCCACCACGGCCACGATCGGCTGCGGCGCGACGGTGTCCGAAATCCGATCGATGACCCCGGGGCCGAGGTCGAAGATGCGGGCGCCGGTGGCGTAGGCCCGCTCCACGACCTCGGCCACCGAAGAGTTGGCCCGCCCCTCGGGAGCCACGTAGACCGATTCGATCGGGGCCCCGGCCTCCAGCGCCATCGACAACAGCTCGGAACCCTCCACCACCAGCGCGTGCTCCGCATCTCGCAGGCTTCGCTTGCGCAGGAGCTGCCTGACCCGGCGGACCCGATGATGGGTGAAGGCGAGACCGGTCTGGCTCAGGAACCGGCCTCGGCGCTCGCCGGGGCACTGGCCAAGGCGTCGGTGGCGACCCGCACCAGGGAGGCGAATGCCTCCGGCTCGGTCACGGCGAGATCGGCCAGCACCTTTCTGTCCACCTCGACGTCGGCCCGGTGCAGCCCGGCGATGAAGCGGCTGTAACTCGTCCCGTTGAGGCGGGCGGCGGCATTGATCCGCTGGATCCACAGCTGGCGGAAGTCGCCCTTGCGGGCACGACGGTCCCGGTAGGCGTACTGCATCGAATGCATGACCTGCTCGTTGGCAGCGCGGAATGAACGGCTCTTGTTGCCGTAGTAACCCTGCGCCTGCTCGAGAACGGCGCGATGGTGCTTCTTGGCATGTACAGCGCGCTTGACACGGGCCATGGGTGTCTCCTTTTCGTGAGTGGGCCTGATTCGTGAGTGGGCCTGATCGGACAACTGGCATCTGAACGCCGGACGACGGCTGGGCGGTCGGTGTGACGGTGCACCCACATGGTGCGGTGGTTCGGACGGAGGTGCGGTGGCTTGGGCGTTGACACCGCGACCCATGAACGGGCACGGTTCGACCACGACCACCGGGTCCTGGGCCCGCTGGGGGCGGGACCTCGCCGGTGTTACCGGCCGAGCATGCGCTTGACCTGGCGGACGTCGCCAGGGGCGAAGTCGGTCTCACGACCGAGGCGCCGCTTGCGGACACTCGACTTACCCTCCAGCAGGTGGGAACGGAAGGCCTTGCGACGACGAAGCCGGCCCGTCCCGGTCACCTTGATCCGCTTACGGGCCCCGCTGTCAGTTTTCATCTTCGGCATCGTGTTCTCCCTCTGCTGTGTTCGACTGTGCGGCCGGGGGTTGATCCTCCGGCGTCTCTGCGGCCACGTCTCCCGTGGCGGGCGACTCTGCTCCTGTGACGGGCGGCTCTGCGACCACGGGCTCGCCGGTGTCTGTCTCTGCCGCGGCCGGCGACGGCACCTCGGCCGCCGGTGCGGGCCTCGGAGCCGGTGCCGCGCCGTTCCCGCCGTGACCTGGTCCCTTGGACGCAGCCGACTGCTTGGCCCGCTTGTCCGGAGCCAGCACCATGACCATGTTGCGACCGTCGAGCCGGGGCACCGCCTCGGCCTTGCCCATTCCGTCCATCTGCTCGGCGATCCGGTCGAGGATCTTCTTCCCGAGCTCGGGATGGAAGACCTCGCGGCCCCTGAACATGATGGTGATCTTTACCTTGTGACCCTCCTCGAGGAACTTGGCCACCTGCCGCGTCTTGGTGTCGAAGTCGCCCGGCCCGATCTTCGGCCGGTACTTCATCTCCTTGATCCCTACATGGACCGCTTTGCGTCTCGATTCCTTGGCCCGTTGGGCCGCATCGAACTTGAACTTCCCGTAGTCCATGATGCGACAGACCGGCGGATTGGCAACAGCTTGATCCCCAGCTGCTCCCCGTCGGGGTCGACCAGGCGTACTTCGCGGGCGCGGATACGATCGTTGATGCGAGTCTCATTGGTGGTGACGGTGGCTGCTATTCGACTTCACTCCTCTGTCTTCGGGCTACGGACCTCCCGTGCCCTCCATGCAAGGAGCGGAGCCACAGTCGACCACACCGACTCATGTCGGCCGCCGGTGGCGTTGACCCGGCGCACTCGTGCTCGACGCACCGTGGCAGGGTGGGAGCGCCCAACGCGGGACTCCGCTTCCTCGTCTATCAGTGCTGTAGGCTACCAGTCGTGAGCTCACTTTGGACACCCGATGGCGAACGCCCGGTTGCACGGCCGGCGGCAGCCGATGGCGGCGGGCCTCCGGCGGGTGCCGGCGGGCCGCCCGGAGACCGCCCGGACCGGCCCGACACCCCCCCGGGGATGGACGAGGAGGAACTGGCCCAACAGATGGCCGCCATGCGAGCCGAGCTGGCCAACTCGCCGGTGGAGGTGGTGGTGGCCAACCACTGCTACGGGCTCTTCGAACTGGCCGCGGTCTATCTGTCCCAGCAGCCGGCCATGCTCAGCCAGGCACGCCTGGCCATCGACGCCCTGGGGTGCCTCCTCGATGGCCTCGAGGGCCGCTTGGGTGATGCCGAGCAGCAGCTGAAGGACGGCCTCAGCCAACTCAGGTTGGCGTACGTACAGATCGACGGGGCCCAGCGCGCCGGGGCCGAGGTCGCCTCGGCGGCAGGAGCCAACGGTGAGTCGACCGGTGAGGGCCGGCCGGCGCCGGCGGACGCTGAGACTGAGAACGAAATTCCCGGGTGAGCGGGGGTATCGGCGGTAGTCCGAACCCGCCGGCCGATCTACCGGATCCCACCGGTGGAACGGCCGGAGCGGACTCGTCCGGCCAGGACGGAGCTCCGGCCTCCCGGGGGTCGCTGAGCGGCATCGACAGCTCCCGGGTCCGCAGCTTCATCGGCCTCTCCATCGGGCTGGTCGGACCGCGGGCCAACCTCGCCGTCTCCGGTGTGCTGATCACCCTGTTCGTGCAGCAGCGGGCGTCGGGCGCCCTGGCCGTCACCTTCGCCCTGACCGCCGACCGTCTGGTCAGCTGGCTCACCTATCCGGTGGCGGGGCGGCTGAGCGACCGGACCCAGAGCCGGGTGGGCCGGCGGACGCCGTACATGGCCGGAAGCCTCATCGTGATGGGCGCGGCCACGTGGATGTTCACCGTGGTCAGTGGATACTGGCTCCTCGTGCTGATGATCCTGATCGCCGGGCAGGCGTCGGCCATCTTCACCCTGACCAACGTGGCCGTCGTACCCGAGGTGTTCGGCCGCAGCCGGTGGATCAAGGCGCTGCTGTTGACCACGGTGCTCGGCACCGTGGCCAGCCTGGCCATCAAGGGCACCGTCATCGCCAGTTGGAACCAGAACCAACCGTCGACGTGGAACCTTCCCTTCCGGGTGGCCGCGGCGATCCTGATCGCGGTGGGCGTCGCCGTCTTCGTCCTGGTCCGCGAGGCGCCGACCGCCACCTACGGTGCCGAAGTGGACCGCAAGCAGCGGGCCCGGCCCACCCGCGACGAGCTCCGGGACATCCTGTCGGGCCCCAACGCGAAGGTGTTGATCGGCGGCTCACTGCTCTTCTGGTCGGGGGTCGGGTCGACCGCCTATGTGGCCATCCTCTTCTTCCAGAGGATCCTGCACGCCGGGGCCAGCGCCCAGACCATCGCCGGGCTGGCCACCGGGCTCCCGGTGTTCTTCATCGGCATCGCCCTCGGGATCCCGCTCAGCCGATGGATCTCCCCCATGCAGCTGGCCGTGGGGGCGCCGCTGGTCGGTGCCGTCCTGGCCGGGGTGCAGTACTTCGACACCCATCTGTGGCAGGCCGTGGTCCTCAGCTACATCGGAGCGCCGCTGGTCGGTGCCTACATCATCGTGATGGCCCCGCTGCTGCTCCAGCTCCTCCCCCGCGCCGGTGGGCTCGGCGAACGGATCGGCGTGCTGTTGGCCCCCTTCAACCTGTGCAGCGTGGTCCTCGCCTACGTCGCCGCCCTGGTCATCGACGCCACCGGCAACTACCGGCTCATCTGGCTCTTCCCGGCCGCCACCGGCCTGGCCCAGGCCGTCGTCAACTGCTGGCTCAAGTACCCCGCACGCCGGGCCTCGAGCCCGGACATGGTCAAGCGCCTGTGGGAGTGGAGCATCGTCCAGGCCGAGTCCATGGCCGAGACCGGGATCGTCGCCGGGCTCCTGGCTGCGCCGCTCCTGGGCGTGGTCACCGAGGAGGACGCCGACAGCGCGGTGGTCATCGACATGGCCCGGAACATCCTGGGCAATCCCTACGAGGAGATCACCACCGGCGGTGCGCTGGTCGTGCCATCCCTCGACGCCGCCGCCGAGGGCGACGGGACGACCGAGGATCAGTCGCGCTCAGGTGACGGGGGTGCAGACGGCGTGACCGGGGTACGCCAGGTGGGAGGTGGGCCGGTCGACGGCCTGGACAGCGGCGACAGGAAGTCGGGTCGCGGCGAACCCTGGCCGCCCGGTCCGTCCGGTGCCGGGGACCTCACAATCGGGGCCCCGGACGGAGGGGTGGCTCCGGACGACTCGGCCGGGCCGTCCGGAGGCGGACCACTCGGGGACGAAGGAATCGGTCCCGGACCACTCGGGGACGACTGAATCTCGCCGGACGACTCAGTCTCGCCGGACGACTCAGTCTCGCCGGACGACTCAGTCTCGCCGGACGACTCAGTCTCGCCGGACGACTCAGTCTCGCCCGACGACTGTGCCTCCGAGGACGACTGCGCCTCCGAGCGAGCGTCCGGCTCCGTCGGCGATTCCGGCGCTCCGGCCGTCCCACCCGGCGGTGGAGCCGGCCGGTCGTGCGCCTCGGGCCCGATCCGTGACGGCTCGAGGGTCGACCCCGGTGGCACCACACCGGGCAGCGGCCTGACCGATCGGGCCTCGAGCCGGCCCAGCCGGCCCGCGGACACGATGAACGCCACCACCGTACCCACC
>JBEKOI010000267.1:0-5607 GCA_049521915.1 Acidimicrobiales bacterium | reverse complement strand
CGGCGAGATCGGCAAGGCGCTTGCCTCCAGCCCCCGCATCGCCAAGATCGGGTTCACCGGAGAGACCACGACGGGGCGGCTCATCATGCAATACGCGGCCGAGAACCTGATCCCCTCCACAGTGGAGCTCGGCGGCAAGTCGCCCAACATCTTCTTCGCCGATGTCATGGACCAGGACGATCGGTTCCTGGACAAGGCGATCGAGGGCCTCGTGCTCTACGCCTTCAACAAAGGCGAAGTCTGCACCTGCCCGTCGCGGGCACTTGTCCAGGAGTCGATGTACGACCAGTTCATGGAACGCTGCCTCGACCGGATCGGCCGGATCACCCAGGGCAATCCCCTCGACCCGACGACCCAGATCGGGGCCCAGAACTCGGCCCAGCAGCTCGAGAAGATCACCGGGTACGTCGACATCGGAATCCAAGAGGGTGCCGAGGTGCTGACCGGCGGGGAGCGCGCCCCCCTCGGCGGTGAGTTGGTCGACGGGTACTACTTCGAGCCGACCGTCATGAAGGGCCACAACAACATGCGGATCTTCCAAGAGGAGATCTTCGGACCCGTGCTCGCCGTCACGACCTTCACCGATGAGTCGGATGCCATCCGCATCGCCAATGACACCCTCTACGGCCTCGGGGCGGGCGTGTGGACCCGGAACGGCAACCTTGCCTATCGGATGGGACGGGCGATCAAGGCAGGCCGGGTGTGGACGAACTGCTATCACCTCTATCCGGCCGGAGCCGCGTTCGGGGGGTACAAGATCTCGGGCGTGGGCCGGGAGAACCATCAGATGATGCTCGAGCATTACTCCCAGACCAAGAACCTGCTCGTCAGCTACAGCGACGAGCCCCTCGGGTTCTTCTAGCGTCGGAGGCGAACGTGGGGGCCGGGTCCGACGAGGTGGACAGCGAGATGCACGAGCCTGTGGTCCGGGTCATGGCCACGCAGGAAGCCCTCGATGCCATCGCGCAGGTGAGCGCTGAGCGAGGGCCGGTCATGTTCTTCCAGTCCGGTGGCTGCTGCGACGGAAGCCTTCCCATGTGCTTCGGCGATGGCGAGTTCACCGTCGGCAGTCATGACATCCGACTGGGTACCGTCGGAGGCTCCCCCTTCTATATCGACCACCGGCAGTTCGAGGCGTGGAAGCACACCCAGCTCATCCTGGACGTCGGTGCCGGTGAGCCGGAGGGCTTCTCGCTGGCCGCGGGTCGGGACCGGCATTTCATCATCCGCTCCAGGGTGTTCTCGCCGGCTGAACAGGTCGCGCTGGAAGGGGCGGCATAGGGCTCGCCCACTCACCCCGGTCGGAACCGGCGACGGCCGTACACGGCCCGACGTGGACAACTACTCTCGCGTCCGTGGCCGACAATTGCTCCAATCTCGGTGACATGGCCGGCCGCAACGTCGTCATCACCGGAGGCAACAGTGGCATCGGCCAGGCCACGGCCACCGGGTTGGCCCGGCTCGGCGCCAGAGTGGTCATCACGTCCCGCGACGCCGGGCGCGGTGAGCGGGCCGTGACCGGCATCAAGCGAGCGAGCGACAACGACTCCGTCGAATGCATTCCCCTGAACCTCGCCAGCCTGGATTCGGTGCGCACCTGCGCCAGGGCGTTGCTCGACCGTCTGGAGGAGATCCACGTCCTCGACCTCAACGCCGGTGGGGTGCTGTCGCGTCGCGCCGTCACCGAGGACGGGTTCGAGATGCAGTTCCAGGCCAACCACCTCGGACATTTCCTCCTGAGCTCGCTCCTGCTCGACCGGCTGCGGGAAAGCGCACCTGCCCGTGTGGTCGTGGTCTCCTCGTGGGGTCACACCCAAGCCCGGGGCGGTCTCGACTTCGACGACCTCCAATGGGCTACCCGCCCATACCGGGGATCCGCCGTCTACAGCGCGACCAAGTTGATGAACCTCTACTTCACCTTCGAGCTCGCCCGTCGCACGGCCGAGTTGGGGATCACCGTCAACGCCCTTCACCCCGGCTTCGTGGCCAGCGGCTTCGCCATGAGTGGGGACACGACGTGGCTCCGACTCGCCATCACGATCAGCCGGCCCTTTGCCCGCAGCCCGGAGAAGGGGGCCCGAACGGCAGTGTGGCTGGCTGCGTCGCCCGATGTGACGGACATCACCGGGCGGTACTTCGTCGACTGCCGGATCGAGGAGCCGGCCAAAGCGGCGCTGGACACAGAGGCGGCCCACCGACTCTGGGAGGTCAGTGAGGAGCTCGCCGGCATCGCCTGAGAGAGCCCATCCGGCGCATTGATCAGGGATTTCAAACACTTCCTTGCTCCGACAACAATCCCTGGAGTCGAGAGCGCGGAAATCCGGATCGGCCAACACGTGACAAGTGCCGCCAGTAGAACGGGTTGCAGTTCCAAGAACAGGGATTCCGTGGTGCAAGAGCGCCATTACGAAGTCAGCGCAACGAGTGTACGATCGCCGTGGCAAAGACAAATCCGGGGGGCAAACCGTCTCACCGGCGACATCCCAAGGGGGACATTGATGAGACATCGTTGGACAAAGATCGGCCTGTTGGCAGCTGGTGCCTTGATGATTCCGGCGTCGTTGGGTGTGGCGGCATTCCCTGGTGCAGCTTCAGCCGCCACTCCGGCCGGATCGGCAACCTGCGCCGGGATCTCCCTCAAGATCAGTGGCGGCAAAGCACTGCTGACCTTGACGAAGTGCGGCGACACGGCCAACACCGGAGGCTCGGGTTCCATCAACGCCGCGGACCTCGTCCCCAAGGGCGCGCAGAAGATCGTGTTCACCTGGGCGAGCAAGGGCACGACGACCGCGACCATGACCGTCAAGCAGAGTGGTACGAAGTGCGCGAAAGGCTCGACCGAGTACATGGCCACAGGGAAGGTCGACTCCGACACGGGGAAAGCCTCATCGATCAAGGTTGGGAACGCGGTGAGTGCTGATATCTGTTCCACCAAGACCCATGCCATCTCCTTCGTAAAGGGCACGGTGTTCACCGTCTGACCCGGCACGAACGAAATCGGAAATTCGATACGGCCCTCGGTGGATGCCGAGGGCCGTATCGCGCCTGCAGGCGGACCGGGGGGTAGGCATGCCGGCCAGCGGCAGGGAGGTTGGGGTGCGGTGCGCCGGTAATCCGCTCCCGCCGGCATCGGGCCCGCGTGCGAAACTGGGGGGACCATGACCTACTGCCTGGCCTTGCGCCTCCACGAGGGGCTGGTATTCCTGGCTGACACCCGGACCAACGCGGGCGTGGACAATGTCAGCTCGTACCGGAAGCTGCACCTCATCCAACCCACCCCTGAGAGGGTCTTCGTGATCGAGTCGGCGGGGAGCCTGGCCACCACCCAGGAGGTGCTCGACCGGATCAAACGGGACCTGGGTGCCGACAGCAACGAGAGCCTGGCCACCGTCAACCATCTCTTCGAGGCAGCCCTCTACCTCGGGCGCCTGAGCCGTGAGGTGGCCGCACAACACCGTGAGGCTCTGTCCGAGGTGGGCGCCGACGGTACCGCCACCTTCATCCTCGGAGGCCAAGTCGGCGTCGAGCCTCCCGACATCCTGCTGGTGTACCCCGAGGGAAACTACATCCGCGCCTCTGACGAACGGCCCTTCCTCCAGATCGGGGAGAGCAAGTACGGAAAATTCATGCTGGAGATGGCCATCCAGGCCAGGGTCGACATCGACACCGCCACCTCGATTGCCCTCGGCTCGATGATGAGCACGACACGGGCCAACCTCTCGGTCGGGCCGCCCTACGATGGCTGCGTCTACTTGAACGACTCGTTCGGCCCCATCGAGTTCCGCATGGAAAGCGATTCTCCCCTGCTGGAGAAGTTGCGAGACGCCTGGGAGAGACAGATGCACGCCGCGGTGGGCGAGATCAAGCGGATCTCACAGGACGATCCGACGATCGACATCCTGGTCATCGGACAGGGCCGGAGGCGGTAGCGGGAGCGACCCCGGCCGGCTTGGAGGCGAAGATGTTGAGCCCGAGCTTCTCGGAGATGTAGCGGGTCGCCCGCTGGCCCCGCACACTGTTCCCCGCCTCGTCGAGTGGGGGCGAGAAGGTCCCGAGACCTCCCTTGCCGGGTGAGATGGTCACGATACCCCCGCTGACACCGCTCTTCCCAGGGAGGCCGACCTCGTAGAGCCAGTCGCCGGAGTGCTCGTACAGGCCGGCCGTGGCCATGGCCGCGAGGACGTGCTTGCAGTGGAACGCCTCGACGACCTGCTGCCCGGTCATCGGGTTCACTCCCCCGCTGGCCAGCGTCGCCCCCATCACGGCCAGGTCGGCTGCACTGACCAGGAGCGAGCACTGGCGGGTGTAGACGTCGGTGGTCTCGTCAGGGTCGGCATAGAGACGACCGTAGCTCTGGAGCAGGTGGGCGATGCCCTGGTTCCGCAGGTTGGTGGTGGACTCCGACGCGTAGACGTCCTGATCCAACTCGAGCTGGCGACCCGCGAACCGCGACAGCCCGGCGCGGATGAACTCCCACCGGTCATCGCTGGTAGCTCCGGGCACCAGACTGGTGGTAGCCATGGCGCCGGCGTTGACCATCGGATTCATCGTGCGTTCGTCGTTCAACTCGATGGCCATCACCGAGTTGAAGGCCAGCCCGGTGGCGTTCACGCCGAGCAGCCGGTGGGCCTCCTCGTGACCGATGGCGTCGCACACCAGGGCGAAGACGAAGGCCTTGGAGATGCTCTGCAACGAGAACAGGTGCGAAGCATCTCCGATCGAAGTACTCCGACCCCCTGCGCCGAAGATGCTGACTCCGAAGAGCGAGGGGTCGGCGTTGGCCAGCGCCGGGATATAGTCGGCCACGGCACCGTCATCCAGCGGGCAATAGAGATCGTAGACCTCGCGAAGGAGCGATTCGACCACCTCGATGGTGGGAAGCTCGCCGGTGGACACGGCCGAAGTCGTCGTCGTCTCGTGAAAGGGAAGCGGGATGTGCACGGCGTCGATTCCTTCCTCACTCGGACAGACACGAAGGCTAGGGCAGCCGACCCGCGCCCCGAACCCTGTGGCCGAAGCCCCCGTCGTCGGCTACGAATGGCGGGGAACAGCGTTCCACCACGCGGCCGCCACCTGGCGTAGGGTCGGGTACCGATGAGCGACACCCATCCCAGTTCCGAGCACGAGCCGGCCGAAGATGCCGACGCCGCCGAGGAGGTCCGGCGCCTCCAGGCAGAGCGGGACGCGCTGGCCCAAGAGGTCGAGAAACTGAAAACCCCCCGGAAGCGGCGATTCCGTCGGGCGGTCGTCGGCGTCCTGGTCGCCTTGTCCTGCCTTTTGGTCCTGCTGTCCACCACGGTGGTCTGGGCACATCGGACCGTGCTCAACACCGACACGTTCGTAGGCACCGTCGGCCCGGTCTTCCAGTACCCGGGCGTCGACGAAGCCGTGGCCACCCGGGCGACGAACCAGCTGTTCACCCAGCTGCACCTCGAGGCCCGGCTACGAGATGCCCTGCCGCCCAAGGTCAGCTTCGCCGCCGGGCCGATCACCGGTGCCACCGAGGGCTACGTCTCGGGCGAACTGGCAAAGGTGCTGGGCTCGGAGAAGTTCCAGGCCATCTGGACCCAGACACTGACCACGACCCACAACACGGTCGTCGACGTC
>JBEKOI010000266.1:0-5657 GCA_049521915.1 Acidimicrobiales bacterium | reverse complement strand
GTCCCTGTTCGTCGTGGACACCGACACCCATGGGCTCGACAAGCAGGTGCTCCCGGTCGAGATCACCGCACCCGAGAAGCAGTACACGCTGTTCTTCGACAACGTCCAAGTCGAGGCGGACCGGTTGATCGGCGCCGAAGGCGAGGGACTGCGCCAGGTGTTCATCGGCCTCAACCCGGAGCGCATCCTGTCGGCGGCCACCGCCAACGGCATCGGTCGTTACGCTCTCGACAAGGCCGCGGCATACGCCAAGGAGCGCGAGGTGTGGGGCACGCCGATCGGACGGCACCAGGGGATCTCCCATCCGTTGGCCAAGGCCAAGATCGACGTCGAGTTGGCCCGGCTGATGACGGACAAGGCGGCCTGGCTGTGCGACGTCGCCGGCGACACGCCGGCCGCGGGAGAGGCGGCCAACATGGCCAAATTCTCCGCCGCCGACGCCGCACTGGCGGCGCTGGACCAGGCCATCCAGACCCACGGGGGCAACGGCATGTCGAGTGAGTACGGTCTGGCCGACATGTGGGGCATGGCCCGACTGCTCCGAATCGCTCCGGTCAGCCGCGAAATGATCCTCAACTTCGTGGCCCAGCACTCGTTGGGACTGCCCAAGTCGTACTGACGGCGCCCGCCCAACCCGGTAACGGGCTCACAATGAGGCCGACCGCCTCGGGACCGGGCGTCGCCCCCCGCCACCGTGCCGGACCAGGCCTGCGGCCCAGGCTCAAGCTCGGGTCCGAACCGGTCGATCATGCCTGGTGCAGGTGGAATTACGCCTACAAAGCGAACGCTGTAGCTGCGTACTCTGCCTTACAGGGCAATGAAGAGCGCGAAGAACTCGAAGAGGTCACGTCGATGGTCACTGAATCCGGCGACGGCGCGCGCCCGCGCCAGTGACCGAGCCCGGGGGCGCGAGACCGACGAAGGGATCACGCTGCTCGAGGTCATCGTGGCCTTCACCATCCTGATGGTCACCATGGTCCCGATCGGGTATCTGCTCGACTCGACGGTCGCCGCCGCCAGCCAGGCTCGGCAAAAAGAAGCGGCCCTGCAGTTGGCTGACTCCTGGATGGAAATCCTCTCCAACTCCTCGCCCCCGCAAACCGCTGGCGCGCTGACCAGCGGCTGGACGACCCCAGCCGCGCCGCAGGGCGCGCAGACACCTACATCGACGCTACCGGGAACCACCTTCACCGTTCAATCCGAATACACGTGGCAATCCGATAGCGACGCGACCGGATCGTCCTCCGACCTGTGCTCGGATGGTGAGCCACCGAGTCCCGCTCATCCGGGCGTCATCCAGCTACATGTGCAAGTTACTTGGCCGGGTGGCGCTTTGACGGACACGACGAACATTCCCTACCCGATACCGGGAATCCAGACGGATGGGTTCCTGAGCCTGTTGCTGACAAACAGTGGTCAGGCCGGCGCGTTTCCGTATACCAACAACACAGCGCCGCTCCGCCTGGCAGCCATCCCCGTCAACATTGTCGATACCGCCACCAACGCGTCGTACACCCTCAACCCCGATGAGAACGGCTGCCTGTTCGCCCAGCTGCCGCCCGGACCGTATACCGTCACCCTGGAGCAGCCATCAACAGGGCAACCCAGCGGCTTCGTCTACCCCGGTTCTCCGCCGTTCGTCACCGAAGCTGGGAGCCAAACGGATACGGCTGCCGTCACCCTGAACATCGCCGCCGAACAGACCGTCCAACTGAGTGGTACCAGCAACGCCTTTGACGAGGGCATCACCACGGCGATCACCTACGGGGGAGGGTCGGCCGTCGACGGTAGCGTCGAGTGCCCGGGCACGAGTTCTCTCACCTGCCTGGTTACCGGCGACGGAACATCGGGTGCCTCGGCGGCATGGGGTGGCAACTCGTCGCCCTGGTCGGCGGTCAACCTGTCGAACGCGACCCACCTCAACCAAGTGGCATGCACCTCGGCCAGCTCGCCGACCTGCGTCGGGGTCGGCTACCAAACCACCAGTGGGACCGACACGGGAGTCATCGTCACCACAACATCAACTCTTCAGACCACGTCGACAGATGTGCTGCCGTCGGGTGTCGCCGATGTCACCCAGGTCGTTTGTCCCTCCGCCGTCGGCTGCTACGCCCTCGGCACCGGTACGAGTGGGACGCCGGAATTGCTGGCCGGGGCACCAGGAGCAGACAAGTGGGTTCGGCTGACGCCGGCATCGACAACCTTCAACAGCCTGTCGTCGATCGCCTGCCCGACTTCGACCACCTGTGAAGTCAGTGGGTCCGCCGTCATCGGGACTGCACCCTCGGCACCCGTCATCATCCGTCTTGACGGCGACCCGGGGGCCCTGGCCACCAATTCGGCATGGACACCGACGTTCACTGCCGACGGCCTGCCCAGCACTCTGAAGTCGGTGGGAGAGATCACGTGCCCAGATTCCACGCAGTGTTTGGCCATCGGCACGGGCGATTCGACCAGCGCCTCCGATCCCACGATTTTCACCACCGATCCCCTCTCGTCGCTGGCTGGCCAGGCCAGCACCTGGATCGATGAGACCTTCCCGACGGGAACGGGCTCGCTCACCGGTATTTCCTGCACCTCGATCGAATGTGTGGCCATCGGAACCATGCCGGGCACAACGCCCACCGCGGCCGTCTGGACGGGCAGCCTGGCCGGCTCCGGTTCATCCGATCAGTGGCAGCAGTCCACCACCATTCCCTCCGTCAATGTGCTCACCGCGGTGGCCTGCGGAGACCCACCAAGTCAGGACACCGCCAGCTGCGACATAGCTGCGGTGGCCAACAGCACCACGGGCGCACTCATCCAAGGAACGCTCGTCCAGAACGGGGGCTGGGTGTGGAACACGCTGTCCACCCCGTCAAATTCCGGCGTGCAGTACTTCACCGGAGTCGCCTGCGAGAGTCCACCCAGCTCGAGCAACTCGACCTGCGCCGCGGCCGGGGTGACCTCCGGTGGCCCCATCATCATCACCTCGGCCAACGGCCCCAGCGGAACCTGGACGACGGCGACGCCATCAGCGCTGCCCGGGGCGACGGTCACCGGCATTCCTCTCCAGACGACCCCGGAGTCCCAGTCGAACTGGACGACCTCTGTCGCCGCCGGCGGGACTTCGAACGCTGTCGCCTTGCCCGGCAATTTCTACCCCTACGCCAACGGATACTCGATCGCAGCCGGCGACTGCGGGGCAGAGGCGGGGTACACCGGCTCCCAAACATCCCTGTCGGCCCCACCGGGAGGTGTAGCCGACGCCACCATCCCGCTAGGGCTGCTTCCGTTGCAGGTCGTCAACTCAAGTGGCGCGGCGATCGGTGGGGCAACCCTTACCCTCACGGCCGCGACCACCAGCTGCGCGGCAGACAGCTACACGCTGCCACCCACTGATGCCGCCGGCATCACCCGAACCTCGGTGCCCTATGGCATCTACACGCTCACCGGAACGGCAGGTACCACCGCCATCCCCGTTAACCCCACCGGCAGCACCGTCACCGTCTCGATTCAGGTGGGCCCCAGCTCGGTGACGGTCACGACGAACACCACGGTGACCTCGACACAAAAGACCACCAGCGTCGCCGTCACCACCTATCTGCCCAGCCCGGCGCCGGTTCCGGGATGACACACACCTTCTCTTCATGGTGGCGTCATCGCTGGACAGCCGAGCGGTGCGCGAGACGCGCCACCGACCGCTGTCGCAACGACGAAGGCTTCACGCTCACGGAGCTGTTGATCGCCTCCACCCTGCTGGTCGTGCTCCTCACCGTTGTCATGATCTCCATGAGCGCCTTCGGGACCATCAGCAACAACATCAGCAGTCAGTACGACGAATACGACCAAGCCCTCCCTGCACTGGCGCCGATCCAATCGCTCCTGCGCGCCGAAATCGAGCCAGCGCCATATGCGTTCCCGCAAACCCCCTACGCCTACGGTCAACCGGGCTACCCCTCAGCCGTGCCTGCCGGACCACCGACACCCGCCTTTGCGTCAATAGGTAACTACTCACTCACCTTCTATTCCAATATCGGGACCGCCTACAACAACATAACCTCGGCCGGCACCACTGCAGGACCGGCCAAGATCGTCGCCGCGGAGCTCGACTCGAGCGGCAATCCGCCGACGGCGAGCGAGTGCACGGTATCGAGCCCTTGCAGCTTCCAGGTCAGGGAGTACCTCCCCCTGCTCAACACGGGGGCCAACGCGGGCACGCCGACATGCCCCGTCGCTGGCCAACCGGTTGGCGAAGCGGGACAGCCGTGCCAGTACGGGGCCAGCTACATCCTTGTCACCAATGCGCTCGATGTCGTCAACAGCCCTTCGAACAGCGCCGATTCCATCTTCACGTATAGCGTCTTCGATCCGATCACCGACGCATCGATAGCCCTTCCTTCTACCGGCATCGCAAACGCCGCATCCAATCAGCCTTTCAGCATTCCGAGTTACGAGATCAGTGACCTGGCGGCCCTTAACCCGCCCGTCACGGGCGTAGCCACGTCCCAGGACCTGACGACCTGCGCCTTGCCCTCGACCAGTTATCCGACGATCGCACTCTCATGTCCGGCCGATGCGATCCAGAGCGTCGGCGTCGACCTACAGATAGCCGCCAAAGGGGCCGGGTCGCAGACCATCAACAATCAGACGATCGTCTACCGGTACTCCCTCAGCGTGGGCGAGGTCAACACCTCTTACAACTATCCCTACCAATACTCCAGCACCACGGGGTGACCATCATGTCCGATCCCATTCTGCACCCGCGCAACCGCCTCGGTCGGTGGGCTGCCACGGTCAGGTACCGACACACCGGTGCCTCGGACCTTGGTCAGACCGCAATCGTTGCCGTTCTGGCCATCACCCTCATTGTCTCCATCGTCAGCGTCGCTCTCGTTCAGACCGTTATTTCGTCGCTTCCCCTCCAGCAGACCAAGGCGGTGCAGCTCTACGCCAACCGCGCCCTCGAGGCGGGGCAGAACGCCTATTTGACGGCTATCAACTCGAACTCCAGCCTGGCCCAGTGCAGCACCAACACCAACACTGAAGGAATCTGCGCGGGACTCAACTACGGTGAATGGAACCTCGTCCAGAACTCGACTATCGACGGGGACACGGAGTACTACGCATTTGGCAACCCGGTCCCGGACTTCGATCCGACCAGCCATACCTTGATCAGCTTGTCTGTCCAGATCGTCGGCGCAGCCCGCGACGCGTCAGCGCCGAACGGTTACCTGTTCGACCAGAATACGATCACAGTGACACCCAAGAACGGCTTCCTTCAGAACGTGTGGTGGACGAATTACGAGTCATACAGCTCGACCGGCAGCTACACGACGTGCAACTACAACTACGACCTCGGCTACAACATCAACAACAAGAACATCGACTGCAGTCCGGTCTACTTCGGGCCCGGGGACTACCTCTTCGGGCCGGTCTTCACCAACGACTCCGTGTTTGTGAGCGGAAGCGGACAGACGACTGACTCCCCCTCGTTCGGCACCTCGACATCTCCCTCGGCGGTGACCACGGCGGACCCGAATTGCCTCTTCGTCGATGCAACCCACGGCATGGGCGGGAGCGACAGCAACTGCGCCGACGCCAGCTCCGACGTGGCCCTCTACGACACGACGAACAGCTCCTACGGCAGCGCACCAGAGATACCCCCGACCACCGAC
>JBEKOI010000265.1:0-5665 GCA_049521915.1 Acidimicrobiales bacterium | reverse complement strand
GGCCCGGTGGGCGAGGGCTTCGTCGGGCTGCTCCTCGGTGTCGGTGTACTGATGCTCGTCTGCTTCTGGATCGGAGACCGCACGTGAGCGACGAGCCCAGCCTCGAAGGTCCGCTGCCGCCGGCGGCCCTCGATGACCCGCACCTCCAGCCCTACGCCAAGCATCCCGAGGCCGCCCAGATGGTCGCCGCCATCGCCATGCTGGTCGGGTTCGCCGCCTTCATCGGGTTCGGCGTGGCCTACTGGGTCGCGGCCAATACCCAGTGGCAGGCCATCACCCTCGGGATCGGACTGCTCGCCCTCGGCTTCGGCGTGACCGCCTGGGGCAAGTACCTGATGCCCCAGGGTCCGTTCGTGGAGGAGCGCCACGAGTTCCACTCCACCGAGGCCGAGCGCGACGCCATGACGGCGGCCATCACCCAGCGCGGCGGCATGGTGGTCAAGCGGCGCAAGGTGCTCGGCAGCCTGTTCCTGCTCGGATCGACGGCCATGGGGATCGTGCTGCTCTTTCCCCTGCTCCGGTCACTCGGCCCCAAGCCGTCGAAGAGCGAGTCTCCGCACGGTGAGACGGACACCTCGTTGTTCTCGACCAATTGGAGGAGGGGCTCCCACCTGGTGGCTGTGGACGGGCGTGAGGTGACGGTCAACGACCTCGAGGTCGGGGGCGTGCTCACCGTCTTCCCCAAGGGCTTCATCGGCTCGTCCCCCGACCAGGTCATCCTCATCCGGCTGTCCGAGACGCTCCAGCCGCTTACCCCCCCGGGGCGCACCGACTGGGGCGTGGCCGGCTACGTGGCCTACTCGAAGATGTGCACCCACCTCGGGTGCCCGGTGGGCCTCTACCAGGAGCAGACCCAGCAGCTCGTGTGCCCGTGCCACCAGTCGATCTTCAACGTGGTGGCCGGCTGCCTGCCTGAATTCGGGCCCGCGCCCCGCCCGCTCCCGCAGCTGCCCATCACCGTCGACACGGACGGGTACCTCCGTTCCAAAGGTACGTTCGACCAGGCGGTCGGCCCCGGATTCTGGGAGAGGCCATGATCGACGAGACCATCGACACCTCGCTGCGCTGGGTCGACGACCGACTCGGGGTGGCCAAGGGCGGGCGTACCTTCCTCGACAAGATCTTTCCTGACCACTGGTCGTTCATGCTGGGCGAGATCGCCCTGTACTCGTTCGTCGTGCTGCTGGCCACCGGAGTGTTCCTGTCGCTCTACTACGTCCCCTCCGCCTCGCAGATCATCTATCACGGGTCCTACCTCCCGCTGCGGGGTGAGCGGGTGTCCGAGGCCTACGCCTCCACGGTGGGTCTGTCCTTCGACGTGAGATCCGGTCTCCTGATGCGGCAGGCCCACCACTGGGCCGCCGACATCTTCCTCGGCTCCATCGCCGTCCACATGGCCAGGGTCTTCTTCACCGGCGCCTTCCGCAAGCCTCGGGAGTTCAACTGGATCGTCGGCGTGACCATGCTCATCCTGGGCATCGTCAACGGGTTCCTCGGCTACTCGCTCCCCGACGACCTGGTGTCAGGTACGGGGATCCGCATCGCCTATTCGATCATCGAGTCGATCCCCCTGGTCGGGAGCTACCTGGCCTTCTTCGTGTTCGGTGGGAACTATCCGGGCAACGGGGTGATCATCCCCCGGTTCTTCATCATCCACGTGCTCATCGTGCCCCTCATACTCATCGGGTTGCTCGCCGCCCACCTCGGCCTGCTGGTCAAACAGAAACACACCCAGTTCCCCGGCAAGGGGAAGACCGAGCACAACGTGGTCGGATCGCCGATGTTCCCGACCTTCATGGCCAAGACCACGGGGTTCTTGTTCATGGTCACTGCGGTCATCTTCCTGCTGGGGGGGTTCGCGCAGATCAACCCCATCTGGCAGTTCGGCCAGTACCAGCCCTACCAGATCTCCTACGCGGTCCAGCCCGACTGGTATATGGGATGGCTCGACGGGGCATTGCGCATCATGCCCAGCTGGGAGTGGGTCGGCTGGGGCCACACCATCCCGCTTGAGGTCTTCCTCCCCGCGGTGATCTTCCCGGGTCTCATCTTCAACATCTTGCTCATCTGGCCGTTCATCGAGTCGAGGCACACCAAGGACCTGGCGTACCACAATCTCCTGGACAGGCCCCGCGATCGTCCCAAGCGGACCGCGGCGGGAGCGGCCATGTTGATGTTGCTGGGCATGACCTTCTTCGCCTCGTCGACCGACGTGATGGCCAACTTCTTCCAACTGCCATTGAAAGACGTTCTCTGGTTCTTCCGCTTCGCGGTGGTCATCGCTCCGATCATCGCCTATGTAGTGACCTACAAGATCTGTCTGGAGATGCGGGCGGCCGAAGGGATCGGCAAACGGAAGCGGGCCCTGATCGTGGAGCGGTCGGCGACCGGTGAGTACTCGACTGTTCCGTCGGAACCCCGTCCTGGCGACGGTGTAGAAGAGCTGGAGGCCGTTCCGGTGCCGACGTTCATCGACCAGACGCCTCCGGAACTCGCCACCGGCGAGGGCGTACGCCGGGTGATGCGCTAGCCGTCGGGCTGGGGCTGCCTGCGGGACGGCCGCGGGCTGCCTGCGGGGTGCCGGCGGGGTGGGAGCAGGTTGTGGCCACCGCCCGCCCGGCTGCGGGAATTCCAACCCGGGGGTGACGCTAGCCTCGGTGACCATGGCCCAGGCCTTCGAGCACCTCATCGATCTCGGCCGGTATCCGGTGCACGACCTCGACGGCGGGTCGGGCCGCGCCGTGGTCGACGGGGCGCGTATGCAACTGGCCGCCACCGGTGCGGTGGAGCTCCCTGGGTTCGTCTCCCCAGACGGGGTCACCGCCCTGGTGGCCGAGGCCGAGAACCTGACCGCTCGGGCCCACCACTCCGAAGGGGTGGGCACCGCCTACCTGGAGTACCCGGACTTCAGCCTCCCCGACGACCATCCGCGCCTGACCTGGGGTCACTACGCAGTGGGCGCGGTCGCCTACGACCTGATTCCCGAGGACTCCCTGCTGCGGAGCATCTACGAATGGCCGCCACTGCTCGGCCTGGTGGAAGCCATCCTCGACCGGGGGACCCTGTACCGCTATGCCGATCCGTTCGGTGCGCTCAACCTGGCGGTCATGGGCGACGGGGACGAGCTGCAGTGGCACTTCGACCAGACCGACTTCGTCGTCTCCCTGGCCATCCAGACCGCGGAGACCGGTGGCGACTTCGAGGTTGCGCCGAGGATCCGCACGTCGGATGACGAGCACTACGACCGGGTATCCGACGTCCTGGCGGGAGACCGGGGTGACGTGGTCACCCTGCCCATGACACCGGGGACGCTCCTCGTGTTCGAGGGCCGTCACTCGTTGCACCGGGTCAGCCCCATCGGCGGTTCCCGGCGTCGCCATGTGGGGCTGCTCGCCTACGACACCGTGGCCGGCACCGAGGGAAGTGAGCTCCTGCGGGAGAGCCGGTACGGCCGCACCGTGCCCTTCGAGCGCGCACCGCTGGCGTGGCCCGTCTCGTGACCGATTTCGAGACCGAGTTCGGGGAGTCGTTCGTCGGCTCCGGACCGGACGCGGCGCATCTCAACACGGTGCTCGGCGCCAAGGGCGGTCCGGTGGAGACGGCCTGGACCACCGCGTTGGCCACACCACGCCCCGGCCACGCTGCGTTTGTCACCATCCTGCGCCCCGGCATCCCGGCAAAGCCGATGACCCTGTTCGTGAACAAGGCCACGGTGACTGATCCGAAGCACTCCGGGCTCACCTGGGGTCCGGCCCAGGCCGGGGTGGCCTCGGGAGTGATGTGGGCGGTCGCCGACGGTATCGTCGACGCGTCGTTGGTCGACGACCTGCTCCTGATCTGCGCAGTCTGGGTCAGTCCTGAGGCCGACGACGAGGGATCGGTGTATGCCAACAACCGCGAGGCCACCCGGCGCGCATTGGAGTCGGGAAAGCGCCACACGCCAACGTTGGACGAGGTGATGGCCGTGCGAGACGCTCCCCTGAACGGCTACTACCTGCCGCCAGGAACGGTCTGAGCGTTCATCGCCTCGTCCCGCCGGGCCGTCGCGTGTCGGCCTGCGGGGCCGATGGTCGACAGGTGGCCGCCGTCTGGACCACCAGCCCGCCCCTCCCTCCCTGTCCATCCCTGTCCCTCCCTGTCCACAATGAGTGAGACACCTCCGATCCGCGTTCTGAGCGCGAGGGCACTGGAGGATTTCACCTATGACCACGACGAAGAAGCAGCCGCCCCTGGTCAAGTCGGAGCACGCTAAGACTTGGCATATCGACGACGGCACCGCACCGGACGGCAGTGAGAGGAAGAAGAGCCCGGTCCGCCGGGTCTTCACGCCTGAGTACAAGCTGGCCATCCTGGCCGAATACGACGGATGTTCCGAGTCCGGCGAGCGGGGAGCTCTGCTCCGACGGGAGGGGCTCTACTCGAGCCTGATCACCGATTGGCGGCGTCAACACCGCCAAGGCCTGCTGAAAGCGGCCCTCGGACGCCACGACAATGGCCGGGGGGGACCGTCCCTGTCCGAAGTGGCCAAGCTCCGGGCCGAGAACGAGCGGCTCCGGGCCAAGCTGGCCCAGGCCGAGGTGGTGATCGACGTCCAGGGAAAAGTGCACGCGCTCTTGGAAGAGATCTCCAAGGGCGCGGACTCCGAGCAGTAGTGGACGCCATCATCGACAGGGCGGTCGACGAGCTGGCCCCGGTGGTGGGACGCAAGGCCGCCTGTGCCGCGCTCGGTCGATCCCGGGCCAGCCACTACCGCCGACGTCGGCCACCCCGGTGCGGTCCGCCGGCACCGAGGCGATCCCACCAGAAGCTGACCAACGACGAGGCGGAGGTGGTGGTCGGGACCCTCAACTCGGAGCGGTTCTGCGACAAGGCCCCGGCCCAGGTGTGGGCCACGCTGCTCGACGAGGGGACCTACCTGGCCTCGGTCTCCACCATGTACCGCCTGCTGCGGGAACGGGCCCAGGTGCGCGAACGCCGGGCCCAGGCCCGACGCCCGGCCCTGGTCAAGCCCGAGCTGGTGGCAACCGCCCCCAACCAGGTCTGGAGCTGGGACATCACCAAACTGGCCGGCCCCTACAAGTGGACCTGGTTCCAGCTCTACTCCATCCTCGACGTCTACTCCCGCTACGTGGTGGGCTGGCTGGTGGCACCCCGGGAGTCGGCCACCCTGGCCGAGCAGCTCATCGCCGATGCCATCTACCGGCACGACGTACCTGAGGGTCAGCTCACCCTGCACGCCGACCGGGGGTCGTCGATGACCTCCAAGACGGTCAGTCAGCTCCTCTGCGACCTGGGCGTCCTCCAGAGCCACTCCCGGCCCCACGTGTCAAACGACAACCCCTACTCGGAGGCCCAGTTCAAGACCCTCAAGTACTCGCCCACCTTCCCGAAGCGGTTCGCCAACATCGCGAGTGCCCGGTCGTTCTGTGACGGGTTCTTTGCGCACTACAACAACGACCATCGCCACTCCGGCATCGGCCTCCACACTCCGGCCGATGTCCATTTCGGGTTGGCCGAGGTGGTCAGGGAGAAGCGCCAGGATGTCCTCGATGCCGCCTATGCGGCCATGCCGGGGCGGTTCCGAAGACCACCCCAGGCGCCCCGCATCCCGGAGGTCTTCTGGATCAACCGACCCGAGGAGCCGCCCGTCGCCATCTGATATCTC
>JBEKOI010000264.1:0-5675 GCA_049521915.1 Acidimicrobiales bacterium | reverse complement strand
GATCCGGTGCCGAGGGATGGGTGGTCAAGCCGCTCGATCCCATCCGCCTGCGACGGGCGATCACGTCCCTCCTCGACGGAGGCACGTACTACGACGAGTCCTACCAGCCTCTCTCTGTCGTGTCCACGCCCGTACCTGCCGGCGCCTGACGGCCCGCCCCAACAGACAGCGTCACCATCGTGTCCGTGTTCCGACGCCACAACCAAGACACTCCCCACTCGGACCGAGCAGGCCGGACCGCCGTCCGACCCAGAGGGAACCGGTCGAACCCCGACGGGCTCAACGGGCGCCCGCAGGAGGGCGGTGCCGATGCCCAGGAGCAGTTCATCATCGACGCCCTCAACGACCTCCACGACACCGTGGTCCGCGAGGTGATGACACCCAGGGTGGACGTCGTGGCCCTGTCGATCCCGCTCACCGTGGACGCCATCACCCAGGCGGTCCGTGAATCGGGCCACAGCTGCTTCCCTGTCTACGGCGACAACCTCGATGACCTCATCGGCGTGCTGTTCGTGAACGACCTGTTCCGGGCCGGATGGAAGGTGGGCGGGGCGGACGACGGCGGTGGAGCCCTCGCCGATGACGGCCAGGCGGGCGACGCCGCCGCGGGGAGCCCGGAGACGGGGTCGAGCGCGGCGCCGGCTGCCGTACGGGTCGGGCCGGCGCCGGGCCCGATCGACATCTCACGCCGGCTCCGACAGCCCTTCTTGGTCCCGGAGTCCCGACTGGTCCTCGACGCGTTGGCCGAGATGCGGCACCAGCGACGGGCCTTCGCCGTGGTGGTGGACGAGCACGGCGGCGTCGAGGGCGTGCTGACCGTCAAAGATCTCCTCGGGGCGTTGGTGGGCGACCTTCCGGACGAGTTCGATCCCGACGACGAGCCCGATGTGGTCCGGGTCGACGGGACCCGGTGGCTGGTGGACGGCCGGATGAGTGTGGATGACGTGCGGGACCGCCTGGACATCAATATCCCCGAAGGGGAGTACGTCACCGTCGGCGGGTTCCTGTTCGACGCCTTCGGGCACATCCCTGAAGAGGGGGAGTCGCTGATCGTCGACGGCTGGGAGCTCAGGGTCACGGAGATGGACAAGCGACGGATCGCCAAAGTGGTGGCCAGACGCCCGGATCCGCCACCCTCGCCTTCGGAGCCGCCGGTGGGGGGCCCGGGGAACGAGCGGACCAGCGTCGGGTAGCATCACCGTGGTGCGGAGCCGTCGTTGTACGGGTTCCGTTCGACGGGCTGTGGCGCAGCTTGGTTAGCGCGCTGCGTTCGGGACGCAGAGGTCCCCGGTTCAAATCCGGGCAGCCCGACCACACGAAGGAGCGCTCTTCGAGCCGCTCAGCAGCCGCCCGGTCCGCCTCCACCGGTGCCGTGGCATGGACGGCGAGCGTGAGACGGCGAGCGTGAGGCAGCGATCGCTCGGCCGAGCCGGACCTGAGCCATCTTCACGTCGACCCTCGCCAGGATAATCGCCGCGGTTGGGATGTTCGGGGTCACTGTTGGGGTTCGGGGGACTTTTGGGACAGCACGGCAAGGGCACCGCACAACGCCTAATTTCGGCTTGGGCCTATCGACCATCCCGTACGAGAAGGGAGCTGCCATGCAAGCCATCACCGTTCGAGACCGCGATGCCGGCATCGGTGGACTCTCCTTGACCGATGTGCCCGACCCGCACGCGGCCGAGAACGACGTCATCGTACGGGTGCATGCCGCCGGGTTCACCCCCGGCGAGCTGGCCTGGTCGTCGACCTGGGTCGACCGCGCCGGGCGTGACCGGACGCCGAGCGTGCCCGGACACGAGCTGTCGGGAGTCGTCGTCGAGCTGGGGTACGGATCCACCGGCCTCAGTGTGGGCCAGCGGGTATTCGGCCTGAGCGACTGGACCCGCAATGGCTCCCTGGCCGAATACAGCGCAGTGGAGGCCCGCAACCTCGCTCCCTTCCGGCTGACATCGACCACACCGTGGCCGCCGCCCTGCCGATCTCGGGGCTGACGGCATGGCAGGCACTCATCGACCACGCTCACCTCACGACAGGCCAGACGGTCCTGATCCACGGCGCCGCGGGCGGTGTCGGTTCGATCGCCGTGCAACTCGCCCGCGAGATCGGAGCCGTCGTGATTGGCACTGGCCGGGCCAAGGACCGCAAAACGGCCCTCGGATTGGGAGTGCATACCTTCTTGGACCTGGAGGCCGACAAGCTCGAAGACGTCGGCCAAGTTGACGTGGTGCTCGACGTGATCGGCGGCGAGATCCTCGACCGCTCGGCTGCGCTGGTGCGTGCCGGTGGCACGCTCGTCACCACCATCAGGGAGCCCACAGTCCAGCCCAAGAACGGCCGCGCCATCTTCTTCGTCGTCGAAGCCGACCGGTCCCGGCTCACCGATCTCGCCCACCGGATCAGAGACGGACGGCTTACGCCGATCGTCGGGGCGGTGCGGCCGCTCGCCGAAGCGCCTGCCGCGTTCGCCCCCGACCGGCGCATCCCCGGCAAGACGATCATCCGGGTCACCGAAGGCGGGTGACAGGCCGAAGGGTCTGCCATCCGTGCGGTTGGATGGGCAAGTCATAATCGCCGCAGATCGGCGATGTACAGGTGATGTAGGGCAGGGACTGGAGGAGGCCAGCCCGCCCCTCTCGATTTCTCGGCCCAGTCGCCAACTGCCCTCAAACGGGGCGACCAGCTTCCCGGTGACGCCGCCGAACTCCGAACCCGACGCCACCTTTTTAGTTACGGCGAGGGTCGTAAGGACCCGAGCCCGAGGAGGTGTTTCAGATGCGAACGATGGCACGCATATCAATTCCGGTTGAGGCTGGTAACGCTGGGATCAAGAGCGGCAACCTGCCAAAGACGATTCAGCAGATGGCCGAGCGCTCGACGCCAGAAGCCATGTATTTCACAACCTTCGATGGAATGCGAGCGGCGTATGTCGTCTTCGACATGCCGGACGCGTCGGCCATCCCGATTTTCGCTGAGCCGTCCTTCATGGAGCTCAACGCAGAGGTGGCGTTCGCGCCGGCCATGAACGCCGAAGACCTACAGAAGGAGCTTTCAGGGATCGGCTGACAGGCTAGTCAGGATCGCTTCTGTCTACTCGCCCGGATGCGATCTAGTGCTGGACGAAATGTGCGACCCTCAGCCGGCAGCGTTGGGGAGGGATCACCCCCGCAGCTGTGGCCGACGTACGCATTGCGTAGCTACGTTGTACGTAGTAGTCTTCATTCCCATGGGAGCCCGACGTCGATCCAATGACCCACCGACTCTGATCCTCATGAGTCTCGCCGGTGGGGCAAGGCACGGGCACGCTCTCCTCAAAGACATCGAGGAATTCGCCGGTGTGAAACTCGGTCCCGGCGCACTCTACGGAGCGATCACCCGGCTGGAACAGCGCGGGCTCATCGAACCTCTCGCCTCAAATGACCGCCGGCGGCCATACCAGATCACGGCCGCGGGTACGCAGGCTCTTGCTGACTCCGTGGACCAAATGCGTGAGCTCGCTCGTGTAGGAGAAGCGCGTCTGAAAAGTGTCCCGACGCCACGGCCAAGGCTTGCGTGATGCCAACCGAGGACCGGGTGCGAAGGACGGTCACGAGGTGACCAGCGGAGCGAACGATCCCCGTCTCCGCTGGTACCCCAGATCGTGGCGAGCCCGATATGGGGACGAGCTCACCGCCCTTCTCGACGACGAGTACGGCAGGAGTGTGCCGACCCGGATTCGTCTCAGTCTTGTGTGCGGCGGGCTCCGACAGCGGGCCAGGCAATCGGGACTGACCGGTGATCCTGTGCCGCCGGCCGATGGCGTCCGGGACGGCGCACTGGTCGTACTCGCCGCTTGGGTCGCCTTCGTGGTCGCCGGCGCCAGCTTCGCAAAGTTCTCCGAACACTTCGATGAGGCGTTGCCTCACAGCCTTGGAGCGCACCACTTGCCTGACCTCGCCTTCACCGTGCTCCAAGCGATGGCTGGAGCGGCCAGCATCCTGGTCGCCGCCGGAGCTCTTCTTGCTGTTCCCGCCTTTATGCGATTTCTGCGAAATGGCGGTTGGGTCTCCGTTCGTGGACACTTCCTGCGCGCCCTCACCTGTACGGTCCTGACCATCGCCGTAACATTGCCCCTTCTGGTGTGGGCCAATCACCTCCCATCGCACCAACCCAACGGCGGCATCCACTGGGACGGGGTCCTATTCCTGGTGTGGACAGCCCTCATCGTCGTCACCTCGACATCGTGGACGGTGGTGGTGGTCGCAGCAGGTCGGCGCATCGAGCTAACCAAGGCGGTGCTGACCACGGAGGCGATTCTGGCCGCCGCCGTTGCTGTCGCAATGGTGACCATTGTTGTTGCCACTGCGGTCTGGTGGGGCGCAATGGCCACAGACGCACCCGCGTTCTTGAACGCCAGCCCGGCCGGGCTCCCGGGATCATCGTGGGACATCTTGCTCGTTGCCACCGTCGCTCTGATGGCAGTAGCGACGGGCACAGCCGCAGTCGGAGTGGTTCGAGAAGTTCGCCTCTGGACAACAATGAGAGCGGATTGAAGAGATCGAGACCACCGGGGGCTGATTCCTCGCAACGTTTGACGGACCGGCTCGCGCTGTTCGCGGTGCGAGTGACATTAACCGGTCCATCGCGATTGCCCGGCCGCGTTCGCCCCCGACCGGCGCATCCCCGGCAAGACGATCATCCGGGTCACCGAAGGCGGATAACAGGCCGAAGCGTCTGCCATTCGTGCGGTTGGATGGGCGGGTGACACCGCCGCAGATCCAGTCATTGGGGGCATGTTCCGAAGTCTGAATTCACTGCGGGGTGAAGCGGCGAACCATCCTTCTCTCGGGATGCGTTAGGTCTGGGTTACTGGTCAAGCCATCATCGAAGAAACCGTTCCGAAGATAGAACCTGACCGCACGATCATTTGACGGCCGCACATGAAGTGCAATCCCGTTCGCTTCCATGTCCAAAGCCCACCGGACTACCGCCTCGACAAGTGCCTCGCCGACCCCGCTTCCACGATCGGCCGGGGCGACCCACATAGAAATGAGCTGGACCTCGCCACCCAGCGGGGCCGTGCCACTGACCATGCCGATCGGTCGACCGTAACGAGCTGCGACGACATTGAATGGAACGCTGACGAGTCGAGCACGCCACCGCACCTCCACTTCTCCGTCACCCGTCCATTCCGCAAGCGTCGATCCAAATGCATCGGGTGCGTCAGCAAGAGCCGACTGACGCAGCTTCCGCCAGAGGGCCCAGTCATCGTCCGTCAGCTTGCGAATAGTAATCATCAGCCCTGAGCATCACGATAACGCACGGTCAGACTCAACAAACGAGGTCATAGCGCCGTAAGTCCAAGCGGTTTGCCTGCGATGCCGGTCGGTGGCAGTTCGTCGGGCGGCAAGAACTTGGGCTCGGATAACAACCCCGAGCCGATTGTAAGGCAACGGCCTTGCCGTCATGAGATGCCGATCTGGTGGTCGACGCGACCGAGCCCTCGGCTCATGCGTGCATGGCGTTGGGCGGATCTCGGTTCGAGGGAGCGAGGGGACGTCCGAGGCGACCAGCCAATATCCCTTGCCATCAGGCGTAGCTCCCCCGCACATCGCGCCCTCCGTCATCAGAGGAATCCTGACTCGCTCTGCTCGGTGATGGCTCATTGAGCACTGCGATCTTTGGCGCGATCTTGG
>JBEKOI010000263.1:0-5680 GCA_049521915.1 Acidimicrobiales bacterium | reverse complement strand
GGGTCTTCGGCGTCATCACCCTCCCGCTGGTCTGGCTGGCCGGCAGACGGCTGGGCGGCCGCACCCTGGGTTGGATCGCGCTCCTGTTGCTGGCCTCGTCGCCGTTCGCCGTGCGTTACGACACTGAGGCACGGATGTACTCGCTGGTGGCGCTGCTCACCGTCCTCGGATTCCTGGCCCTCGACCGCTCGCTCCGGCAACCCCGGCCCGGCAACCTGATCGCAGTGGGCGCGGTCGCCGGGTTGCTGCTGTACACCCACTACTGGTCCCTCTACCTGGTGGGCACGGTCATGCTGTGGTTGCTCTGGGAAGCGTGGCGGGGCCGGCCTGAGTGGCGGGCCGGGGCCCGGGCCTCGTTCGTCGCCACCGTGGTCGGCTGCCTCACCTTCGTGCCCTGGCTGTCGACCTTCTGGTTCCAGACCCGCCACACCGGCACCCCTTGGGCGACCACGGCCACCTTCGCGTCCATGGTCAGTGCCGTGTCGTCGTTCGCCGGCGGGGGCTCGAGCTCGGGCCGGGCCCTGGCCCTGATGATCTTCGCACTGGCCGGGTTGGGTGTGTTCGGGATCGCCTCCGACCGCCGTCACATCGAGCTCGACATCCGCACCCGCCCGCTGACGCGTCCCCTGGCCGTCGTGGTGCTGGGCACCCTGGCCGCCGCCCTGGCCGGTGGGTTGCTGGCCAAGAGCACCTTCGACGCCAGGTACGCGTCGGTGGTCTTCGTCCCGCTCATCCTCCTGGTCGCGGTGGGGGTGACCAGCTTCCTCGACCGCCGGGTCCGGTTGGCCGTCCTGGCCCTCGCCGTGGTGGTCGGCCTGGCCGGTGCGATCCCCGACGTCACCACCAACCGGACCCAGGCCGGCCAGGTGGCCACGGCCATCGCCACCTCCGGGAAGCCGGGCGATGTCGTGGCCTACTGCCCCGATCAGCTGGGCCCGGCCGTCAACCGGCTCCTGCCCTCGGGCCGGTACCGCCAGACCACCTTCCCGCGCCGAACCGGTCCCGCCATCATCAACTGGGTCGACTACGCCGACGCGGTCAAGGCGGCCTCGGCCCCAGCCTTCGCCGACTACCTCGAGTCGCTGGCCGGTGCCGGCCGGCAGATCTTCCTGGTCTGGGGCGGCGGGTACCAGGGGTTCGGGCTCAAGTGCGAGGGCATCGTCCAGACCCTGCAGGCAGACCCCCATTACCAAGCCCAGCAGCTGGTGATGGGCAACGCCGTCAAGTTCTATCAACCCATGTGGATGGTGCGCTTCACACCGACCAATCCCTGAGCGCCACCTATGTCCGCGCCCGGATCCCGAATAGCCGACGGAAGCCTGACCCGGACCGCCCCTCCCGACCCCCCGCCCACGACGAGGGGTCCGCGGGCCCGGGACATGGCCCGATCGTACGGGCGGGCCGTCGTCGAGGTCCTTCCGGCCTGGGTGGCGGCCCGGGTGCTGGTGGCGTTCAGCCTGGTCCTGGCCCATCTCCTGGTCAACGTGGCGCGGCCGGACAACGTCGGAGCCCACCTCCGGGTGCACGAGGGCCTGCTGGGCTGGGACGCCGGCTGGTACGAGGCGATCGCCGGTCATGGCTATGTGGCCGCCGGGGCCCAGTCGGTCCGCTTCTACCCCGCCTATCCCATGGCCGCCCGGGCACTGGCCTGGATCCCGGGGATCTCCGTCGGGACCGGGTTGCTGGTGATCTCCAATCTGTGTGCGCTGGCCGCCCTGGCCGCACTGTTGGTGCTGGTCCGCAACGACCTGGCCGACCGGGAGCTGGCCCGGCGATCGGTCTGGCTGCTGGCCCTGGCCCCGTCGGCCTACTCACTGGTCCTGGGCTACGCCGACGCCGCCCTCATGCTGTGTGCCGTCGTCACCTTCCTGGCCGCCCGGTCCGGCCGGTGGTGGTGGGCGGCCGCGGCCGGGCTGCTCGCCGGCCTGGTCCGCCCGGTGGGCGTCCTGTTGGTGGTGCCGGTGCTCATCGAGGTGTGGCGGGGCCGGCGGGGCCGGTCCTCTCTCGGCGGATGGCTGCCGGCCGTGGCTGCAGTGGTCGCCCCGGTGGCCGGGACGGGGGCCTATCTGGGCTGGGTCGGGGCGCAGTTCGGCGACCCGTGGCTCCCGCTCCGGGTGCAGCAGCAGAACGGCCATCGCGGCGCCATCACCGTGCCGCTGACGGCCATGTGGCACAGCCTCGACTCGGTGGTGCACGGGCATCACCTGGGCAGTGCCCTCCACATCCCCTGGGTGGTGTTGAGCGTCGCCCTCCTGGTGGTGGCCTTCCGCCGTCTGCCCGTCTCCTATGCCGCCTTCGCCACCGCCGTGGTGGCCGTGTCGGTCACCAGCTCCAACCTCGACTCCTTCGAGCGCTATGCGCTCGGCGCCTTCCCTCTGGTCATCGCGGCGTCCACCCTGACCAGCCGGCGGGCCGTGGAGCTGGTCGTCCTGGCCGTGGCCGGCGCCGGGCTGGTCGGCTACGCCCTGTTGGCCTTCCTCGGGGTGGTGGTGCCCTGACCCTTGACCCGGGCCACCGGTTTCCACCGGTCCGGCCTGGGGACCAACTAACCTGCGACTGCCCACTGAATCAGCGGGGTGCCCCTGTCGGGTGGGCGCACCGCAGCGGTCCTGTTGGAGGCGGGTCCGCGAACATGATGCTCCGGCCCGGGGATCCCCGGTCCGACGAGTTTCGGACGGTTCGGTCCGGGGGCGCGCGGCGGAAACGTCGGCGGGCTCCGCCGGGCCGAGACCAGATGAGAACCACCACCCACCGCAGCTGAATCGAGAGGACCCCGACGCAGTGCCGACACCCGATACACCCGAACCGCATTCCACGAGCACCTCCGGCCCCCTGGGCCCGGACGGCCGTCGACCCCCGGCCCGCGACGCGGCGCAGGCCACCACACCAGCCCTCGACGCGGCGCAGGCCACCACACCGGCCCGCCACGCGGCGCAGGGCACCACACCGCAGGCCACCGGACCGGCAGGTCCCGTCCTGGTCATCGGCGGGGGACCGGCCGGGCTCACCGCCGCCCACAAGCTGGCCCAGGCCGGTGACCCGGTGGTCGTCGTCGAGGCGGACAGCGTGGTCGGAGGGATCAGCCGGACCGTCGAGCGCGACGGCTGGCGCTTCGACATCGGCGGTCACCGGTTCTTCACCAAGGTGCGGCCGGTGGAGGAGTTCTGGCACCAGGTGCTCCCTCCGGAGGACTTCCTCCTCCGACCCCGCATGAGCCGCATCTTCTACGACGGCAAGTTCTACGACTACCCCATCAAAGTGGGGAACGCCCTGTCCAACCTCGGGGTGGTCGAGGCGTTCCTCTGCGGCCTCTCCTTCCTCTGGGTTCGGATCCATCCGCCGCGGGATCTGAGCACGCTCGAGGGGTACATCGTCTCCAACTACGGATGGCGCCTGTACCGGCACTTCTTCAAGACGTACAACGAGAAGGTGTGGGCCGTCCCCGCCTCGGAGATCTCGGCCGACTGGGGTGCACAGCGGATCAAGGGCATGTCCCTGTGGAGCGCGGTGTGGGAGCCCATCCGGTCCTCGGTGGCCGGCAAGCGCCGGGACAAGTCGAAGCAGGTCACCAGCCTCATCGGGGAGTTCGAGTACCCGAAGTACGGACCGGGGATGATGTGGGAGCGGTGTGCCGAACAGGTCGTCGACATGGGGGGCACGATCCGCATGGCCACCTCCGCCGGCACCGTCCACGTGGAGGACGGTGCCGCGGTGGCGGTGACCCTGGCCTCGGGAGACGACCGCCAGCGTATCGACGTCTCCCACGTCATCTCCTCCATGCCGCTCACCGCACTGGCCCGGATCGTCGACCCGCCCGTCCCCGACGACGTGCTCGCCGCCGCCCACGACCTCCACTACCGCGACTTCCTCACGGTGGCCCTGGTGGTTCCCGAGGAGCGCGGCTTCCCCGACAACTGGATCTACATCCACTCGCCCGACGTGAAGGTCGGCCGCATCCAGAACTTCGGGGTGTGGTCGCCGTTCCTGGTCAAGGACGGACGCACCTGCCTGGGGATGGAGTACTTCGTCTTCGAGGGCGACGAGCTGTGGACCTGCAGCGACGACGACCTGGTCGCCCTGGCCACCAAGGAGCTGGCCTCCATCGGCCTGGTCGAGCCGTCCGACGTCGAAGCCGGCTACGTGGTGCGGATGCCCAAGGCCTATCCGGTGTACGACGATGTCTACAGCGACAACGTGACCGTCATCCGCCGCTGGTTCGAGGAGCATGCCCCGAACATCCACCCGGTAGGGAGGAACGGCATGCACAAATACAACAACCAGGACCACTCGATGTACACAGCCATGCTCACGGTGGAGAACATCCACGGGTCCCACCACGACATCTGGGCCGTCAACGTCGAAGAGGAGTACCACGAGACGAGCGACGGGCGCGCCGGATCGGGTTCGAAGGGGACCGGGCGCGACGCGCCGATCATCCCGCGCCGAGCCGACAAGGTCGAGAACGCCATCACCTAGTGGAGTCGGACACCGGGGGGTCGGCCCGAGGCGAGGTGGACGACAGCGGGCCGGCCGGTCTCGGGCGTTCCTTTCGCTGGTGGATCGCCGGCGCCTGCTCGGTCGGGCTCGGCGTCCGCCTGGTCTATGCCTTCGTGGTCAAAGCCGGCGCATCCCTCCAGGGCGACGCCTACTACTACCACCACCAGGCCCAGTTGAACGTCGAGGGCCACTGGTTCGTGGACCCCTTCGTCTTCCTGGCCAAGCACCACCTGGATGCGCTGGCGCCCTCGGCCCAGCATCCTCCGGCCTTCACCATGCTGCTCACCTTCGGTGACGTGCTCGGCCTGAAGAGCGTCGATGCCCAACTGGTGCTCATCTGCCTGATCGGCACGGCCACCATCGCGCTCACCGCCGTGGTGACCAGGAACCTGGCCTCGCCCCGGACCGGTGCCATCGCCGCCGTGATCGCCGCCTTGTACCCAGGGTTCTGGGTCTACGACGGCGAAGTCATGTCCGAGGCGCTGGTGATGTTGTTGGCCGCGGTGACGATCCTGGCCGCCAACCGGTGCTTCCGGAACTTCACCACCGGCCGGATCGTGGTCCTCGGCCTGCTCACCGGGATATGCGCCCTCACCCGTGCCGAGCTGGTCCTCCTCATACCCTTGGTCGCCCTGCCCACGGTCTGGTGGCAGCGTTCTCTGGCCCGGCGCCGGCGGATCACCCTGTGCGGTCTGGCCGTGGCGGTCGCCGTGGCGCCCATGCTTCCCTGGTTCGCCCGCAACATCGAGACCTTCCACCATCCGGTGCTGCTATCCGACCAGCTCCAGGTCACCGTGGCCGCCGCCAACAACGCACAGACCTACCACGGCCCGCTCACCGCCTCGTGGTGCTACACCTGCCTGCTGACCGCCCGCTTCCCCTCGGGCGACGACGAATCCGACCAGGCCGACTACTGGCAGGGGCAAGCGGAGCACTACATTGCGGCCCACAAGATGAGGGCTCTCGATGTGGCCGTCGACCGGGTCGGCCTCGAATGGGGCTTCTACGCGCCGTTGATCCATGCCGATCAGGACTTCCTCGAGGGATGGCCCATCCCGGTGTCCGACGCCTGGCTGGCCTGGTACTACCCCTTGCTGGCCCTGGCCGTGTGCGGCGCCGTGATCCTGCGGCGACGCCGTCAGCCCATCTATCCCCTCATGGCCATGTTCATCGTGGCCACGCT
>JBEKOI010000262.1:0-10843 GCA_049521915.1 Acidimicrobiales bacterium | reverse complement strand
CCGGGGACGTCCCCCGCGCCGAGTCGGTGGACCAGCGCCTGTTGTTGCTGTGGTTCCTCGACGAGGAGCCGGCCGGCTCGTGGGACGCGGTCTTCGCCCACCAGGCCGAGGCGATCGCCGGGTCGGGCCTCGGCCGGGTGCAGTGGGCCTCGCCGTTCATCGGCACCGTCCCGGGCACCGACACCTACACCGACCAGCTGTGGTCGACGACGGCCTGATGGCTGATTTCATCGAGGAGCTCGACCGGCGCACCGCGGCCCGGGGCTGGGTCGGAGCGCCCACCCTGTGGGGGCTGATCGAGCGCCGGGCCGCGGCCACCCCCGACGCGGTCCTGGCCCACGAGGACACCGGCAAGGAGCTCACCTTCGCCGGGTACCGGGACGCCTGCCTGCGAGCAGCCGCCGGCCTCTTCAACGACTACGGGGTGACCAGGGGCACCAGCGTGAGCTGGGAGCTGCCCACCTGGAACGAGTCGCTGGTGCTGGTGGGCGCCCTGGCCCGCCTCGGAGCCCGTCAGAATCCCCTCATCCCCATCTACCGAACCCGCGAGGTGGGCTTCATCACCGCCCAGAGCGAGGCCTCCCTGCTGATCGTGCCCACCATCTACCGGGATTTCGACTACGAGGCCATGGCCCTCGAGATCGCCGGCACCCGGCACGGTCTCTCAGTGCTGGTGGTCGACCGCGACCTGCCCGACGGGGACCCGGCCGACCTGCCCGAGGTGGAGGCACCCCCGACCACGGCGGCCGACGCGCCCATCCGCTGGCTCTTCTACACCTCGGGCACGACCGCCGATCCCAAGGGGGCCCAGCACTCGGATCTCACGGTGATGGCGTCGGCGCTGGCCATGTCCGAGTGCCTCGACATCGGACCCGACGACGTCTCCGGTCTGGTGTTCCCCTTCACCCACATCGGCGGGATCGGGTGGCTGATCGCCGCCCTGTTCACCGGATGCCGTCTCCTCATCACCGAGTCGTTCAACGCGGTGGCCACTCCGGCCTACCTGGCCGCCAACCAGGTGACACTGGCCGGGTCGGGGACCACGTTCCACCTGGCCTACCTCGAGGCACAACGGGCGGCCGGCGGGAGCTCCATCTTCCCCCACATCCGCTCCTACCCCGGTGGTGGCGCCCCCAAGCCGCCGCAGCTCCACTACGACCTGAAGCGCGAGATCGGGGGGGTGGGCATCGTCTCGGGCTACGGCCTCACCGAGGCCCCCATCGTGGTCATGGCCACCACCGAGGACCCCGACCAGAAGCTGGCCGACACCGAGGGCCGGCCCACGCCCGGCGTCGAGCTCATCGTGGTCGGTCTCGACGGCGACCGGGCCGGCCCGGGCCAGGAGGGGGAGATCCGGTTGAAGGGACCCCAGGTCATCCGCGGCTATCTCGACTCCTCTCTCGACGACGAGGCCTTCGACGACGACGGGTACTTCCGGAGCGGCGATCTCGGGATCGTCGACCGGGACGGCTACGTGACCATCACCGGACGGCTGAAGGACGTCATCATCCGGCACGGCGAGAACATCTCGGCCAAGGAGGTGGAGGACCTCCTCTACGCCCATCCGGCCGTGGCCGATGTGGCTGTCATCGGTCTTCCCGACCGCAAGACCGGCGAGCGGGCCTGCGCCGTGGTGGCGCTCAAGGAGGGGGCCACCTTCACCTTCGACGACATGACCGGGTACCTGAGGAGCAGCGGGCTCCGGGTGCAGGCCATCCCCGAACAGCTCGAGCTGGTGGCGTCGGTGCCGCGCAATCCGGCCGGGAAGATCCTGAAGCACGCACTGCGCGAGACCTACTCGCCGTCGCCATCGAACAAGGGGGGCTCATGAGTCCGATCCAGCGGGTCACACTGGGCCAGGGGGGCGCGGAGCACGACGCCGCCGACGCGGCCATCAGCTCGTACACCGGCCGCCGCTTCGAGGACAAGGTCGCCCTTGTGACCGGGGCCGGCTCCGGCATCGGGCGGGCGGTGGCCCGGCGGTTGGCCCGCGAAGGGGCCCGGGTGGCCGCCCTGGACGTGGCCGTCGACAACCTGGTCGCCACCGTCGACGCCATCGCCGCGGCCGGGGGCACGGCCACCGCCTACCGGTGCGACGTCACCTCCGAGTCGTCGGTGGCCGAGGCGGTGGAGTCGACCGCCGCCGCCCTCGGACCCCCGAGCGTGGTGTGCAACGTGGCCGGCATCGGCGGCTTCTACAACACGGTGGACATGCCGCTCGACCGTTGGGAGCAGATTCTGGCCGTCAACCTGACCGGCCCGTTCCTGGTCTGCCGGGCCACCCTTCCCCACCTGCTGGAGGGTGGGGGCTCGATCGTCAACGTGGCCTCCAACACCGCGCTGATGGGGCAGTCGTACTCGGCTGCCTACTGTGCCTCCAAGGCCGGCCTGCTCATGTTCTCGAAGGCCCTGGCGGCCGAGTACCTGTCCCGAGGGGTGCGGGTGAACGTGGTGGCTCCCGGAGGGGTCGACACCCCGTTGATCGGCACCTTCGAGCTGCCGGAAGGAGCCGATGTCAAGGAGCTGACCAAGATCATGACGCCGATGGGGTTCTCCACTCCGGCCGAGATCGCCGCCTCGGTGGCTTTCATCGCCTCCGACGAGTCGTCGTACACCACAGGCGCCGTCCTCTCGGTCGACGGGGGGCTGACCATCTGAGGCCGACCCGACCCCGGGCGACGGCCCGGGCCCGGTCGGGCGGGACCCGCCCGACCGGCCGCATGGGACCCGCCCGACCGGCCGCGTGTCAAGATGGACCCGATCGCCGGCGCCCGATGGACTGCCTCGGCTCGAGGAGCACAATGTCCGAACTACCCCCGGTGACCCACTGGGACACCGACTTCGACGTGCTGGACCCGGCCTACGTGGCCGAGCCGTTCGGCATCTGGGACGAGCTGCGCCGGACCTGTCCGGTGGCCCACACCGACCGCCGGGGGAGCACGTGGCTGCCCACCCGGTACCAGGACGTGGTCGATCTGGCCCACGACATCGGCCATTTCAGCTCGACCGAGATCACGGTGATCCCCTTCGCCGGCGAGCCGTCCGACGAACCGGTGCTCGAGTACGGGGTGCCCCCGATCTCCGCCGATCCGCCGCTGCACACCTGGACCCGGCGGCTCCTCCTCCCGTGGTTCTCCCACCGCAGGGTGGAAGGGTACGAGCCGATGACCCGCAAGCTGTGCGCAGAGCTGGTCGACGGCTTCGTCATGTCAGGATCGGCCGACGCGGCCGGCGACTACGCGCAGCAGATCCCGGTGCGGGTGATCGCCTCCATCCTCGGGGTGCCGACCTCACTGTCGGACACCTTCACCGGCTGGGTGCGCGACGTCCTCGAATTCGCCGACCAACCCGAGCTCCGCCGACGCGGTGTCGAGGGGCTCATCGGATTCTTCGTCGAGGAGGTGGCCCGACGGAAGCGCGAGCCCGGCGACGACCTGTTGAGCGATCTGCTGCACAGTGAATTCGACGGGGTGCCGGTGGAGGAGAGCGTGGTGCTCGGGGTGGCCGCCCTCGTGCTCATCGCCGGGGTCGACACCACCTGGAGCGCCATCGGGTCCTCGCTCTGGCACCTGGCCACCCATCCGGGCGACCGGCGGCGGATGGTGTCCGAACCGGAGGTCATGTCCCTGGCCGTGGAAGAGCTCCTGCGGGCGTACTCGCCGGTGACCATGGCCCGTGTGGTGACCGAGGACGTCGACTTCCGCGGCTGCCCGATGAAGGCCGGTGACAAGGTGCTGATGAACTTCCCGGCGGCCAACCGCGATCCGGAGGCGTTCGAGGACCCCGACCAGGTGGTCCTCGACCGTGAGCTCAACCGCCACGTGGCCTTCGGTTCGGGTATCCACCGGTGCGCAGGCTCTAATCTGGCCCGTATGGAGCTGCGGGTGGCGCTGGAGGAGTGGTTGGGGCACATTCCCGAGTTCAGGTTGGCCGACGACGCCGAGGTTACCTGGGCCGGCGGCCAGGTCCGGGGGCCGCGCCGGCTGCCGGTGGTGTTCCCATGAGGATCCGGGTCGATCCGGAGAAGTGCCAGGGTCACGCCCGCTGCTACGGACTGGCTCCACAGCTCTTCGACGTGGACGATTACGGGCTGTCCACGGTGGTGGGTGACGGCACGGTGCCCGCGGATCTCGAGGACAAGGCACGCCTGGCCATCGCCAACTGTCCCGAGTACGCCATCGACGAGATCCCGGACTGAGCGGCCCGGTCGGGACCGGTCAGGGTTCCGGCGTCGCCCACCAGTGGGGCCGGCCCTCCTTGCCGGACCCGGCACTTCCCCCGGGGTCCCGCCGGAACCGGCCGGCGTCACCCATGGTAATTTCCCGGGCCGAACGCGGGCACTGGAGACCGGCGACGACGGGAGGCGGCAGATGACGACACTTGGCCAGTTCAACACCCAGACCTCGGACATGATCGCGGTCCATCAGGCGCTCCTCGGATCGTTGGACGCGGCGCCGGAACTCGTCGGCAAGGCCGGGGCCGATCCCGGTCGGGTCGAGATCATCGCGTCGTTCTACGACAACGTTCTCGAGTTCCTGCACGTCCATCACGCCGGTGAGGACGAGATGATCTACCCGCTGTTGGAGGAGCGCTGCGCGCACGAGAAGGCACTGCTCGAGCGGATCGACGATCAGCACAAGTTGCTCTACGAACCGATGGAGGCGGCCTGGGCCGCCATCGCGGCCTGGCGCGCCGCTCCCTCGGCCGACGCAGGCCAGGCGGTCGTCGAAGCGATCTCGACCGTCGACACCACGCTGCGTCCTCACCTGAGGGAGGAAGAGGACACGGTGCTGCCCATCGCCTCGGCGTGGATGAGCCCCGAGGAGTGGTCCCAGCTCCCCGGTCACGCCCTGCAGTCGTTTCGGGGGGACAAGCCGTGGCTGGCCCTCGGCCTGGTTCGGGAGGGCCTCACGCCCGAGCAACGAGAGGGGATGCTGGCCGGCATGCCGCCGCCCCTCCAATCGCGGTGGACCGACGAGTGGGAGCCGGCGTTCGACGCCTTCATCACCGAGGTCCGCCGGTAGAGACGACTCGGCGGTCTGACGCCGGAGTCTGACGCTGGCGTCGGAGTCGAGCCGGCCCGGAGGTCTGGGGCCGGGAGTCGAGAGGATCCGTTCTGTACCGCAGGTGCCGCACTGTGGTGCGTTTAGTTTTTAAAATTGGCCTAATTATCGGCTGTGGCCGATAGGCGGAAGGGTCCACCATCGGCTCCAGCCGATAATTCGGCCGAATTGCAGAATTGGCCGTCGGATCAAGATGCCGCCGTGACACCCCACCCGCGCTGGGACCGACCTCGGGGTGACCGGACCGGCCGGACCGGCAGGCTCACGAAAGACGTTCGACGATCATGGCCATTCCCTGGCCGCCTCCCACGCACATCGACTCGAGCCCGATCGTCTTGCCGGTGTCCTCGAGGGCGTTGAGCAGCGTGGTCATGATGCGGGCACCAGTCTGTCCGAAGGGATGGCCGAGAGCGATGGCCCCACCCTTCAGAGATCGATGTCGTCGATGGTCATGCCCGCTCTGGTCAGGGTCTGGCGAATCGCGCCGATCGGCCCCAGCCCCATGATCTCGGGATTGAGCCCGGTGACCCCGCTGGCCACGATCCGAGCCAACGGGGTGATGCCGAGTTCGCGTGCCTTGGTGTCGCTCATCACGATCACCGCGGCGGCCCCGTCGTTGAGCGGGCAGGCGTTGCCGGCGGTGACGGTGCCACCCTCCCGGAACACCGGTCGCAGCGCGGCCAGTCCCTCGAGGGTGGTGCCGGGCCGTGGACCGTCGTCCTTCGTGACCACATTCCCGTTGGGGGTGGTCACCGGGATGATCTCCCGGTCGAAGAAGCCAGACTCCTGGGCGGCGACGGCGCGGGTCTGGGACTGGAGGGCGAACTCGTCCTGCTCCTCACGGCTGACCTTCTTGTACTCGGCCACGTTCTCGGCAGTCTGACCCATGGCGATGTACACATCGGGCAGGCCGGCCAGCGGCGTCCACGGTTCGCCGGCGGCCGGGGTGCGCTCCACGGTGCGGGCCTCGGCCTCCGCGAACAGCTCGTTGTGCGGACCGGTGTCGGCGGCCCCGTGGGCATAGCGGCTGACGGTCTCCACACCGGCGGCCACGAAGACGTCCCCCTCTCCGGCCCGGATGGCGTGGGCGGCCATGCGGATGGTCTGGAGGGAGGAGGAGCAGTAGCGGTTGACGGTGACCCCGGGCACGTCGGGCAGGCCGGCCAGCAGCGCCGCCACCCGGCCGACGTTGTAGCCCGCCTCACCGCCCGGTTGGCCGGAGCCCATGATCACGTCCTCCACCGACTGCGGGTCGAGCTGGGGAACCTTGGCCAGGACCTCGCGGATGACCAGGGCGGCGAGGTCGTCGGGCCGGCAGTCGACCAGTGAGCCCTTGTTGGCGCGTCCGATCGGGGTACGGCCGGTGGCGACGATGACGGCTTCGGGCATGTGGTGCTCCTCGGGGCTCGGCGGCGGGGCCGCGCTGCGGTTCGGGACTGGTCTGAAGTTACCGGGTGGTAACCCTAGCGGTGCCCGGGACGGCGCATGTCCGGACATCCGTCGGGCAGGCTACCGGGCGCGACGGGGTCTGACCCGGGCGCACAGCTCCGATCGCCGGTGGCGCTCAGGCCCGAGGTGAATGTAACGTGTTCTAGTTGTCCGCTCCTCGCCGTCGAGTCGCCGCGTGGCGGCGTCGGGGCGGTGTCGGGGCGGTGCCCTGGGCTCTACAGTCCAAGGGGCCGGACCGTCCATGTCGCGGGCAGCGGGGGGAGGCCCTCCGGGCCGGAATCGCAGGCACGAAGGGGAGGACCCAATGGAGATCGGCTACACAGAGGAACAAGAGGCTCTCCGGGACCGCCTCCGCGAGTACTACGCCAACCTGCTCACCCCGGAGGTCGAGGCCCAGTTGGCCGACAGCCACGGGATCGGTCCCGACATGCGACGAGTGGTGAAGCAGATGGCCACGGATGGCTGGCTCGGCATCGGGTGGCCCACCGAGTACGGGGGCCAGGGCCGCTCTGCCATCGAGCAGTACATCTTCTTCGACGAGTCCATGCGCGCCGGAGCGCCGGTGCCCATGCTGACCATCAACACGGTGGGGCCGACCATCATGCAATTCGGGAGTCCGGAGCAGAAGGAGTTCTTCCTCCCGAAGATCCTCGCCGGTGACATCCACTTCTGCATCGGGTACACCGAACCGGAGTCGGGCACCGATCTGGCCTCGTTGCAGACCCGCGCCGTACGCGACGGCGACGAGTACATCATCAACGGCCAGAAGATCTACACGTCCCTGGCCGGTGGGGCCGACTACATCTGGCTGGCCACCCGCACCGACCCCGAGGTGGCCAAGCACAAGGGCATCTCGCTGTTCATCGTGCCCATGGACACGCCCGGCATCAAGGTGGTGCCCATGCACCTGCTCGGCGACCACAACATCAACTACACGTTCTACGAGGACGTGAGGGTCCCGGCCACGAGCTTGGTCGGCGGCGAGAACAACGGATGGTCGCTCATCACCAACCAGCTCAACCACGAGCGGGTCACCCTGTGCTCGGCCGGGATCATCGAGCGGGCAGTCACCGATGTGACGGCGTGGGCCCAGAACACCAAGCTGGCCGACGGGCGACGGGTGATCGACCAGGAGTGGGTGCAGGTCCACCTGGCCCGCATCCATGCCCGCCTGGAGTTCCTGAAGCTCATCAACTGGAAGGTGGCCTGGACCGCGACCCAGGGCCACCTCGACGTGGCCGACGCCTCGACCACCAAGGTGTTCGGCACCGAGTTCTACATGGAGGCCTTCAAGCTGATGATGGAGGTGGTCGGCCAGGCCGGCTACCTCACGCGGGGAAGCCCCGAGGCGGTCCTGGCCGGGCGGCTCGAGATGTACGCCCGCAGTCTGGTCATCCTGACCTTCGGCGGTGGGACCAACGAGATCCAGCGCGACCTGATCGCCATCTTCGGTCTCGGCCTGCCCCGCTCGCTCCGATAGAACTGTCGCCCCGATAGAAGAGGTAGGACAACCATGGACTTCTCCTTCAGCGAAGAACAAGAGGCCGTCCGCGACCTGGCCGGACGGATCTTCACCGACCTGGCCACGCACGAGCGGTTGCGTGAGATCGAGTCCGAGCCCGACGGCGATCGGTTCGACCGCAAGATCTGGGCCGAGCTGGCCGCCGCCGGCCTGCTCGGCATCGCCCTCCCCGAGGAGGTGGGGGGCGCCGGTCTCGGGTTCGTCGAGTCGTGCCTCGTGGTCGAGGCGGCCGGCCACAGCGCGGCCTATGTTCCGGTCATCGAGACATTGGCCGCGGCGGCGCCGGCGATTGCCCGTTTCGGTACCGAGGCGCAGCGCCAGAAGTGGCTCCCCGGTGTCGTGAGCGGTGACACCGTGCTCACGACGGCTCTGGTGGAGCTGGGCGGCAGCCCGAGCTCCCCGTCGGTGGTCGCCGAGCGCGTCGGCGACGGCTGGACACTCTCGGGGTCCAAGTCGTGTGTCCCCTCGGGCACGGTGGCCCACGCGGTGCTGGTGACCGCCCGGGTGGACCCGGGATCCGTGGCCGTGTTCATCGTCGACCCGTCGGCGGCCGGCGTCACCCGTGAACGCCAGGACGCCAACACCGGCCAGCCCGAGGCAGTGCTCACCCTGGCCGGCACGGCGGTCGGTCCCGACGCCCTGTTGGGCTCGGTCGAAGAAGGCTCCTCGATCATCGAGTGGCTGGTCCAGCGGACCACCGCCGCAGTGGCCGTGGCCCAGGCCGGCGCGGCCTCGGCTGCGCTCGCCCTGGTGGCGGAGTACACCAAGTCGAGGGAGCAGTTCGGTAAGCCGATCGCCACCTTCCAGGCGGTCGGCCAACGCGCGGCCGACGCCTACGTCGACACCGAGGCCATCCGCCTCACGGCCTGGCAGGCGGCCTGGCGGATCGCCGAGGGCCTGCCCGCCGACAAGGAGGTGGCCATCGCCAAGTTCTGGGCCGCGGACGGAGGCCAGCGGGTGGTGCACGCCGCCGTGCACCTCCACGGCGGCGTGGGGGTCGATCGTGACTACCCGTTGCACCGGTACTTCCTGATGACCAAACACTTCGAGCTGACCCTGGGCGGTGCCACCGAGCAGCTGCTCCAACTCGGAGCCATCCTGGCTTCCGAGCCGGTCTGAACGGGGCGTTCCGTCGTGGTGATGGGACGTCGGCCCGGGGTGGCCCGTTCCTCGTGGCCGATCACGACCACCGACCTCCTGGGCCTGGCCGGCCAGCTGTCGACGGCGATGGTCCGGGTTCCGTTCCGCAGGCCGTGGGCGGGGGACGGCAACCTTCCCCACAACGTCGCCGTGGCCGTCACCCGGGAGACGCTCCGGTCGTTCATGGGGTACTCGTCCTCGCTCCCCATCGCCGAGTGGCGATCGGTCGAGGTCGTGCTGGACGACCTGTGCGCGGTGATCATGCCTCCCCTGGTGCGCTCGGTCGACATCGTGCAACAGGCGGACACCGTGGCCGGCGTGCCCGGGATCTGGTACCGGCCGAGACATGGCGGATACCGCGCCACCATCCTTTATCTGCACGGGGGCGGGTACGTCGGCACCTCGCCCCGCATGTACGGGTTGTTCATCTCGTGGCTGTGTCGCCGCACCGGTTGCCAGATCTTCGTCGCCGACATCCGGCTGGCTCCGGAATTCCCGTTCCCTGCCGACCTGGAGGACGCCGTGCTGGTCCTCGAGGCGTTGCTGGCCGGAGGGGTCGCACCCTCGCATCTGTTCGTCGCGGGTGACTCGAGTGGCGGGGGACTGGTTTCGTCCCTGGTCTACTCGATGGTGGCGACCCACCATCGGCCCATCGCCGGCGTGCTGCTCTTCTCGCCGGAGCTCGACCTCGTCCTCGACGAACCGTCGATCACCGAGAACGCCGATCGGGACATCCTGCCGTGGAACATCCCGACCTCCCCGTACCTGCACGGCCGCGAACCGGACGCCGGGTCGGTGTCCGCCGTGGACCAGGATGTGACTGGTTGGCCGCCGACCTTCGTCTCCTACGGGGGCGACGAGATGTTCCGCGACTCCATCCGCCGGTTCGTGGCCCATCTGGAGAAGGCGGGCGTGGACGTGGTCGCCTCGGAGGAACCCGGGATGTTCCACGTGTTCCCCATCCTCATGCCGTGGGCGGAGGCCAGCCGGCAGGTCTACCGGGCGGTGGGTGCGTTCGTGACCTCCCACCTCGCCGACGGCCCCGATCCGCCGTCGGCGCCCCCCCCGGGGGAAGGCCCACGGTGACACTTTCGTTCTCCCACCTCGGCATCTGTGTCTCAGACCTGGACCGGTCGCTGCGCTTCTACTGCGAAGGCCTGGGGTTCGAACAGGTGGCGTCGCATCGGGTCGGAGACGAGTTCAGCGCCCTGATGGAGCTGGAGGGGGTGGTGGTGGAGTCGCGCATGCTGGCGCGCGACGGTGTGACCATCGAGCTCCTCGGCTATGTATCGCCGGCCCACACCGGTGACGGCCGTCGCCGTCCGATGAACCAGTTGGGTCTGACCCACCTGTCCCTTCGGGTCGACGCCGTGGACGATGTGGCGTCGGCCATCGAGAAGTTGGGGGGTACGGTCGTCCGAGACACCCGCACCACCTTCGATGTCTCGGGCCGCCGGCTCGACTTCCTCTACTGCACCGATCCGGACGGGGTGAGAATCGAGCTGATGCATCTGCCCGGATGAAGCCCCGCCGGTGCGGGCTGGAGAACCGGTCCGCCCGCGCCCCGGGCTGGAGAACCGGCCCGCCCGCGCCGCGGGCTGGAGAAGGGCCGCCCACCGGGCTTCCGGTACGGTGGTGGCGTGCCCACCGACCCGACACCCGTTGCCGA
>JBEKOI010000261.1:0-5709 GCA_049521915.1 Acidimicrobiales bacterium | reverse complement strand
CGTGACGCCCATCGCCGCGGTGGTGGCCCTCAAGGTGGGGTCGCGGCTGGTGGTCGGCATCGGGCTGCTGCTGATGGGAGCCGGACTGGTCACGGCCGGCCTGACCTCGAAACCGGACACCGCCTTCTTCGGCCCCATCATCGTGTCCATGGTGCTGCTGGCCCTCGGGCTCTCCTCCATCACCGCGCCGGCCACCGAGGCGGTGATGGGCTCGTTGGCCGCCGACCAGTTCGGCGCCGGCGCAGCCGTTAACAACACCACCCGCGAGCTCGGCGGAACCTTGGGGGTGGCCGCGCTGGGCTCCGTCTTCGCCTCGGCCTACGCCCCGAGGATCATCCGGGCCTTCGGCCCCTACCCCATCCCCGCCGGGCCCAAGCAGGAAGCCCACCAGGCCATGGCCGCGGCGCTGGCCATCGTCCACCACGCCCCGGCTGCGGTCCAGCCCCTGTTACGGGCGTCGGCCTTCTCCGCCTTCGGCGCCGGGTTCAAGGTGGCCTGCCTGGTCGGTGCCGGTGTGGCCGTCGTGGGCGCCCTCTACGCCTTCGCCTCCCTGCCCGGCCGCAGCCAGCCCGCCGACCACGTGGTGCCTGATCCGGCCATCACCGTCGACGCCTGAGCAACGGGCGCGGAACCCCCGAGCCGGGCCGCCGCCTGAGCCGACCACCTGAGCCGGGCCGACGGCCGCCTGATCGGAACCCCCGCACCGCGCCGCGGCCCACCCCGACCGCCGACTTCAGTCGAAGGCGGGGGGCACGTCGCGGGTGCGCTTCAGCTCGAAGAAGCCCGGGGTGCCGGTCACGGCCAGCACGCCGTCCCACAGCACGCCGGCGGCCTCGCCCTTGGGTGCCGGTGTGACCACCGGGCCGAAGAAGGCCCGGCCGTCGAAGGTGATGACCGGGGTGCCCACCTCGAGGCCGACCTGGTCCATGCCGGCGCGGTGGGACTCCTTCACCGCATCGTCGAACTCGTCGCTGTCGGCGGCGTCGGCCAACGAGGTGGGCAGCCCGACCTCGGCCAGTGCCTCCTCGAAGGTGGCCCGGTCCTTCGGCTTCTGCTCGAGGTGGAATCGGTTGCCGAGAGCGGTGTAGAGCGCCCCCAGCACCTCAGGGCCGGCCGACTGCTCGGCGGCCATGCACACCCGCACCGGGCCCCAGGCCTCGGCCAGCCGCTTGCGGTACTCCTCGGGCAGGTCCTCCTTGTCCGAGTTGAGGTAGGCCAACGACATGACGTGCCACCGCACCTCCACCGGGCGCACCTGGGTGACGTTGAGGATCCAGCGCGAGGTGATCCAGGCCCACGGGCACAGGGGATCGAACCAGAAGTCGGCCGTCGCCGTCGTGGTGGTCTCGGGGGTTGCTTCGAGTGTTCGGGTATCGGTCACGACGCTCCTCGGCGGTAAAATCGGCGGTCTCGAACTGGTGCAATCCGGGCACCAAAAGGGCAACCGGCACCACCTCCTGCAACGCCTACCGTCGCCGTCCTGTTCCCCCCGGACGAGCGCGGGCAACTAGTCCAGACCGAGGACCCGCAGGGCGTTGGTGCGCAGGAACTTGGGCCAGACCTCGTCCTTGAACCCGACGGCCGGGAGCTCGCCCATGATCCGCTCGAAGGAGAGGCCCATCGGGAAGTAGCCGGCGTAGATGATCTTGTCGGCCCCTCGGGTGTTGGCGTAGTCGATGATGGCCTGCGGGTAGTACTTGGGGGCGAAGGCACTGGTGGAGTAGTGCAGGCCGGGCCACTTGAGCATGAGCTTCACGGCCAGGTCGGTCCACGGCTCGCACCCGTGCCTGGTCACGAAGACCAGCTCGGGGAAGTCGAACATGACCTCGTCGATGAGCTCCACGTGCTGACAGGCGGCCTTGAGGCGCGGTCCGGGAATGCCCGCGCAACAGAAGATCGGGATCCCGAGCTCGATGCATTTGGCGTAGAGCGGGTACATCTTCTTGTCGTTGATGGGAACCTGGGGGAAGGTGCCGGCGGGGAACACGCCGACGGCGCGGACACCGAAGGTCTCGTACTGGTCGACGAGGCGCCTGATCCCGACCATGCCGTCGTTGGGGTCGGCGTTGGCACAGGGAATGAAGCGGTCGGGGAAGCGCTTGAGTGCGTCGGCGCCCACGCCGTCCGGATCGTCCACCCCCACCATGGACATCTCCACGCCCCACAGGTCCATCTCGCGCAGGGTCACCCCCACCGGGTCGGCCGAGCCCTCGAGCTCCTTGCCCGGGACGCCCTTGAAAATGTACTCGACCGGGAACTCGAACTGCTCCTTGGACTCCACGTCCTTGGTCTGGCGGGTGATGAAGCGGTAGGCCTGTTTCATGTCCGCGTGCGGGAACCCCACCATGGTGTCCACCACGCCCACATCCTTCGGCATCACCATGTCGGTTGCCGTCCTCTCCGGACCGCCCGCAGCCCTCCGGGTCGGAGCGGTGAAGGGACGGTTCGGCGCGGATGTTATCCGTTGGGCTCAGGGATCGCTGGGAAGAGGGAATCCCTGGCCAACTCTGTCTAGGTCTAGTTGGCCCGTCAGAAGGTCGACCGTGTAGGTGACCCCTACCCCACCGGAGTTCTCGACCCTGGCTCCGCGATTGTCGTAGCGGTAGTCACGCGGGTAGGACCAGACGGGCACGCTCGGAGGCTGCGTCGGGCTGTCCAGAAGCCCATCGATCCACGAACACACTTCCCGACGCACGTCGTCGCTGGGATGCTCCTCGTGGAGCCAATCGTCCAGTGGATGGAGATCCCCAAGGAACCACTTTGGGTCTTCCATTCCAAGGTCACCGCCGGGATTCAGCCCAGATACTTCCGGCGAAACTCCTCGCGGGTCATGGTCTGACCTGGTGTGCGGTCCCGCTTCAAGATCTTCCGCATTTCGGGGCTATCTCCGACCGCTCGGGCGTACTCGTATGAGTCCTCAAGCGCCTTTTTGCGCTTCTTCTGGTTATCCGTCAACTACTCAGCGGTCTTCGCCATCGATATCCTCCTCAGGCGCCATCAACACTAGCCGGGTAGGGATGCGCGTCCTGTTGGCTCATGCGTGAGTTCATCACCGCGGTCCCTGATCCCGAGGCCCGGACGACCGGGCCGTCCACCTGCCGTCGCGCCGCTCCACCACCACGGGCACGCCGAAGGCGGCCGAGACCGCCTCCCCGGTGAGGACGTCGGCCACCGGTCCCGATCCGACCATGGCCGCCCCGCGCAGCAGGGCGGCGTGGGTCACCCCGGGCGGGATCTCCTCCAGATGGTGGGTGACCAGCACCAGCGGGGGGACGGCCGGATCGGCGGCCAGGTCGGCCAGATGGGCCAGCAGCCGCTCTCTGGCCCCGAGGTCCAGCCCGGCCGCGGGTTCGTCCATCAACAGCAGCTCGGGGTCGGCCATCAGGGCCCGGGCCAGCAGGACCTGTTGGCGCTCGCCCTCGGACAGCAGGCCGAAGGGACGCTCGGCGAAGACCCGTCCACCGAAGCCGGCCCGGTCGAGCAGCGTGCGGGCCTGGTCCCGGTCCTCGTCGGTGTACTGGTGCCACCAGGTCTCCAACGCCGCGTGGCGACCGGTCAGCACCACGTCGAGGGCGGCCAGCTCGGGCCGCAGGGTCCGGCCCACCGACGCGCTGACCACGGCGATGCGCGTGCGCAGCTCGCGCATGTCCACCTGCCCCAACCGCTGGCCGAGGATGGCCACCTTCCCGCGGGTGGGCCACAGCGACGACCCGACCACCTTCAACAGCGTGGTCTTGCCCGAGCCGTTCGGGCCCAGCAGGGCCCACCGCTCCCCTGCCCCGACCGACCAGGTGATGTCGTCGAGGAGCGGCGTGCCGCCACGCACCACGGACACGTGCTCGAGCCGGATCACCTCCGTGTTCATGGCCGCTCCGGACTGACGACGGGCTTCGATGGTCGGCGCCAGGATAACCGGCGGGGATCCGGCAGCCGTGGCCCCGGGTGGATCACGCCACTACATTCGCCGCCATGACCGTGCGCCAGGCCGACCTCGTCCTCTTCGACCTGGGCGGGGTCATCATCGAGCTCAAAGGGGTGGGGGTGATGCAGGAACTGGCCGGCATCGAGAGCGAGGAGGAGATCTGGCACCAGTGGCTCACCAGCCCGTGGGTGCGACGGTTCGAGAGCGGCCGGTGCTCGGCCGACGAGTTCTCCGACGGCGTGGTCACCGAGTGGGGGCTGCCCATCTCGGCCGAGCAGTTCATGCACGCCTTCCGGCAGTGGCCCACCGGTCCCTTCCCGGGGGCGTCGGAGCTGCTGGCCGAGGTCCGGGGCACGGTTCCCATCGGTTGCCTCAGCAACACCAACACCACCCACTGGGAGTACCAGGTGGCCAGCTGGCCCATCCTGGAACTGTTCGACTACCGGTTCCTCTCCTTCGACCTCGGCCTGGTGAAGCCCGACCCCGCCCTCTTCGAGACGGTGGCCGAACGGCTGCCCGTGCCCCGGCAACGGGTGCTGTTCCTCGACGACAACGCCATGAACGCGGAGGCCGCCCACTCGGCCGGGTTTCTGGCCGGGCACGTGCGCGGCGTCGACGAGGCCAGACAGGTCCTCGTGCAGATGGGGGTGGTCGGGGCCTGACTGGGATGAGTGGGGGCCACGGGGGCGGGTGTCGGTAGTCCTGTCGTCGCCTCATCGCGATCGGTGCGAAGCCACGCAGCGAAGAGCGGGTCCACGACTTGCCATCCGCGATCCATGTCGACAATTACACCGAGTCCCTCGAGGTGCTCGAGCGGGCTGGCAACGGCTCCCCCTCGCGATCTCACTGGGTGGCTCCGATTTTGGAGCCAAATGGCTCGGAATTCGGAGCCAGGCGGCTCGAGATCAGCGCGGGACCACGGGGGGCGCCCCACCCGGGGTGATGGCCGCGATGCCGGCCGGGTGGTTGGTATAGGAGGAGCCGATGCCGGTGACCAGCGCGTCGCCCACCGTGGCCACACCCGACCAGATGGGGCCCGGGACCTTGACCGTGGTCACCAGGGCACCGGTGGCCGCGTCGCGGACCAGGAGGATGTCGCCGACGATGGCCGGACCGTTGAAGGTCATGCCCCCGGCGACGGTGGTGGGCGCGAAGGAGGCGGCCGTGTCGGCCTGCCAGGCGATGGCACCGGTGGCGGCGTCGAAGGCGTCCACGCTCGGCTCCTGGGTGGCCGTGTCCCGTGGGTCGGACGGGTCGCACAGGATCTGGCTGTCCTTCTCGAAGTGGCCGAAATCGCCCAGCGCGGTGGAGCCGTACACCCGCTGCCCGTCGTAGGCGGTGGTGGCGATGAACCCGCCGGAGAACCCGCCGAAGACGACGTTGGTGGCCCACACCGGGTGGCCGGTGGCCGGGTCCAGCGAGTAGTAGGTCCCGTCCTTGCCGCCCACGCCGAGGAAGGTGGTCGTCCCCCGGGCGGTGATGCCGGCGTTGGGCGTGGCCCCGAAGTCCCAGTCGCAGGCGGTGGAGGCGAGGGGTGGGCGGTAGACCCAGGCCAGCTTGCCGGTGTCGACGTGCACGGCAATGACGCCATCGGACAGGGGCCCGGTGTTGGAGAAGGCGCAGTCGGCGGGGTCGAACACGACGAGCCCGAGACCGGGCAGCACGGTGCCCGACGACCACACGCTTCCGCATCCGTCGTTGAGCACCCGGCCGGCCTGGTCCACGTCGGTCTGGAGCTCCCACACCGGCTTGCCGGTGTCGAGGTCGGCGGCGGCCACGTAGCCGCG
>JBEKOI010000260.1:0-5775 GCA_049521915.1 Acidimicrobiales bacterium | reverse complement strand
GTGCCGTCAGATGAGGGTGCTCAAGCCTCCGTCGACGGCCAGGACCTGACCGGTCACGTAGCTGGCTTCGTCCGACAGGAGGAACACCACCACGCCGGCCACCTCCCACGCCGACCCCATGCGGCCGAGTGGGATCGGGGTCGAGGACCTGGCCGGCCGGCCCGCCGAGGCCGCTCGGCCCAACGGGGTGTCGACGAGGCCGGGGGCGACCACGTTGGCCCGGACCTGGCGACGGGCGCCCTCGGCGGCCACCTGCCGGCTCAGCCCGGCCAACGCGGCCTTCGACGAGTCGTAGGCCGGGATGCGGCTGCCCGGCTTGAGACCGGCCACCGAGGACACGAAGACGAAGGCCGCCGGGGCGCCGTGGGCGGCAGCCTGCGACAGCGGTCCCATGGCCGCCTGACTCAGCAGGAAGTGGGATCTGACGTTGACGGCGAACGTCTGGTCCCACTGCTCGGCCGTCGTGTGGGCAAGGCCCATGCCGCGCCCGATGCCCACGTTGAGCACGACCCCGTCAAGACCGCCGAGGCCCTCGAGCGATTCCTCCACAGCCCGGGAGCACGCCGCCGCATCGGTCACGTCGGCCTCGACGACGACACCGTCGCCCCCGGCTTCTACGACCATGGTCAGTGTCTCGGCGGCTGCCGGACGGCTGATGTCCAGGCACGCCACCGAGGCGCCCTCCGCCCCGCAGCGGATGCTGATGGCCCGCCCGTTGCCGGGTGGAGGGTCGGCGTCGTCGCTGGGCTGCGTGCCGGCGCCGACGACCAGGATCCGCCGGCCCTCGAGCAACGGAGCCCGGGCCTCCAGTCGACGCGGAGATCCGGTCACTGCGGAAAACCGGTGAGCCCGTCGTCGAGCTCGACACCGAACGTGTTGAGGGCCATGGCCACCAGGTGGTAGTGGCCGACCAGCATGGGCACTTCGATGAGCTGCTCGGTGTCGTACCGGTCAGCCAGCTCCGACCACGTGCGGTCGGTGACGGTCGAGCTCAGGTGCAACTCGTCAGCGGCGCGCAGGAGTGTCCCATCGAACGGTGCCCATCCGGCAGTGGCGGGATCGAGGACCACCCGCCGGATGTCTTCGGTGGTGAGCCCGCAGTCGAGGGCGATCCGCGCGTGCTGGGCCCACTCGTACTCGGCCCGGCAGTTCCAACCGGTCCGCAGGATCAGGAGCTCCCGGTCCCGGGGCGGCAATTTTCCGGCCAGCAGCTTGCTGCCGAACGGGAGCCACCGTCGGTAGAGTCCCGGTGCCCTGACCAGCGTGGTGAAGATATTGGCGTCCGGACCGGTGCCGACGCGGGCGTGGTCGAGCAGTTCACGGATCTGGCCGCTCCGTTCGGCCGGCGGGACAGGCGCTATCCGCAGGGGCCGCGTTGGCTCTGCCATCTGGCCTCCATGGTCGTGGTGGTGGTCGCCTGCATCATAGGAGGGCGGCCCGACCTCCAGCCCGAACATGTACATTCCTGGGACTGCCGGGCTCCAACGGGAGTGGCGGTGGAGCGTCGTCCCGCCTTGTCGGCGACTGCGAGATCGGAGAGCCGTCATGACGTACTCACTCGTGTTCTACGGGATCCTCGGCATCGCCAGCACGGCCTTCGCCTTCTTCGCCAACCGACGCCTCTTCACCGGCGGTGCTGCGGGGAGGACGTCGGGCCTCGAAGGTCTCTACTACTTCCTGGGCGTCGTGTCGCTCTGCCTGGGCTGGTACTTCAATATCCGTTACGTCCACCAGTACGGTCATACGGCGACATACGTCGGCTTCACCAAGGCGCTCTTCTCGAATTGGGCGGCGGACTCGGCGGCGCAGGACTACATCATGGTCAACCTCGTGCTCCTTCCACTTTGGACGATCACCGATGGAAGGAGACGGGGTCTGCGGATGCCGTGGATCTTCTTCGTGGTGAGCCTCTTCACCAGCCTCGCCTTCTCCGTGGCCCTGTACCTCGCCTTCGTGGAGCGGCAGATCCGCTACTCCCGGGTGCCCGCCGAATCGAGCACTTCGTACCCGCAGTTGTAACCGGGGATGAAGGTGACCCCGGGTCCGCCGTGGCACCCCGCGCCGCACAGGTAGAGCCCCTCGATCGGGATCGGGGCATCGGGCCATCCCCGCGGCCCGGGTCGGAATGGCCCCATGAACTCCGGCTGGAGCAGCCCGTGGGTGAAGTCACCGCCGGTGCACCCGAACATCAGCTCGTAGGTGTAGGCGGGGTAGTTGAACTGGCGCTCGATCAGCGTAGGGAAGTTGGGCGCCACTGCGGTGATCTTGGCCACGATGCGGGCAGCCATCTCGTCGCGGAACCGCGCCTGCTCGGCATGGGTGCTGCCGATGGGGGAGTAGAAGGCGAAGCTGCTGGCCACATGCCTTCCCGGCGGGGCCAGGTCGGGGTCGCGCATGGTCGGGATCGAGAGGTTGAAGGAAGGCGCGTCGGGGACGATGCCCCGGACGCACCCCTCGAAGTCCCGTTGCATCTCCTCGGTGGTCCCGAAGAGGGTGACGTTGTGGCGCAGGTCGCCCTCGTTGAGGACGTCGTAGGGACTCGAGTACTCGGGGAGGCCGTCGAGGGCGAAGTGGATCTGGAAGTAGACCGCCCGATGGTCGATGGCCTCGATGCGCCGGGCGAACTCCGTGGGCAGCGAATCGCGGTCCAGCAACTGTGAGAACGTGGCCGTGGGATCGAGATTCGACACCACCACCGGCGCGGTCACCACCTCGCCGTCGCCCAGCGTCACCCCTTCCACCCGCGGCCCGGCGGTGTTGATGCGGGACACCTTGACATGGCGACGGAGCTCGCCCCCGTTCTGCTCGAACAAGCTCAGCAGGTGGTCGGACATGGTCCCGATGCCCCCCCGGACCTTGGACATCGTGGCATCGCCGGGTGACGCCAGTGCGAAGGCGAGGCAGAGCGCGCTCCCCGGCGAATACGGGCCCCGGTACGTCGAGTTGACAGCCAGGAAGGCCAACATGCTGCGCACCTGGGCATGCCTGTCGCGGTCGGGGAGGAAGGTGTCGACGACGTCCATCACGCTGCCGAACATCGCCGTGCGGATGGCCTGACGCTCCTTCTCGTTCGATGCGGAGGCCCACATCTCGTCGAGGGACTTCGGTGGTTTCCGCACGTCCAACCGGCCGATGGCACGGGCCGGTGCCTCGGCCCAGGCCGCCACCTCGGCCATGCCCAGTACGGCCTCGAGGCCCAGCGTCTCGCTCAGATGGTCCAGCAGCCGGGTGGGATCGCTGTACAGCAGAATGGGAGGCCCACCGGTCGGGCCGATGCTGGCCGACTGCACCTCGGGCTCGTAGATGGGGCACGATGCGAAGTCCAGATCGTCGAAGATCTCGGTCGGGATCGGGAACTGGATGGAACCGGCCAGCTCGAAGCGATAGCCGCGGGCCAGTTCGGTGGTCGTCGCCATCCCGCCGATGAAGTGGTTCTTCTCCAGGCAGAGTGTGCGCATTCCCCCCCGAGCCATCACCGTTGCTGCGGTGAGACCGTTGTGGCCGGCCCCGATGACAATGGCGTCGTAGTCAGACATCGCGGTCACGGTAGTGATGGTCCACGGTCCTGTCGAACCTTGGGACGCGGGTGCCCACCGCCACCGGGGCGTGGCCGGCCGGAGGAGCCGGCGGACCGGGTCGGTCGCGGCTCAGGCGGCGAGGAACCGCTCGAGGGCCCAGTCGACGTAGGACAGCGGGAATTGGGCCAGGGCGCCGGTGTCACCGGGCACCCGGGAGATGGCGGTCGTGGCCAGCGCGGCATACTCCCGCGCCGCCTCGATCGCCTCCGCGATCCGGCCTGATCCGATGGTCACCCGGGACGCCTGTTCGAGGTCGGCCGGCTCCCTTCTGACCAGCAGGGCGTGGAGATCCCCACCCCGGCGATGGGCCAGCTCCAACAGGACGGGCATGGTCAACACTCCGTTGCGGATGTCGGTCCCCACCGGTTTACCCAGCCGGACCGGGTCTCCGACCAGGTCGAGCACGTCGTCGATGATCTGGAAGGCCATGCCGAAATTCCGGCCGAACTCGCCGAAGTTGGAGACATGCTCGGGCGGTTGGTCTGCGCTGAGGCCCCCCACCCGGCACGAGCATCCGAACAGGGCGGCCGTCTTGGCCTCGATGGTGAGGAGGTATCTGTTCATCTCTTGATCGACGTCGAAGAGGTGGCGGGTCTCGGTCGCCTGTCCCAGGCAGAGCTGGCCGACCGTACGGGCCACGTCGGCGGCGACCGCCTGACCGGCCGCAGTGGCTTCAGCCGCGGCCCGGGCCAACATGAACGTCCCGGCCAGGAGGGCCTCGGTCTCACCTTCGACGGCGTTGATGGTCGGGGTCCCCCGCCTGGTCAGCGCCTCGTCGAAGATGTCGTCGTGCACCAGGGAGCCGACCTGGACCAACTCCACCGCCGCGGCGGCAGCCATCACCCGGGCATCCCATGCCCCCGTCAGCCCGGCGATGGCCAGTGTGAGGGCGGGTCGGAGGCGCTTGCCGCCCCCGGCCACGACCCGGACGCAGGCCGCCGAGAACGCCGGTTCGCCGGCCGAACACGCTCGAACCAGCCGGCCGTCGACCGCAGCCAGGAGTTCCGGCAGCTCCGGGACGCCCAACAGGTCGAGGGGCGAGTCCATCCGGTAACGGTAGCCCGCCCGTTTCCGGGCGCGACCTCGCTCCGTGGCCGTGACGCCACTCCGGGGTCCGCGGGTCCGGTTCCGAGCCCGGGCCCGCTTCCGGGCCGAAACATAGAATGTCGACTTGATTACTCAACTTTAGGGGCTTACAGTGGAGGCATGGTTTCCGCTTTCATCGATCCCATGGATTTTCGGCTCAACGTGGCCGGCACACGGGCCGATAGACCGGTGATGACAAGGAACGCAGAGGAACTGGCCGGGGCGGGCGGCAAGAGTCGGTTGGCCGGCATCCGAGCCCGCCTCGCCCGTCGCCGCGGCGGTCGGACCGCTGTCCCGGCCGAGTCCGATCCGGAGTTGGAGGCCCTGCGCGAGCGGGTCGCCCTGCTGGCCATGCACGTCGACTACTGGCGGTACCGGTCCAGCCAGCACGCCGCCGCCCTCCGGATGGCCGAAGCCGAGGTGGCCCGCCTGACCGAGGCGCTGGGCTCGACGGACGGAGCGCTGGTCACCCACTCGTAGCCCGAGGAGCGTCCCGACCGCGGGGGCGCCGCCCCATCCGCCCGGCCTCTCAGCCGGCCAGCCGGCTCGGGGTCACGTTCCGATCCGGCACGATGATGTCGAACACCCCGGTCGAGCTCTTCCGGTAGGGGATGCCATGGCTGTCCAGCCAGGTGATCAGATCGGTCTCGGTAGTGGACCCGGGGTCGAGGTCGACCGTCGCACCGAGCTGGGACGCGGCGGCCGCAGTGGAGGCGGGCGGAACGAAGACCCACGCCGCGGTTGCCGCCTGCTCCACGCTGGTGGCCTCGGGCGGGTTTCTGGCCTCGCCCACCGACAGGGCCGTCACGTCGCCGTCGGACACGAAGGTCAGGTCGTTCGCCACCCAGTAGCCCGCGTAGGCGTGGGTCGTCCGCATGTGCTCGAGCTGCCGGGCCAACGAGGCGATGGCCGGATTCGGGTCCGCCGACCAGTTGGTGAGCGCGTCCGGGTTGGCGATGGCGCCGTAGCCGGAATTGAAGGCCACCAGGGTGCTGGCCAATGCCGCCAACAGGAGCGCAGCGGCGACCCACACGGCGGTGGCCGGGCGCATCACCTGCCACAGGGCACCGACCACCACCAGCGCCACCACCGGGGTGAGCCCGATGGCGTA
>JBEKOI010000259.1:0-5807 GCA_049521915.1 Acidimicrobiales bacterium | reverse complement strand
GGAGGCCGGTGGCGGTGTCGAACCAGATATCGTCATGCTGTGGTCCGACCTGGGCACCGCTCAGTGTCCACTGTTCGGAAATGTGGGCGGCACGGACCCTGTGCCCGGAAATCATCATGGTGGTCTCGCCCAGATACCGGTTGGAGCCGGTGCTGACCACCTGGCCGGAGATCTCTGTCGATGATCCTGTGCAACGGACAGGCCACGACTGCCCGACGGAGCGGTTTGCCGGAAGCGCCATCGCCCCTGGGTCGCAGTGCAGGGTGGACAAGTTGGTGACCGCCACCGGTCCGATCATCCAGCGCTGCCAGACTTGTTCCGCTGTTTGCTCGAGGCCCTCGGTGCTTCGGCAATAGGTCCAGCTCTGCCAGTGATTCGTCGAGAAGTCGATGCGGAAGCTCCAACAATTGGTGGACTCGGCCTCGACGGTTCCGGGCAACGTGGGCCCCTCCGGTTGGGAGAGGGGCGGGAGACTGAGCTGGTCGGTCCCGGTGCCAGTGTACGTATAGACACCGGGGAGCGGGTGGGAGCCGGTGGGGTCGGATGCACCCGGGCGGTAGTTTCCGGCGGCCTGTTGGATGCTGACTTCCCGGGCCCGGCCCCGGTAGGCCAGGCCCGCAGACACGAGTACGAAGATGACGACCACGCCGAGAACACCCAAGAGGGTCCACCGCACCCGGTGGTGTCGTCGACCAGGCCGTTCGGCCACAGCCTCGCCCATGCGAAGCTCCGCGTCGCTCAGCGATGTCCTGGCGTCAACCTGGCTCATGTGATCATCGTGAGCCCGGGCATCAGCCGCAGACAGGGTCAAAGGTCCCGGTCCGGCCCGGTATCCGCACCGGGTGGTGTGGCGCGTGAGCGGGTCGAGGGCCGGGGGGGCACACTTGGGTCGAAGGACCCTACCGATGGGAACTCACATGGTTGAAACTGTCCGCAGCCCTGGTGAGCTGGAGGTGCCACGGTGGTGGACGAAGGGGAGAATGGCCATCGGTGTAACGGAGCCCTGGCCCCATTGGTGGGGTCGCTGGCCCGGCGTGCCGCGGCCGAACAGCTCGAGCCGGCGGTCGGGAGGGATGTTGGGTTTGTGCGTCGCATGATCCCGGCCGTCGAGCGGTACGTGCGCTACTTCTCACCCCAAATCCGGGGAATCGAGAACCTTCCGGTATCCGGTCCCGTCCTCGTGGTGGGCAATCACTCAGGCGTGTTCTACATGCCGGACACCTGGTTGACGGCACTGGCCATCACGGCCCGACGGGGTGTCGATGCGCCTGCATACGGCCTTATCCATAACCTGTTCTTCGCTCTCCCGATTGTCGGCCCATCGATGCGTCGCCTGGGCGGGGTACCGGCAAGTGGGGATGAGGCCGAGCGGGTCCTGAGCGAAGGTGCTCTCCTCCTCGACTATCCGGGAGGCGACACGGAGGCATGCCGCCCGTGGTCGGACCGCAATCGGATCGTGTTCTCGGGTCACACGGGTTTCATCCGTCTGGCCTTGCGCACCGGTGTTCCGGTGGTCCCTGTTGTCGGCTACGGCGGGCATCAATCCCTGGTGGTGCTGTCCCGCGGCGAGCATCTGGCTCGTGTGCTCGGATTGGGACGTCTCCGGATCAAGGTGTTCCCGATCCTTCTCGGACCGTGGGGCGTGACGTCCATCCTGACCCCTCCTCCGCCCCTACCCTCCGCGGTCACCGTCGAGTTCATGCCTCCGATCGATTGGAGCGCCCTGGGACGGGATGCAGCCGAAGACCCCGCAGTTGTTGCTGCGTGCTACGCGGAGATCACACAGGCCATGCAGGTCACACTTGATCGCCTGCATACCGAACAGCCCCATCCGGTAGTGCGGGGAGTTTCCCACCTGCTGCACGGTTCGAGAATGCCCGATCAAGCGAACGTCTGAACCCGGGACGTCGATTTCGATCTCCGGACATTGCCGTATGGCGGGATTTGTGGTCGCCGCCGCTCCAGCCGCCCGGTTGATCGGAGCCTCCAGCTGCGGACCCCAGCCGGGCGCTCTATCGTGCCGCCTTCTTCGCCGGGGCCCGCTTGGCCGCCGCCTTCTTCGCCGGGGCCCGCTTGGCCACACGAGCGGTCGTCTCGCGACCGACCTCGGCGGCCCGGTGCGACTGCTCGTCGATGGCCCGCAATACATCGCTCACCAGCTTCCGCTGACCCTTGATCACCCGCTCGGTGAAGTCGAAGACCTCGTCAACCAACCGTTCGAGGTCGTGAGACAGCGGTGGAACGACCCGGACGCCTCCCTTGGAGATTCCGTTTGCCAACTGGCGGCTGGCGTCCAGCAACTCGTCCTGCGCACGTTCGATGAGTTGCTCGATGTTCCTGCGGACATCTCTTGATTCGGCCATCATTGATCCCTTCTCCTGCTGGTGGACATTGCACCCCCAGCGGCAGTCTCATCCGCGGCCAGGGCACTGGGGAGAGTCGAAAGTCACTTCCTCGCCCCCTGAGGCGCTGAGATCGTGTCCCGGGTCCGGACGGTCCTCCGGTCCCCTCGTCGGGTGGCCTCTTTCGGACGCTCCGCGGATTGTTCCCGACGCCTCTGAAATGAGGGCGCCGTGTTCGGCCGCCTGGAGAGGCTCCTCGACCGGGCGATGATCCCCGGCGAGATCGAGCACCGCTTCGAATCCTTCGCGGAGGCATTCCACGAGCACGGCGGGATCGGGTACGGCAGCGGTATCGATGGTAAGACCGATGCAGCACGTCCCGTCGTAGGAGAGCAGGGTGGCGTTGACCGCCGTTCCCGTGGTTGGCCCAAAGACGTAGTGCCCCGACACCCGCGCACCGGCGAGGAAGATCGGGACGTCGGCGCCGGGTACGTTGCTGGCGACGAAATCGATGTGTTTCAGCATGGTTCCGATGACGCTGGTTGGCAAGAGAGCCAGGACGCTGGCGATTGCGTTACTCAGGGGCTGGGCCCGATCGTCACGAGCCAGTCGGCATCGTTGGCCCATGAGCCGCACCCGCTCACCCTCGTCGAGAACTGCCATCGGCACCTTGAATCGTTCAAGCGTGATTCGATTGCCACCGGCAGGATCATCTTCTTTCCGGACCGATATCGGCAAGGTCATCCGGAGCTCTTCGACCGGGGCACCGTGGCGCTCGTGATAGCGGTGCAGCCCGGCGGTGACCGAGGCAATGAAGCCATCGTTGACGGAGCCCCCCACTGATCCTGCCGCCCTCTTCAGGTCGTCCAGATCAACGGCGATCATATCCAGGTGCCGGTCGAGGCTACGGTCGGTCATGATCGGCGAAAGAGTGTCGGGCACCGGCGCGACGAATCGGCCGATCGATCGGACGGTGGCCAGCGCGTCGGACGCCGACCCCGACGGATGCTTGGCGATTCGGGCGACCAGGGGGACGGTGGTGACCAGTCCGCGGCGAATCGTGTCGAACGTGCGGCTCCACTCGTAGGCGAGAGACTCTCGGATGAGCCCGACGGTCCCGGGGGCGGGGTGAGGTTCCTGAGCCACCTGGTCATGATCCATGGGTGCTGGCTCCTCACCGACATCGAACAGCAGCCGCGCCAGCTGCATCCCGCCGATCCCATCGGTCAGGGAGTGATGGATCTTCATGACTAGCGCGGCACGATCGCCGATCAGGTGCCCGATCAAGGTGAACTCCCACAGCGGTCTCGAGAGGTCGAAGGCCCTCATTGTCTGAAGTCGGGCGAAATCTAGGACTGTGGCCGCGGTGTGGGGGAGTGGCGAGTCGAACTGGTGGAGGTGCAGGGAGATATCGAAATCCACGTCGACCCATCGCGGTGGCGCCAGGCGTGCAGGTGGTTCGACCGGACGCTGTCGGAACCGGCGGGCCATCTGTGTCGCCGCCTCCAGCCGAGCCGCGAGCACATCGAAATCAGGGGTCCGGTCCAGCCAGGTGATGGAGACGACTGTCGAGTGAAGGGCTGGATCCTTCTCCAGGTGCCAGGCCAACGCATCTGTGCCCCTCATGAATGCTTCGGGCTTTTCGCTCATCGTCACTCCCCGAGAGATCGCCCCGTGGTGTCAATCTAAGCCCGCCGGCCGACCCGGAGAAGGGCCGAAGGTCATCTCCCCGGGCCCCTACGGTGGCTCCCGTTCCACGGCAACGGCCAGATCGCGCGGCGGGGGACGGCTCGGTTTCCTCCGGCCTGATCCGGTCACCTGCGGGAATGACCTGAACCCGAGCATCTGGGGGACATTCCGGCCAGAGGACTCTACGGCGTGACGGTCACGGCTCCTAAGGTGCGACCAGGATGCCGACGGTGGTGATGCCGGGGGAACGAAGGGATACGTCATGGACGGCTCAGCGCTACCGATGCCGAGTTCCTCTCTCTCGAAGACAACGCTTCCCACATGCAAATCGCCGGGGCCTGTGTGTTCGATGGTCCGATCCCACTACTGTCCGACGTCAAGGACCTGGTCGCCTCCAAGCTGCACTTGATCCCGAGGTAACGCCAGCGCATCCGATCCGTACCGCTCGATCTGGGCCGGCCGGTCTGGGTGGACGATCCGGAGTTCGATCTCGACCGCCACGTGCGGCGCACCGCATCGTGTGCACCAGGCGATGACGCGGCGTTCTGCGGTCTGATGGGACAGCTGATGTCCCAGCAGCTGGATCGCCAGCGGCCGCTTTGGGAGACCTGGTTGGTCGAGGGTCTCGAAGGTGGGCGCTGGGCGCTCGTGTGCAAGGTGTGTCACTGTATGGTCGACGGCATCGCCGGGGTCGGCCTCCTCACGGCCCTGTTGGATGTCGAGGCGGACGCAACCCTGGGGGAACCCCGACCGTGGATGGCCGAGGCGGAACCACCGGCGGCGCGCAAGGTGCTCGACGCGTGGGGAGGGCTGCTCACGAACGTCCTGGCCACGGCCTCGAGCCTTTCCGGATCCGCCGTCCACCCGATCGCCTCGGCCCGCACCGTTCTCTGGACGGGAGAGGGCATGGTCCGGCTCTTGCGGCGTCTCGCCCCCACCGGTCCGCGTTCGGCGGGACCGTGAACGACGTCGCCCTGGCTGCTGTCTCCGGGGGCTATCGGGCTCTCCTCCTCGAGCGCGGTGATCCTCTCGACCAGGCTGTGGTCCGTTCCCTGGTACCGGTATCGACTCGTCGCCATGGAGGCCGGCGACTGAGCGACAATCAGGTGTCCTGCCTGTTGTACGAGCTTCCGGTGGGCATCGCCGACCCGGTCGAGCGCCTCGGAGTGGTGCAGGAGCAGATGGCTGAGCTCGAGTCGCTGCATATCTCGGAGGCCGGTGTCGTCGTCACATCGATTGCAGACTTTGTCCCGCCCATGGTCATGGGGCTCCTCGGCCGCCTCGCTCTCCGTTCGGCACGCAGCTTCGGTCAGCACTCGCTCAACACCGTGACGACCAACGTGCCCGGGCCGCAGATCCCCCTGTACTGCCTCGGACATGAGATGTTGGAATACCGGCCGTTCGTCCCCATCAGCCACGGGCTCCGGGTCGGCGTGGCCATCCTGTCCGACAACGGGTGGCTCTTCTTCGGGGCCACCGGGGACCTGGAGACGATGCCGGATATCGGGGTGCTGGCCCGAGGAGCGTCAACGGAGATCGACGAACTGCTGCGGCGCGCACTTCACGATTGATGGCGACAGCCGATCCCACCCACAGCCAAGAGGACGCCCGTGCCCACCGAGGAACGGTGATCGCTAGGACGGGGGCGCGGCACGCTGTTCGGCCGCCGTGACCGTCTGGTCGAGGAGCACGGCAATGGTCATTGGCCCGACGCCTCCCGGTACAGGCGTGATGAGCGAGGCGACCGGCAGCGCCTCCTCGAAGTTCACGTCGCCC
>JBEKOI010000258.1:0-5837 GCA_049521915.1 Acidimicrobiales bacterium | reverse complement strand
CGCCCTGGTCGGTGGCGGGTCCGGCCCGGGGAGGGTGGGTCCCGATCGTAATGAGCGGTCCGTGTGGCCCTCTGCCGCCGCCGACTGGCCGCACCCGCAGGCCAGCGCCCCGGCCAGCAGCACGGCGAGGACGGCGAGGACGGCCCCCGGACCCTGGGCGCGGCCCGGCATCCGGACCGGAGCCGATGGGGACGAGCGCGGAGCCAGGAGGTCGATCGGAGGGGCGGGATCGGATGTCACGGTCGGTTCCAAGGGTAGGTGAGGTTCGTCTGCCACCGTCGGCGGGCAACGCCACCGTCGCCTCCCCCCGGGGACGGACACGGACGGCGGCGCCGGAGGAACGGGGAGGCCGGTGATCACGACCGGTACACTCGTCCGGATGGCAGCGTCCAACCCCCCTGGTTCCCCGCGCTCGCGGGGCGCCGGCGCACCCGGCGGACGCCGTTCCGCGGGGTCGGGTGGCCAACCGCGGCCGGGCCGACCCGACCGCACCGGCCGGTCGCCGCGGTCGGGCGAGCCGGAGCGATCGGAAACGCCGGGCCGATCTGAACGTTCGGCCCGGCCGGGTGGGGCCGCCCAGCGCGGCGGCACTGGCGAACGGCCCCGGTCGGGGGAGCGTGGGCGCGGACAGACCGGCGGGCGCGGACAGACGGGGGAGCGCGGGCGCGGACGGACGGGGGAGCGACGACAGACCGGGGAGCGCGGCGACCGGGGCCGCCCGCCGGGGGCCGGCCCGCGGGGGAACCGCAGGTCCGGCGCGGCGCCGACCGGTGACGGGTGGCGCTCGGACGACGGGCCGAAGGCAAGGACGGCGGGGCCGCCGGTGGTTCGCAAGGGGTGGGGGAGCGTCGCCCGCCGGGGGGCGAGCACCGTGCGAAGTGGAGCCGACCACCCGAGATCGGACGAGGACAGTCCCGAGCGGCGCCGGGGCTCTCGCACGCGTGCCGACGAGTTCGTGGCCGAGCGGTGGGTTCGAACCGACGCCCACCGGCGGAGGGAGTCCGGCGGTGGCGAGAAGCTGCGACCGCCGGCCCACCGCTCCGTCCAGCCGCCGGCCGAGCTCCCACCGGACATCGCCAACGAGCTCGCCTCGGCCGCGGGCCCGGACTGGAGCCAGCTGCGGGACCGGATCACCGAGCGTATGGCCGCCGGTATCGGCGCCTTCGAGCGCGAGCGGTACCGGGATGCGTCGCGGATCCTCAAGACCGTGGTCGACGCCGTCCCCACCTCCCCGTCGGCGAGGGAGCTGCTGGGGCTGAGTCAGTACCACCAGGGCTACTGGAAGGCCGCACTCCCCAACCTCGAGGCATTCGCGGCCCTGACCGGCTCGGTCGACCAGCATCCCGTCCGGATGGACTGCCACCGCGCCCTCGGACGGCCGAAACGGGTGGAGGCGCTCTATACGGAGCTTCGGCAGGGTTCGCCGGACCCCGAGGTGCTCTCCGAGGGCCGGCTCGTGCTGGCCGGGACGCGAGCCGACAACGGCGATCTCGCCGCTGCGGTGACATTGCTGGTCGAGGCGGGCGCCGGTCGCCTGGTCCGCAATCCGGCCGAGCGGCATCTCCGCCAGTGGTACGTGCTCGGCGACCTGATGGAGCGGTCCGGCGACCTGGCCAAGGCCCGCGAGCTCTTTCTCCGCATCGCGGCCGTCGACCCGGACGCCTACGACGTGGCCGACCGGCTCGAATCGCTCGGACCGCCGACCAGGGTACGGCGGACGCCGAATCGCCCTCGCAGCGCCCGTTAGGCTGGGTTCCATGACCATCGAACAATTACTCGGCGACGAGGCGGACTCGTTGCTCAATCACACGGCGAAGGCATTCGGGGCCGAGCACCTCAACCTTCCCGGTCCTGATCATCTCGATCAGGTCTTCAGGGACTCGGACCGGTCCGCCACCGTCCTGCGTAACCTCGGCACCGTCTACAACACGGGCCGCCTGGCCGGCTCCGGCTACCTCTCGATCCTCCCGGTCGATCAGGGGATCGAGCACTCGGCCGCGGCCAGCTTCGCCAAATTCCCGGCCTACTTCGACCCGGCCAAGCTCTGCGATCTGGCCATCGCCGGCGATTGCAACGCCATCGCCACCACCCTCGGCGGCCTCGGCATCGTCTCCCGTCGGTACGTGCACAAGATCCCGTTCATCGTGAAGTTGAACCACAACGACTTCCTCAACTACCCGAACACCTACGACCAGGTGATGTTCGCCGAGGTCACCCAGGCCTTCGACCTCGGGGCCGTCGGCGTGGGCGCCACCATCTACTTCGGTTCGGAAGGCGCCGACCGCCAGATCGTCGAAGTGTCTCGAGCCTTCGCCGAGGCACACCGGCTCGGGATGTTCACCGTGCTGTGGTGTTACCTGAGGAATCCGGCCTTCAAACTGGGTGACACCGACTATCACGTCTCGGCCGACCTCACCGGTCAGGCCAACCACCTGGGCGTGACCATCGAGGCCGACATCATCAAGCAGAAGCAGCCCGAGAACAACGGCGGCTACAACGCGCTCAAGTTCGGGAAGACCGATCCCCTGGTCTACAGCCAGCTCACGACCGACCATCCCATCGACCTCACCCGCTGGCAGGTGGTCAACTGCTATGCGGGGAGGATCCCCCTCATCAACTCGGGCGGCGAGTCCAAGGGGTCCGACGACCTGTCCCAGGCCGTCCGCACCGCTGTGATCAACAAGCGGGCCGGCGGGTCCGGGCTCATCGTGGGCCGCAAAGCCTTCCAGCGACCCACCGACGAGGGAGCGGACCTCATCCATGCCATCCAGGACGTCTACCTGGACCGATCCATCACCATCGCCTGACCGCCGGGTCCGACGCCGTCGGACGGCCACCGACGGGCCGGCGACTCCGCTCGGACGCCGGGTCGGACGGTAGACTGCACCCGAGCCGCCGAATACGGGGTCCTGGGCGTTCATCCGGGCAAGCACAGTCCAGACGTAGCAGCGCCGAGCCCGAGTCCGGCGACTGAGCGCAGCACATCAGCACGAAGGAGCATGGTGTCCGACACCACGACCGACCCGAAACCACCCCAGCTGCTCGACCGCGTTGTGATCCGGTTCGCCGGAGACTCCGGCGACGGCATGCAGTTGGCCGGCGACCGCTTCACCACCACATCGGCACTGCTGGGCAACGACCTGGCAACGTTTCCCGACTTTCCCGCCGAGATCCGGGCCCCGGCCGGGACCCTCGCCGGGGTCTCGGCGTTCCAGGTGCACATCTCCGATCATGACATCTCCACACCCGGTGACACCCCCAACGTGCTGGTGGCCATGAACCCGGCCGCACTCAAGGCGAATCTCGACTCGCTTCCGAAGGGCGCCACCGTCATCGTCAACGTGGACTCCTTCGAGGAGCGGAACCTGAACAAGGCCGGCTACGAGTCCAACCCGCTGGCCGACGGTTCGCTGGCGGGCTACACCGTCTACGAGGTCCCCATGACCTCCATCACCACCGAGGTGTCCAAGGACGCCGGTGTCAAACCCCGGGATGCCGAACGGTCCAAGAACTTCTTCGCCCTCGGGCTGATCAGCTGGCTCTACACCCGTCCCATCGAATCCACGATCGACTGGATCGGCGAAAAGTACGTCGGCAAGCCGCTGGTCATGGAGGCGAACCTCCGTGCCTTCAAGGCGGGCTTCCACTTCGGCGAGACCGCGGAGCTGTTCGAATCCTCCTACCAGGTCAAGCCGGCCACGCTGGAGCCCGGCGAGTACGTAAACATCACCGGGAACACCGCCACCGCCTGGGGCCTCATCGCCGCCTCGACCCGGAGCGGGCTCCCGCTCTTCCTCGGCACCTATCCGATCACCCCGGCCTCGGACATCCTCCACGAGCTGTCGAAGCACAAGCAGTTCGGGGTGAGGACGTTTCAGGCCGAGGACGAGATCTCCGGCATCGGCGCCGCCCTCGGCGCGTCCTTCGGCGGGGCCCTCGGGGTGACCACCACCTCCGGGCCGGGCATCGACCTCAAGTCGGAGACGATGGGTCTGGCCATCAGCCTCGAGCTGCCGCTGCTGATCATCGACATCCAGCGGGGCGGTCCCTCCACCGGGCTCCCGACCAAGACGGAGCAGGCCGATCTCCTCCACGCCATGTACGGCCGCCACGGCGAAGCGCCCCTCCCCATCGTGGCCGCCCGGACCCCGTCCCACTGTTTCGAGGCCACCGTGGAAGCAGTCCGGTTGGCGGTCAAGTACCGGACGCCGGTGATCCTCCTGTCCGACGGCTACCTGGCCAACGGCGCCGAACCGTGGCGGCTGCCCGACCTGGACGACCTGCCCGACATCGATCCCGAGTTCGCCACCGCCCCAAATCACACCGATCCCGAGGGTCACGAGGTGTTCTGGCCCTACATCAGGGACGAGGTCACCCTGGCCCGCCCGTGGGCGCCCCCCGGCGTACCGGGCCTCGAACACCGGATCGGCGGTCTCGAGAAGGCCGACGGTTCCGGCAACGTGGCCTACGACGGTCCCAACCACGAGCGGATGACCAGGCTCCGGGCCGCCAAGATCGCCGGCATCGCCAACGACATCCCCCCGACGGACGTGGACGACGAGGACGGTGCCGAGGTTCTGGTGATCGGTTGGGGCTCCACCTACGGTGCCATCGCCGCCGGGGTGCAGCGGGTGAGAGCCCGGGGCCACAAGGTGGCCCAGGCCCACCTCGTCCACCTCAATCCCTTCCCCGCCGACCTCGGCGAGGTGCTCGCCCGCTACAAGAAGGTGCTGGTGCCCGAAGTCAACCTGGGCCAGCTCAGCCGCCTCCTGCGGGCCGAGTTCCTGGTCGATGCCATCTCCTTCACCCAGGTCCAGGGCATCCCGTTCCGGGCCGCGGCCATGGAGGCGGCCATACTCCAACAGATCGACGGATCCGGTGCGGATGGGTCGGAGGCCGGTGCCGACCCGCCGTCGGCCGATGCCCGCACCAACGGCCACGGCACCACCTCCGCGGTGGGGTCCCCGCCGACCGGAAAGGCGTCCGACCGATGACCGACCTCGCCCCTGCCCAAGAGACCTCGATCCCCGTTCCCCTCACCACCCGCAAGGACTGGTCCTCCGACCAGGAGGTCCGTTGGTGCCCGGGATGCGGCGACTACTCGATCCTCAGCGCGGTACAGATGCTCATGCCCGACCTCGGCGTGCGCCGGGAGAGCACGGTGTTCCTGTCCGGCATCGGCTGCGCGGCCCGATTCCCGTACTACATGAACACCTACGGGATGCACTCCATCCACGGTCGGGCACCGGCCATCGCCACCGGGCTGGCGACGACCAGACCGGACCTGGACGTGTGGGTCGTGACCGGTGACGGTGACTCCCTCTCCATCGGCGGCAACCACCTGATCCACGCGCTGAGACGGAACGTCGACATCACCATCCTCTTGTTCAACAATCAGATCTACGGCCTGACCAAGGGCCAGTACTCGCCGACCTCGGAGATGGCCAAGGTCACGAAGTCCACTCCCTTCGGCTCGCTGGAGCAGCCGTTCAACCCGCTGAGCCTGGCCCTCGGCGCCGAGGCGGGATTCGTAGCCCGCACCCACGACATGGATCGCAAGCACATGATGGAGGTGTTCCGGCGGGCCCATCTCCACCGCGGCGCCTCCTTCGTCGAGATCTACCAGAACTGCAACGTCTTCAACGACGGCGCCTTCGAGCAGATCACCGGCAAGGACCACCGTGCCGAGATGCTCATCCCCCTGGTGCACGGTGAGCCCATCCGGTTCGGTCCCGAGGGCGAGCACGGGGTGGTGCTCCGACCTGACGGCACCGTCGATGTGGTGGAAGTGGCCGACGTGGGCGAGTCGGCGCTCCTGGTCCACGACGAGGGCCGCG
>JBEKOI010000257.1:0-5904 GCA_049521915.1 Acidimicrobiales bacterium | reverse complement strand
CGGTGTCGTCGCTCCCGCCGTCCACCACCACCAGGGTGGTGACCTCGAGATCGCCGACCATGGTGGGCATGGCCTTCAGCACGTCCCCGATGTTCTGCTCCTCCTCGTAGGCGGCCACCAGGGCCACGATGGGAGGGAACTGGGCCTGTGGATACCGGGCGGCGAAATCCTCCCGGGCGCTGTCCAGGGTGAACCGCTGCATCTGGGCGATCCGCTTGCGCCCCCGTGAGTCGGGGCGCGTGACCCACCGGTGACGTTGGGTGGGCGCCATCAGAAGATGTGGGGATTGTCGAAGATGGCCCGGACCTTCGGCTCGAAATGGGACAGCGACTCGGTGGGGAACTCCGGATCGAAGCTGTTCTGGTCCCACTCGTCGGCGAACCGCTCGGCCAGCTCGTACCACGGCTCCTCCTGGTACCGCGACCTCATGTCGGGGTCCAGGCTGAAGTGGTGGTAGTAGTGACGACCCTGGAAGTCCTGATGGGCGGCGATGGCCGCGGTGACCTCCGGGCGCACGTAGGGGCGGAGGATCTCCGCGGCGATCCGCGGGTGGTTGGGCACGCACACCGCCTTGCCGATGTCGTGGCAGAGGGACGCCACCACCATCTCGTCGTCGGCGCCCGCCCGTTCGGCCCGGGTGGCCGTCTGCAGGCAGTGGGTCAGCTGGTCGACGCCGAACCCGTCGTACACGTCGGACAGCGACTCCAGCAGCCACAGGATCCGATCGGCCACCCTCGTCTGGTTCTTCACCGTCTCGGTCCCGATCACCATCCACTCGTCGCGGGTGGAGACGTCCATGCGGGTGAACGACGTTCGAGGGTCAGTCGATGTGCTCATCCCCCCATTGTCGCACCAAAGTGCGCTGCCGGGCACCTGAGAGGCAGCTGAGATCAGACGGCCAGGCGCTCGAGCACGTCCGAGGCCGCCGTCTCACGGTCCTCGGCCAGTACCCTCGTGCCCGTTTCCCCCCCGTTCGAGCCCGCGCCGGGCGGCGGCCCGACGGGCACGCCGTTGACCAGGCTGAGCGCCGCCTCGAGGCCCCGCAGCAGTTCACGCAGCTCGGGAGGGGGCGGGAAGTACTCCTCTTCGACGGTGACCGAGGAGCGGTGGGCGCCGTGCACGGGATCGAGTGCATCCACGACCGCCTGCACCAGGGCCTCGGGCGCCGACGCACCGGCGGTGACGCCGACGGTGCCCGACAGGTCGTCCGGAAGCTCCGATGCATCGTTGACCCGGACGACCCGGGGACAGCCGAACGTGATCGCCACCTGCTGCAGGGCCACGGTGTTGGAGGAGTTCTCAGAGCCGATGATGACCACGGCGTCGACCATCCCGGCCAGGGACTTGAGGGCGGCCTGGCGGTTGGTGGTGGCGAAGCACAGGTCGCTGCGGTTGGGCATCCACAGCTCGGGGAACCGTTGCCGGGCCCGGTCCACGATGCCGGACCACTCATCGTGGCTGAGGGTCGTCTGGGCCAGCAGGGCCACCATCGGTTCGGCGCCGCCGGCGGCGGCCAGGTTGCCGAGGTCGTCCACGTCTTCGACCCGTTCGAGCAGGCGCACCGCCTCCGGCGCCACCGCCATGGTGCCGACCGCCTCCTCGTGGCCGTGGTGGCCGACGTAGAGGACGGTGTACCCCTTGCGGGCCCGCACCTTCAACTCGTGATGGACCTTGGTCACCAGCGGACAGACCGCATCGACCACCACCCGGCCGTTGGTCCGGGCCGCGGCGACCACGTCCGGGGCCGAACCGTGGGCCGACAGCATGAGCGGGGCGCCGGCGGGCACGTCGTCGACGTCGTCCACGAAGACGACTCCCTGGGCCCGGAACTGGTCCACGACGTGCCGGTTGTGGACGATCTCGTGATAGCAGTACACCGGCGGCTCGAAGACCCGCACCATCCAGGCCAGGGCCTTGATCGCCTTCTCCACCCCCGCGCAGAATCCCCTCGGTTCGGCAAGCACCACTCGGTCGACGGGCACCGGTCCAGGCTACCGGCGTCCCCGGTCCCCCCGGACCCGCGGCCTGGCCGGTGAAGGAGAGCGGGTAACCTGGGACGATGTCGGCGCCCAGAGTGACGACGGCACCAAAGGTCGTGGCCGTCTCCGAGTCCTCAGCGGCCGGTCTGTCCGGTCTGCGGCCGGGCGACGAGATCCTCCTCCTCAACGGCCGGTCGCCGCGTGACGTGATCGAGTACAGCCTGCTGGTGGACGAACCCGACCTCGACCTGGTCGTCCGCCGTGGCGGCCTCGACGAGCCCTTGGCCATCCGGGTGGTGAAGGAGGCGGGGGAGCCTTTCGGCGCCGAGGTCTCCTCGGCCGTCTTCGACCGGGTCCGGACGTGCGACAACCACTGCGAGTTCTGCTTCATCCATCAACTCCCGAAGGGGATGCGACGCAGCCTGTCGCTGAAGGACGACGACTACCGGCTCTCATTCCTCTACGGCAACTTCACCACCCTGACCCGCTTCACGGAGATGGACCTCGAGCGGGTGCTCACCGAGCACCTCAGCCCGCTGTTCGTCTCCATCCACGCCACCGATCCCGACATCCGGGCCGGGCTGTTGCGCAACCGGCGCGGGGCGACCAGCCTGCGCTGGTTGGGGGCCCTACTCGAGGGGGGCATCGAAGTCCACGGGCAGGTCGTGGTGTGCCCGGGCCGCAACGACGGGGCCATCCTGCACGACACGCTGGCCGGTGTGCTCGACCGCTATCCCACCCTGGCCACGGTGGCCTGCGTGCCCCTCGGGGTGAGCCGGTTCTCCCCCGCGGAGGCCATGCGCCCCCACACCACGGAGGAGGCGGCCGCCGTCTGTGACGCGGTGGAGCTGTGGCAGGACACCTTCGTCACCGCCATCGGGAGGCGCATGGTGTTCGCGGCCGACGAGTACTACCTCATGGCCGAACGGCCCTTCCCGCCGGCGTGCACCTATGAGGGATTCCCCCAGCACGAGAACGGGCTCGGCATGGCCCGCGCCTTCGAGGCCGCGTTCGGCGGGGACGAGCACGCCGCACTCGGTGTCAGGCCCGGGTTCTTCGCCGCTGTCGACGGTGCCCCGGCCGCCGGCTACCGGGCCCCGCGGTCGGTCGAGACGGCCCGGGCCACGTCTTCGGCGGCGCCCATCGCCATCCTCACCGGGGAGTACGGGGCGAGGGTGCTCGGTCCGTTGGTGGACTCCCTGTCACGCCGCGACATCCGGCTGGTGCCGGTGGTGAACCATTTCTTCGGGGGCAACATCGGCGTGTCGGGCCTGCTCACCGGCACCGACCTTGTCGGGGTGCTCTCGGGACAGCCCGAGGGCCATCGCTACCTGCTTCCCGACTCCTGCCTGTCGGAGGGCCGGTTCCTCGACGACCTGACCGTGGCCGATCTCCCGCGACCGGTCGAAGTCGTCCCCACCGACGGCCTCTCCCTCCGCCGGGCGCTCGAGGGCCGGATGCCGGCCGACGCCGCCCGGGTGCCGGTGGCCCTCGGAGCCTCCCGATGACTGCGGGCGTGGCCGAGCAGGTCCACGACAAGCGTGAGCGACCGCTGGTCGTCATCGCCGGACGGCCCAACGTGGGCAAGTCGACCCTCGTCAACCGCATCGTCGGTCGGCGTGCCGCCGTCGTCGAGGAACGACCCGGGGTCACCCGTGACCGAAAGGAGCTCGACGCGGAATGGTGCGGGCATCCCTTCACCGTGGTCGACACCGGGGGGTGGCTCTCCTCCGTCGATCCCCTGGACGCCCAGGTGACCGCCCAGGCCGAGCGGGCCATCGCCGAAGCCGACGTGGTCCTGTTGGTGGTGGACGTGACCGTCGGCGTCATCGACGAGGACATGGCCGTGGCCCGCGTGCTCAAGCGGTCGGGCCGGCCCGTGCGGGTGGTGGTCAACAAGGTGGACTCGTCCCAACGCGAGGCCGACGCCTGGGACGCCATGTCGCTCGGGCTCGGAGATCCCTGGCCCATCAGTGCCCTGCACGGGCGGGGGACCGGCGACCTCCTCGACGACGTCGTGCGCCTGCTGCCCGAGCCGAGCACTGCTGACGACGGGCCGGACGACGACCACGCCGGTGGCGCCGGTGGCCCGCAGGCCGGATCCGTGCCGAGAGTGGCCCTGGTGGGTCGGCCCAATGTCGGGAAGTCGACCCTGTTCAACCGGCTGGTCGGTGACGAACGATCGGTCACCCACGATGCCCCCGGCACCACGCGGGACGCGGTGGACACCGTGGTCGAGACGCCCGACGGAACGGTCTGCTTCGTCGACACCGCGGGCATGCGCCGCAAGTCGCGGACCGAACGCGGCACCGAGTACTTCTCGGTCCTGCGGGCCCTGGACGCCCTCGACCGGGCCGACATCGCTCTGCTCGTCATCGACGCCACGGCCGGAGTCACCCATCAGGACCAACGTCTGGCCGAACGGATCGGCGCCGCCGGCTGCCCGACCGTCGTGGTGCTCAACAAGTGGGAGCTGATCGCCACCGAGGACCGCAACGACATCCTGGTCGACATCGGCGACCGCCTCGCCTTCCTCGGCGCCGCGCCGGTCCTCAAGATCAGCGCGCTGTCCGGGTTGGGGGTCCACAACATCCTGCCCGCGGTGGCCGCGGCCGAGGAGGCATACCACTCGCGTATCCCCACCGGTGAGCTCAACCGCGCCCTCAAGTCGATCCAGATGGCCCATCCACCGGTCGGGGCCAAGATCCAGTACGCGGTCCAAGGGGCCAACGACCCGCCCACATTCACCCTCTTCACCAACGGAAGGCTGCAGCCCACCTATCTCCGCTATGTCGAGCGCGGACTCCGCGAGCGATTCGAGCTGGGCCCGACGCCGATCAAGCTGCGGGTCCGGGCCAAAGGGGCGAACGGCGGTGGGGGTCGACGGCGATGAGCCCGGACCACCTTTGGCGCGTGGGGGTGGGGGCGAACGGCGGGCGGGCGGCGTTCTCGTCCGGTGCCTCCCGGGGGAGGACGATCCGTGCCCTGGTGTGAGCGGTGCGACCAGCGTCTCGAGGAGGAGGAGCTGACCGAGGAGGGCACGTGCCCCGACTGCGGGTCGGAGCCCCTCGAGCACCGCAAGTCTCCCTGGTACTTCAAGTTCATGCTGGTGGCCAGCGTCATCTACCTGGGATACCGGGCCTTCCAGGGGGTCACCTGGGTGGTCCACCACGTCTGAGGACGTCTCCATGTCGCGACGGGCCACCGGAATTGCGCGCGCCGGGGCCTGACTACGTATGATCGCGGCCATGCCGGCCGGACCACGATGTCATCAGCCGTAGACCTGAGGGGCGTCGACCTCAGCGACGCCAACCTCGCCGGGGTGGACCTCCAGGGCCGGAATCTGGCCGGCGCCGCGCTGACCGGGGCGGACCTGACGGGCGCCAATCTCCGGGGCACCGACCTGACCGACGCCGACCTGACCGGCGCCTTCCTGACGGGTACCGAACTGACCGGAGCGGATCTGACCGGGGCGGGCCTGTGCAACGCCAAACTGCGGGACCGCGATCTGACCCATACGACCTTGGTCGGTGCCGTCCTGACCGACGCCGATCTGTCCGGCGCGGACCTGAGCGAGGCCAACCTGTCCGGAGCCGACCTGAGGCACGCCCGGCTCAGCGGCACGGATCTGAGCCGTGCCGACCTGACGGGGGCCAACCTGGCCCACGCCAACCTGTCGGGTGCCTACCTGATCGGCGCCGACCTCACCGACGCCGATCTGTCCGATGCCGACCTGGGCAAGGCCAATCTGTCCGATGCCAACCTCTCCGGCACCAACCTCACCGACGCCAACCTGGGCAAGGTGGACCTGACCGAAGTCGACCTGTCGGGAGCCGACCTGACCGGCGCCAACCTGGGCAAGGCCAATCTTACCGACGCCGATCTGTCCGATGCCGACCTGGGCAAGGCCAATCTGTCCGATGCC
>JBEKOI010000256.1:0-5916 GCA_049521915.1 Acidimicrobiales bacterium | reverse complement strand
CGGGCCGTCGCCCCGGCCGACCGGGGCCGGTTGCTGCGGCGGTTCGCGGCCCAGGTCGAGGAGCACGGCGAGGAGCTGGCCCAGCTGGAGACGGCGAACGTGGGCAAGGCCATCGGTGACAGTCGCGACGAAGTGGGCATGGTGGCCGAGGTGCTCTATTTCTACGCCGGCGCGGTGGACAAGCACCGGGGGGCCACGGTGCCGGTGGCCGGGGGCGTGGACATGACCTTCCACGAGCCGCTCGGCGTGGTGGCCGCCGTCGTCCCGTGGAACTTCCCCATCGCCATCACCTCGTGGAAGGTCGGCCCGGCACTGGCCACCGGCAACACCATCGTGGTCAAGCCGGCCGAGATCACCCCGCTGTCCGCCCTCAGGCTCGCCGAACTGGCCCTCGACTCCGGTCTGCCCGAAGGGGTGTTCCAGGTGGTGGTGGGCAAGGGATCGACGGTGGGCACCCGGCTGGTCGGGCATCCCGACGTGGCCAAGGTTGCGTTCACCGGTTCGACCGAGGTGGGGCGAGAGGTGATGGCCCGGGCCTCGGGGACGATCAAACGGGTCACCCTCGAGCTCGGTGGGAAATCGGCATCGGTGATCTTCTCCGACGGCGACCTCGAGCGGGCCGCCGCGGCCACACCGGGTGGGGTGTTCGCCAACGCCGGCCAGGACTGCTGCGCCCGCAGCCGGGTGCTGGTGGAGCGTCCGGTGTTCGACCGCTATCTCTCGCTGTTGGCCGATGCGCTTCCCGGCTGGACCGTCGGCGACCCGACCGACCCGACCACCAAGATGGGTCCGCTGGTCACGGCCGCGCACCGTCGGACGGTCGAGAGCTTCCTGGCCCCGGGTATGGGCGACCCCGGGGGCGGGCCGGTCGAAGCCTTCGCCGTCGGAGCCGTCCCCGACGGTCCGGGCTACTGGTTCCCGCCCACCGTGATCGCTCCGGCCGAGCCCGGGTGGCGCCTCGCCCGCGAGGAGATCTTCGGGCCGATCGTGGCCGTGATTCCTTTCGAGGACGAAGCCGACGCCGTCAGGTTGGCCAACGACACGCCCTACGGCCTGTCCGGATCGATCTGGACGCGGGACGGGGCGCGGGCCCTGCGGATGGCGCGGGCCATCAGCTCGGGCAACCTGTCGGTCAACTCCCACAGTTCGGTCCGGGTCCAGACCAGCTTCGGCGGGATGAAGCAGTCCGGCTTCGGACGCGAGCTGGGTCTGGAGGCGTTGGCGTCGTACACCGACGTCAAGAACGTCTTCGTGTCCACCGACGGATGAAGGCCGGGTAACGTCGTTCCATGTCTGATCGCTCCCGCAAGATCGCGAAACCGGCCGCCGCCCTCGGCGTGCTCGCCACCATGGCCAGCATCTGGTGGTTCGCCCTGAGGCCGAGGCGCAAGCCCAAGCTCGACCAGTAGGGGGAGCCGGTCGGGGGCCGGTCGGCCACACCAGGGGGCGCGCACCGTCGCCCGAGACCCTTCCCGGCCTGCACCCATGCGACCTGGGCCCGGCCCGGTAGCCTCGCCTGGGTGGCCCTGGCATCCCTCCGCCCCCTCCGGTCGCGGAACTTCGCACTGATCTGGTCGGCCGCGCTGGTGTCGAACATCGGCACCTGGATGCAGACGGTGGCGCTCGGGATCCTCGTGTTCGCCCGCACCGGCCAGCCGGCCTGGACCGGCCTGGTGGCGGCGGCCGGGTTCGTCCCCATCGGCCTGCTGGCCCCGCTCGGAGGGGCGCTGGCCGACCGGTTCGACCGGCGACGGTGGCTGATCGCCACCACGGTGGCCGAGATGTCCTTCGCCGCCATGCTCGCCGCCCTCACTGCGACAGGACACGACCGGCCGGTGGTCCTGGTGCTCTTCTCGTTTCTCGGGGGTGCGTCCGGGGCCATCGGATTTCCCGCCTATCAGGCCATGGTCCCCGACCTGGTTCCCCACGATGATCTCCTGGGCGCCGTCTCGCTGTCGTCGGCCCAGTTCAACCTGGGTCGCGTGATCGGTCCCGCCCTGGCCGGGCTGGCGCTTCTCACGCACGATTACGCAGTGGTCTTCGGCATCAACGCCGCCTCGTTCGGCGCCGTGGTGGTGGCGCTGGCGATGGTGCGGCTGCCAAAGCCGCTCAACGCCGGCCCCGCGCTCGGGATCGTCTCCCGGATCGCCGTCGGGGCCAGGGCGGCCGTCGCCGAACCGGGCTGTCGTGCCGCCATCGAGCTCATCTCCGTCGTGGCCCTGCTGGCTTCGCCCTTCATCGCCCTGGTGCCGGCCATGTCCGCCGTGGTCCATCGCCACGGTGTCACCATCCCCGTTGCCACCGCATTGCTGGTCACCGCCCAAGGGATCGGGGCGGTGGCAGGCGCGCTCGTCCTTCCGTCGCTGGCCGAGCGGTTCGGACGCGGGACGGTCCTGCGCACCGCGCTGCTGGTGCTCCCGCTGCTGCTCGTGGCGTACGGGCTGGCCCCGACCTTCTGGTCGTCGCTGGTGGCGTTCACAGGCGTCGGCGCCGGCTACATCGCCGTCCTGTCCGGTCTCAACACCGTGGTGCAGGTGCGCGCCCCGGCGGAGGTCAGGGGCCGCGTACTCGGCATCTACATGGTGGGTCTGGGCATCGTCTACCCGGTCGGCGCCGTCCTGCAGGGGTGGATCGGTGACCACATCGGGGTCCGGGCGGTCACTGTGGCCGGTGCCGCCGCCCTCTTCGCGGTGATGGTCGCCGTCGCCGGCGTCCGGCCGCGGATCTTCGCGGCACTGGGCGATCCGACATCGCCGGGCGCCGGGGTCCTGCTCCCGGCCAAGGAACTGCCGTGACCGGAGCGGTGACGGTGGAGGTCCTGGGGGCCCACGCGGCAGAGGCCGCCCAACGCCGCGCCGCCGGCGCCCTGCAGGCGGCCGGTCTCGGCCCCGGCGACCGGGTGGCCTTCTGTCTTCCCTCGTCGGCCGGGTTGCTGTGCGCGGTCCTCGGGGCGCTGCGGGTCGGTGTGGTGCCGGTGCTGTTGAACGCCTCCCTCATGGAGACCGAACGGGACGATCTGATCGACGACTGTGAACCGGGGTTGGTGGTCACCGGCCCCGACCGCCTGGCCTCGCTGGACGAGGGTCCGCCGGCGGAGCTGGCGCCCCGTCCGCTGGCCCGACCCATGCACTACACCTCGGGGACCACCGGGCGGTCGAAGGGCGTGTGGACGGGCCTGTGGGACGCGGCCACGGCCGAGGCTGCGTTCGACGACGAAGCCGACCTCTGGTCGTTCGGGCCCGACGACGTCCATCTCGTGTGCTCGCCGATGTACCACTCGGTCTCGGTCCGGTTCGCCGGGGGGACGCTGCTCCGGGGCGGGACCTGTGTCATCCTGAGCCGGTTCGACGCCGGCGTGGCCGCGGCCGCGCTGCTCGGTGGGCACGGGCCGGTGCCCACCACCACCTTCATGGCCCCATCGGCACTGAGCCGGCTGCTGGAGAACGCCGGGACCCGGACCGATCGCTTCGATGCCCTCCGCCTCTTGGTCCACGCCGGGTCGCCCTGCCCGCCCGCGCTCAAACAGCGCGCCCTCGACCGGGTCCGCCCCGGCGCGCTGTGGGAGTTCTACGGCTCGACCGAGGGGCAGTTCACGGTGTGCTCGCCGGAGGACTGGATGACCCACCCGGGCACCGTGGGCCGGGCCCGGCCCGGTCGCACGCTCTCGGTCGACGGCGACGGGACCATCTGGTGCCGTCCGCCGGACTTCGCCCGGTTCAGCTACTGGCGGGACCCGGCCAAGACCGACGCCGCCTGGAGGAACGGATCCTTCACCGTCGGCGATCTCGGGCGCCAGGATGACGACGGCTACCTCTTCCTCGACGGCCGTCGCGACGACCTCATCATCACCGGCGGCGTGAACGTGTACCCGGCCGAAGTGGAGGCGGTCCTCGGCGAGGTGGACGGGGTCGGCGAGCTCGCCGTGTTCGGGCTGCCCGACGAACGGTGGGGCCAGCGGGTGTGCGTGGCGCTGGTGCCGGCCGTCCGCTCCGCACCAGGGTCGCGACGTGACCTCGTCGAGGCGGTCCGTGCCCGGGCCGAGGTCCGACTGGCCGCCTACAAGCGTCCGAAGCAGTACGTGCTGCTCGGCGAGCTGCCCCGGACGCCGACCGGGAAGGTGCAGAGGAACCTCATCCCCGACCGGGTCGACCAGGCCTGATCCTCCACCGGTCCGGCGACGGCGCCGCTCGCCCGCAGGTGGACGTGGGCGATACTGAAGGCATGAGCCCCGCCGATACCGGCCCTCCCATCGCCACCGTCAATCCCGTCAACGGCGAGCTCCTCCAGTCCTTCGAGCCCCTCGATGCCGCGGCCGTCGAGGCCCGCCTGGCCACCGCGGCCGCGGCGGCACCGGTGTGGGCGGCGAGCAGCTTCGCCGAGCGCTCGATCCTCCTGACCACCGTGGCCGAACTCCTCGAGAGCGAGCTGCCCGACATCGCCCACGCCATGACCACCGAGATGGGCAAACCCTTCGCCCAGTCCAAGGGTGAGGTGGCCAAGTGCGCCAGCGGTTTCCGGTGGTTCGCCGAACACGCCGAGGGCCTGCTCGCCCACCAGGAGGTGCCCGTCGACGCCTCACTGGGCAGGGTCATCTACCAGCCGCTGGGCGTGGTCTTGGCCATCATGCCGTGGAACTTTCCGCTGTGGCAGGTGACCCGGTTCATCGCTCCCGCGGTGATGGCGGGAAATGTCGGGCTGCTCAAGCACGCGCCCAACGTGCCCCGTACCGCGCTCTTGCTGGAGGACCTCTTCCGACGGGCCGGAGCCCCCGACGGAGTCCTCCAGACCCTGTTGATCGGGACCGATCAGGCGCCGGCCGTCATCGCCGATGCGCGGGTGGCGGCGGTGACGCTGACCGGGAGCGTGGGAGCCGGTCGTGCGGTGGCGGCCCAGGCCGGCGCAGTGGGGAAGAAGATCGTCCTCGAGCTCGGGGGCAGCGACCCGTTCATCGTGCTCCCGTCGGCCGACGTGGCCAAGGCCGTCTCGGTCGGCGTGCAGGCCCGGGTGCAGAACGCGGGCCAATCGTGCATCGCCGCCAAGCGGTTCATCGTCCACCACGAGGTGGCCGAGGAGTTCACGAGGGGGTTCGTCGCCGCCATGGACGCCCTGTCGGTGGGTGACCCCTTCGATCCGGCCACCGAGGTGGGGCCGCTGGTGTCGGCGGCGGCGCGCGACACCATCGCCGCCCAGGTGGATGACGCGCGTGATCACGGGGCCACCATCCTGTGCGGGGGCGAGGGGGTCATCGGTCCGGATGGTCCCGACCGGCCGGGGTTCTTCTACCGCCCGACGGTGATCACCGACATCACCTCGGCCATGCGGGTGGCCACCGAGGAGGTGTTCGGCCCGGTGGCGCTCCTCTACATCGTCGCCGACGCCGATGAGGCGTTGGCCTTGGCCAATGGGACCGAGTTCGGCCTGGGCTCGAGCGTGTGGACCGGCGACGGTGCGGAGCAGCAGCGGTTCATCGTCGGGCTGCAGGCCGGCCAGGTCTTCGTCAACGGCATGGTCGTCTCCATGTCCCAGCTGCCCTTCGGGGGGATCAAGAGCTCGGGGATCGGGCGCGAGCTGGCTGCGCCCGGACTGCACGAGTTCTGCAACATCAAGTCGGTGTGGGTCGCGTGATGGCCGTCGACGGGGGCTCACCTGACCACGGGAGGGTCTACCTCGACCATGCGGCCACCACCCCGATGCGCCCCGAGGCGGTCGAGGCCATGCTGCCCTACCTTTCGGGTGACTTCGGGAACCCGTCCGGAGGCCATGCCGAGTCCCGGAGGGCCCGGATGGCCGTCGACGACGCCCGGGAGCAGATCGCCGACGTCCTCGGCGCCGACCTGGGCGAGGTCGTGTTCACGGGCGGCGGGACCGAGGCCGACAATCTGGCCGTCACCGGGGCCTGGGAAGCGGGGGCCGGTG
>JBEKOI010000255.1:0-5960 GCA_049521915.1 Acidimicrobiales bacterium | reverse complement strand
TAGGCCGGGCCCTTGATGGCGGCCACGATGGGCTGGGGTATGGCGCGCATGGCGGGGACGATGCCGCCCATGTACTCCATGGCCCGCATGCCCAGACGGTGCCGGCCGAGGTCGTCGGTGCCCGGGGGGAGACCGGCATGCTCGAGCTCGAGACCGGAGCAGAACGAGCGACCGGCACCGGTGAGGACGACCACACGGCAGCTGTTGTCGGCGGCTACCTCCTCGAGGGCAGCGTAGAGGTCCGTCACCAGGGCGAAGGACATCGAATTGAGCCGGGACGGGTTGTCCAGGGTGATGAGGCGGACATGGGCGTGGACCGAGCCGACGGAGACGAGTGCCATGGACCCAGCCTCACCGAACCGGGCCATTGGCGCCACTCGGCCGATCGGGTGCGCCATCATCAAGAGGTGCCGATGGATCCGTTCAGCGTGTTCGAACCCTACGGGGGCGCCAGCCCGCCCGAGCGGCTGGCCGGGCACCTGCTGGTGGCCGCCCCCCGCCTGGCCGATCCCAACTTCTCGCGGCGGGTGGTACTGGTCCTCGATCACGGCGAACCCGGCGCCCTGGGCGTGGTCCTCGATCGACCGGGGGGTGTCCCGGTGGGTGAGCTGATGCCGCAGTGGCAGCGGTGGGCCACTGCGCCCGCCGAGCTGTTCACGGGTGGACCGGTGGCCCGCAACGCCTTGATCGGGCTGGTCCGTCTGGCTTCCCGGGACTCGTCCCTGGACGGGTCGGCCCTGTGCCCGTCCGGTTGGCGCCTGCTGGTGGACGGGGACCGTCCGGTGGGGACGGTCGACCTGGCCGAGGACCCCGGCCCGGCTGCGGCGGCGTTCGTGGGGGCCCGGTTGTTCTCCGGCTACGCGGGCTGGGACTCGGGTCAGCTCGAGGCGGAGATCGAGGACGGATCGTGGTACGTGGTGCCGGCGGAGGCGGCCGACCCGATCTCGGCCGATCCGGAAAGCCTGTGGCGCCGGGTCCTTCGGCGTCAGGGCGGCGCGCTGGCCCTGGTGTCGGGATTTCCCGAGGACCCGGCCATGAACTGAGAGACCCGGCCATCGACCCGGGGACCCGGCCATGAACCCAAAGACACGGCCATCGACCCGGGGACCCGGCCGTGAACCGAGGGAGGGCTACCATCACCGGGTGCAAGACGAACCCGGCCGGCCGGCCGTGCGCGGTGCAGTGGTCGCCGACATCCCGTCCCTGGTGTCGATACTGGTACGCGCCTTCGCCGACGACCCGGTGGCCAATTTCATGTTCGCCGGCGACCGTCGGAGGCAGCGCGGCCTCCATGCCTTCTTCACATCGCAGCTCGGCCACGAGTACCTTCCCCACGGGCACGTCTACACCACCGCCGCCGGCGACGGCGCCGCCCTGTGGGGCCCTCCCGACGTGGCCCGCAACGGGCTGAAGGAGTTGCTCCACCTCCTCCCGGCCGCGCCCTATCTGGTCAGCTCACACATCCACCGGGCCCTCGGGCTGTTGTTCGAAGTGGACGGTCTCCGACCCAAGGAGCCGCACTGGTACCTGGCCACGCTGGGGGTGGAGCCACCCCGCCAGGGGCACGGCGTGGGCTCGGCCCTCCTCCTGTCCACGCTCGACCGCATCGACGAGTCCGGTCGTCCCGCCTACCTCGAGTCGTCCAAGGAGCGCAACGTTCCCTTCTACGCCCGGTTCGGTTTCGAGGTGGTCGAGGAGCTTCACCCCGAGGCGGGCACGCCGACCGTCTGGCGCATGTGGCGTGAGCCGCGGGTTCCCGGGAGCTGAGGCGGAGCCGCGGCTCTGTGGTCAGCCGGCCACGTGAACGCCGTCGGGCCTGCCGTCGGGCACCGCGACCACCGCGTTCAAGAGCTCGCTGAAGGCACGGGTGGGGGCCGAGGGCAGGCCCCGGCTCCGCTGGGCCAGCCCCACCCGGCGCCGCGGGAGACCTTCGATGGGGACCGGGTGGAATTGGCTGCGCAGCACCGAGGGAATGGCGGTGGCGGGCAGAATGGCCGGACCGTAGCCCTCGAAGGCGAGGGAGGCGATGAGCCGGAGCCCGTCGATCTCCGCCGCCGGGAGCAGGGTGATGCCGAGGGGACGGGTCACCGCGTCGAGCTCGTCGCGGAATGCCGTCCCCGGCAGCGGGAGGATGAGCTGCATGTCGGCCAGGTCCTCGAGCCCGAGCGGGCGGCCCGGGTCGACCATGGCATGGCCCTGGGGCACGACCAGCATGAGGTCCTCCTCGAACAGGAGCCGGGCCACCAGGTCCCGGCCCGAGACCGGCAGGTGCAGGATGGCCAGGTCCAGCTGACCGCTGGCCAACTGGGGCTCGAGCCCGGTGGTGTTCCCCTCGACGACGACCAGGCGGAGGTTGGGGTGGCGCTTGCTGGCCATGTCCATGAGCCGGGGGACCAGCCATCGTGCCGTCGTGCCGATCATCCCCACCCGCACCGTGCCGGCCACCTCGTCCTTACAGGCGGCCACGTCGGAGACCAGGGCGTCGAGCTCGGAGAGGATCCGTCGGGCCCGGGCCACCACCACGGTGCCCTCCTCGGTGAGCCGGCCGTCGGCCCGGTCGAAGAGGGGAGCGCCGAGCTCGCGTTCGAGACGGGCCACGTGCGCGGAGATGTTCGACTGGACCGTGTTCAAATGCTCGGCCGCCGCCGAGAAGGTCCCGTGGTCGCTGACCGCAGTCAGCGCCTGGAGGTGCCGCAATTCCATCGCTTCGAATGATAGCAGTTATCAACTTTAGCTGCTTGACTGATTGCTCGCGTTTGTATACGATGTTTTCAGACCACAGGATGTAAGGAATCCCCCTCCTATCCTTGTTGAGTCAGTGCAAAGGGACCGCCTCCCCCCCTGGCGGCCCCTTTGCCGCGTCTGGGGGCAGTTTCGCACCGACCCGACCGGCAGTTGCCCGGCCTCCTCCCGCCGGCGGTAGCGTGAGGGCATGCCTGCCGCCGGCGCCGTCTTCGTCGATCTGGACCGTACCTTGATCCGGTCGGCCAGTGGCCCCGTCTTCCACCAGGCCATGGAGGCGGAAGGCGTGCTCCCTCCCGGGCGCCATCTGCCCGGCGACGGCCTCATGTACGGGTTCTACAACCGGTTCGGCGAGTCGGTCCCCTTCATCGGCCTGGCCCGGGCCGCGGCCGCGGCCATGCGCAACCGGCCCGCGGAGGCCACCCGGCGGGCGGGGAAGCGCTCCGTGGAGACGCTGGTCGACCTGGTCCAGCCCTGGGCCCTCGAGGCGCTGGCCGCCCACCGCAGCCAGGGCAGCCCTCTGGTCCTGGCCACCACCTCACCCATCGACCTGGTCTCCCCCCTGGCCGACGCCCTCGGCTTCGATGCCGTCGTGGCCACCCGCTACGCCGAGCGTGACGGGCGCTACACCGGCAGACTGGACGGCGCTTTCGTCTGGGGCATGGGCAAGCGGGCCGCGGTGATCCGGTGGGCGGCGGACAACGGCGTCGACCTGGGTTCGTCGCACGTCTACTCGGACAGCGTGTTCGACATCCCGTTGTTCCTGGCCGTCGGCCATCCCCATCCGCTCAACGCCGACCCCCGCCTGGCCGCGGTGGCCGTGGCCAAGCGGTGGCCCCTCGAGTACTGGGACCGGGCCCCGGGGATCCCATCGGTGGTAGGGCTCGAGCCCTACCACCTGGTCCGGCCCTTCTTCCGGCCGGAGGCGTTTCCCTATGCCCGGTTCGGGCTCGAGGGCATGGAGAACCTGCCCCGGTCGGGCCCGGTGCTGCTGGCCTCGAACCACCGGAGCTACTTCGACGTGGCTGCACTCGGGATCGTGGCCGCCCGCCTGGGCCGGCCGGTACGGTTCATGGCCAAGCAGGAGGTGTTCGACGCCCCGGTCGTGGGCCGTCTGGCCCGGATCCTGGGCGGCATCCAGGTGGACCGGGGCAGTGGGTCGGGGGACCCGATGCGCCGGGCGTCGGCCGCGCTGCGGGCCGGGGAGGTCGTCATCGTCCTGCCCCAGGGGACCATTCCGCGTGGCGAGCACTTCTTCGACCCGGTCCTGGTCGGGCACACCGGCGCCGCCCGCCTGGCCGCGGAGACCGGGGCCCCCGTCATCCCCATCGGCCTGTGGGGCACCGAGCGGGTGTGGCCCCGCTCCTCGAGGGTGCCCAACTTCGCCAACCTCCAGCACCCACCCCACGTGACCGTCAACGTGGGTCCGCGGGTCCCGCTGGGTCTCGAGGACGCGGTGGCCGACACCACCGCGCTGATGGCGGCCATCGCCGACCTGCTGCCCGAGGAGGCCCGCATCGAGCACATCCCCACCCAGGAGGATCTGGACCGCACACGACCGCCGGCGTGAACGTCTCGGCCCGCCCGGCACCGGATGCCCTCCCGGGTCGGGCCGCGTTCGCCGTCGAGGCCCTCAAGCTCTCCAACCGGCTGTCGAGGGCGCTGGGCCGGGGGCGCGGCACGGTGGCCGGCGGACGGGTGGGCCTGGCCATCGACCCGATGCTGCTGGCCACGCTGGCCCGAGGCAGAAGGGTGGCCCTGGTCAGTGGGACCAACGGCAAGACCACGACGACCAGGATGCTGGCTGCAGCCATGGCCGGAGAGCGGGATGTCCCGGTGGCCACCAACGACACCGGCGCCAACATGCCCGCCGGGCACGTGGCCGCCCTGGCCGGGTCCCGGCCCGGTGCGGATGCGGTTCTGGAGGTGGACGAGGGGTACCTGGGCCGGGTCATGGCCGAGACGTCGCCGCGGGTGGTGGTCCTCCTCAACCTGTCGCGGGATCAGCTGGACCGGATCTCGGAGGTCCGGATGCTGGTCGACCGGTGGCGGGCGGCCATGGCCGGGCTGCCCCCTGTGACCGGCCCCGACGGCGACGGCACGGTGGTCGTGGCTAATGCCGACGATCCGATGGTGGTGTGGGCCGCCACCACCGCTCCGGACGTCAGGTGGGTGGGGGCCGGCCAGGTGTGGCGCAACGATGCAGTCGGCTGTCCCGCCTGCGGGGGTGGGATCGACTTCGACGAGCAGGGGGGGTGGGCCTGCGACCGGTGCGAGTTCGCCCGCCCCTCACCGGTCGCCTGGCTGGATGGGACGGACCTGGTCACGACCGACGGCGCCCGCTGCCCGGTCGACATCAGGCTCCCGGGCCGGTTCAACCGGGCCAATGCGGCCATGGTGGCCGTCGCCGCCCCGGTCATGGCGGCCGGGGACGGGAGTCCGGGAGTCCCCGGCCCACCCCTGACCGCGTCCGTGGCGCTGGCCCGCCTGTCCGGGGTCGACGAGGTCGAGGGCAGGTTCGCCCGGACGGTGCGAAACGGTCATCCGGTCCGGCTCCTGCTGGCCAAGAACCCGGCCGGCTGGACCGCCATCTTCGACCTGTTGGAGGAAGACGGCCGCGGCGACGATCCCGTGGTGCTGTCCATCAACGCCCGCATCGCCGACGGTTTCGACACCAGCTGGCTCTGGGACGTGCCCTTCGAGCGCCTGGCCGGCCGCCCGGTGGTGGCCACCGGCGACCGCCGCCTCGACCTGGCCGTGCGTCTCCGGTATGCCGAGGTGCCCTGCACGGTGGTGCCGGATCCGCTGGCCGCCCTCGATCGGGCCATGGCCATGAGCACGTCCGGGGTCGTCGATCGCCCCGGGACGGAGCCAGCGGGCTCGGCCCCCATCGACTTCCTCGGCAACTACACGGCGTTCGCCGAGCTCCGGAGCCGTCTGTGACCCCCGGACGGCGTTCCGCGTTGACCATCGCCGTCGTGTTCCCCGACCTGTTGGGAACCTACGGCGACGGTGGGAACGGGCTGGTCCTGGCCCGCCGGGCCTCGTGGCGCGGCATCGACACCGAGCTCATCCAGGCCAACTCGGGCCGGCCCCTCCCGTCGGCCGACATCTACTGCATCGGGGGAGGGGAGGACGGTCCCGAGGTGCGGTCGGCCGAGGCGCTGCGGGCGGACGGCACGCTGCACCGGGCGGTCGGGGACGGCGCCGTGGTGCTC
>JBEKOI010000254.1:0-5969 GCA_049521915.1 Acidimicrobiales bacterium | reverse complement strand
TGGATGGAGCCTCCGTTCGGGACTTCGAGAGTCAACGTTGGCACTCAGGTTGTGTCCATTCTACGAAGTCACGGACGGCTTGGAAAAATGGGCCCGCCCCTTGACTCCCGTCGAAGGGATTCCTTCCTCCACCTGCCAGTCTGGGCTCTACGTCGCACAGGTGACGCCAGGGTTGGGCAACTCCTCGCTCGCGGACCCAAGGCTGGATTTCAAAGCGCCGTGGTCACCTCGGACTTGCAAACCGACCGGTTTCTTGTCCCGCTGGGCCGACGAAGAGGGCCTTCAACTGGGATCTGTCTGGGCTGTAGGGCCTCTGGATAGAGTCGGGTCCATGCTCAACGCAAGCGAAGCACTGGCAATGGCAATGCAGGAGCTCATCGACGCCAACATGGCCGCTCGCGAAGTCATGCGGCGGAATGAAGAACGCTTGAGGCGGGCGATGAAGAACCTCGAACATGGTTTCGACGTTCAGAGTGCGATCCAGATGGCCCGCCCTGGCGCACCACGGCAATCCACCAATGATGTGCTGGATTCCTACGAGGCCGCCCGCCACAAGCTCCGGCGTGTGATGATCGGTGAACTTCTCGCCGCGGGCATGTCAATCGGGGAGATCGGGGGGCACTGGGGATTCTCACGCCAACTGGCGTCCCGATATGCCAAGGAGGCTCAAGCCTCCTACTGACCCCGTTCCTCCACTTGCATGGCTTTCCTCCTCTTGCATGGCGAAAGGGGCCAGGTCCGGAGCAAGAGTTGGCGGAAACCATTGCTCGACGGACCTGGCATCGCAGAGGTAAACAGCGCAACGCCCGTTGCGGCAAGCCGACCCCACACGCTGGTCAATCCTGCTTTGGTCTCCTCGGTCATCCGACACCGTTGACCCGGTGTTCCGCCTGTTCAAGGCGGCCTCTGAGGTCTCTCGCTCTCGAAGGAAATGGTACGTGCATCAATGACCTCGGCCGAGTGACCCGTCGGGTGGTTGGACCGCGGAAAACAGAAGCCCGGAGGGACCGACGTGGTCCCTCCGGGCTTCGTGCTTCGTTCCGGGTCCTCGTGCGGTGGTCAGAGCCCGATTGAGGAGAACCGAGGCAGGTCGTGGTGGGCGACCTCGCTGCCCACTCCGTCTCCCGTGTCGTCCGAGAAGTGGGGGTGGATGCCTTCCCACACCCGGGCGTTGATCAGCTCCTTCGTGATCTCGGCCCAGTTGGTGTACGCGGAGCATGGGGACGACCGACCCGGGCAGTGAACCAGGCGGCACTGACCGGAGAATCAGGTGTTCCTACCTCGGCCGGTCCGACGCCAGGCGTTGCCCGACGCGGAGCCAGACGGTGACACCACCTGAATGGGTGGGCGGACCGATGGCCGCCGTGATGGTCCGAATCAGGCCCCGTGGGTTTCGCCAGCTGTGCCCGCCCGGCAAGATGATGACCGTCTCGACGTTGTACCGCCGCAGGTACCCGCGAACGGCTTCGGTGGCCGTGCCTGTTCGGATCCCCGTCGTCGGCGCCGCGGTTCCCCTCAAGAAGGATCTGTCGAACAGGTCCTGAACCGATGGGGGATCGAGTAGGGCGGGGCTCACGGTACCGAACCGACCACCGTCCGGTTTGGGGAACCACCCGTAACCGCCTATCAGCCGGAACCTCATCGAGGCGACCGCTTGGTCGAGCATGATGCTGCGAGAGATGTGACCAAGGCTCAGTTGGGTGCTTGTGTGATGGTCCGGGTACGGGTAGGCGAGGACGACGCTGTTGGGCGGAATCGAGTCGACGGCCTTCGAGGCGAAGAACGCGGGGACATCTGTCGGGTAATCGGTGTGGGCGTGGGCAGGAACGAGCGGGGCGAATACCACCACAGAAAGAGCCGCCGCCGCCGCCACTGCTCCAATCGTCCGCCAACGGGTCGATGCCCGGGTGGGGAGGCGATTCCGGCTCCTCAGCCGTCGCCAGAGCTCGTCGATCCCGATGGCGAACATCCCCGCGGTGAACAGCGACGTGTAAAGCGCAAATCTGGTGGCGAGCAGGCCGTCAAGGGCGGGCAGGTGGTCGAGCAGCGAGAAGGGGAGTGCCACCGATGTCCGGTGGCCGTCAAGCCAGAGGGTGGGGCCGAGCGAGAGGATGAAGGCGATGGACGCCATCAGCCCGGCAAAGAGAATGGCCCGACGTTTGCGCAGGAAGACTGCGAAGAAGATGAGCGTGACCACCAGAGGGAGACCCAGGTACATGAGACCTGCATATTTGAAGGTGTGATTCGCATGCCGGAACTGCCTGACCACCTCGAGGTGTGTCGGGTCGAGCCAGACCCGCGATGAGGGAAAGAGCGAGGAGAGCAGGTCGCCGTGAAGGGATACCTCATCCGCCGGCGACGACGGTGCCCCGTTGATGTGTTGTGGGCCTGCAAAGGTGAACCATATTGGGTACGCGAGCAGGACGACGGCCACTCCGAGGCTGTAGCCGAAGGCAGTGATCGAGTACCGCCAGCGGTCGACCAATGTCCGACGATTGACGATCACCACCAGGGCGACGGCAATCGTTCCCATGATCACCGTGCCGGCAAGTATCTCCGTCGAGATGAAGAACTGGAGGACCACTGCACCTCCGAGCAGTACCCCGGCGCTCCCCGGCCTCCACTGCTGGCGGACCACGATCTCATGGAGGAGGAGCAGGATCAGAGGGGGCAGCGGCACGAAGATGAGAAAGAGGTAGGCGCTCACGCCGACGGTGTACGAGGAGAAGCCGTAGAGCAATCCTCCGACGAAGGCCGCCGGCCACCATGTCGTCCAGCGGCGGAGCACGAGACACATGGAGAGGGCGGACGCGACCACGCCCAAACGGAGCAAGACATTCCAGGTGACCACCGGTCCCAACAGTTTTGTGATGGGCGTGAACAAGGTGCCCAGCGCCAGCATTGACCCGTTCACGCCGAAGTTCTGACCCAGTGGGTAGTTCTGTGCCGGGGTCAGGAACAAGCTGTGCAGGTGGGGCAGCGCGTGCGCCGTCCATGCGAGCCACCAGATCTGCGCGGTCGTGTCCATCGTGCCGTTACCGCTCATCTGGCTGGTGTCCAGCACATTGGAATGCCCGTATTCCAGTACCGCAACCACCACGTAGAGAGCGCAGCACACGGCTCCCGGCCAGCACCGCCGGATCAAAGTCGGCCGGTGCGGAACAGCGTCCTCATGTCCGATCTGAGTCGGACCGGCTTCTCCTACTTCACAAGTGGAAGTGATCGAAGACCCCAGTTGACGCCGCAGCCATTCCGCTCCTCATGACAGGCAAGTTGGTAAACGTATCGCACGGACACCGGCGCGTCCCCTCCTATCCACCCCGTCCCATCGGTCCGGCGGCACGTCAGAAGGACCACCACCACTCGAGGATTCCACCGGGACTCGAGATCCGGCTCTGGACCCGGGGGTGATCGGGCCACCGGACATCGTCGACCTGGCCCATGGCCACAAAGCAGCGTCGGGTCTGCCTGTGGATAACTCGGGCCATGAGCTCCAGACCCGACCCGCCCTTTGGCGGCTCGAGTGTCGGGACTCACGGGACGGCCGGAGGGCGGAATGCATCCCGTCGGTCGGGTCCAGATCTGCGTCTCCCGTCCGTGACGAGAAGCCCGTGGTCCATGGAGGTCCTGGTGGGGCCGTGGTCGGTCCCGGCTCGTACCGGATTGGAGCGCCTCCTCCGGCCTTCCACTCACCACTGCATCCGAGGCCCGGCAAACGACTACGCGCCGCGCGTGATGCGACCGGTCTCGAGGGGGCGCACCATGTCTTTCAGCGGGTGGTGATGTCATTTCGCCCCTTTTGACTCGATCCGGAGAGGAAGAGATGTCGAGAACGTCAGCAAGAGAGAACCGTGGCTTCTATCCGAGCTTCCTGCCATCGGTACCCGTTCCGGGCGGATCCCAGGATTTCGATGGCATCTGGACGGCCCCCACAGAGGAGTGCGGCTGGCTCGGTCCGGCCACAGATGAGCCCAATCAGGACTTGCTCCTTCGTGCAGCCCGACGGCTGTCACCGCTCGATGAGCCACTCGCCCGCGAGCTCTATCTCAAAGCGTTTGGCGCTGCTGTCTGCGCTGGCCCGTCGGGTGGCCTGCGGGATGCGGCTGCCGTCGCCCGGGCGGCCAATGCCACTCTTCCGGCGTCCCAGTCGCCACGGTTCGTCGACCAGCTGCTGGATGGTCTGATCGCTCGGTTCATGGACGGATACTCGGAGAGCGTGCCCAAACTCCGGTGCGCGCTGCGGGCATGCGGTGATGGTGACGCCGGAGCCGATACCGAGCAGTGGCGGTGGTTGGTGGTCCGGGCCGCCATGGATCTGTGGGAGGACGAGGTCCTCGAGCGGGCGGACGGGGCTTCGGGCGGCACTCTCGACCACTACGACGAGACGCTCCTCGTCTCCGGTCGACACGGATGCGAGCACCCGATGCAGCTCGGCAATCACGGGGCGGGGGGCCGTACCCAGGGCCTGGCCAACTCCGTGGCCGAGTATTCGAGGGCGGTCCAGGCCAACGGTCTCGGGCATTACAAGGAAGCATTGGAATCGAGTAGGCGAGCGTGCGCGCATGACGAGTTCGGGCTCTTCGGAGCGGCACTCGTCGAGCTGGTGGAATCGGCCATGCGTACCTCCCAGCGGCAGGTCGCCGTCGATGCCGTCGCCCGGCTGTCGGAAAGGACTCAGGCGAGCGGGACCGAATGGGCACTCGGCGTAGAAGCCCGTTCCCGCGCCCTCGTCAGCCACGGGGCCGCCGCTGAGGCCGGTTACCGCGAGGCTGTCGAACGACTGGGCCGGACCCGGATCAAGGTCGAGCTGGCCCGTTCGCATCTGCTCTATGGCGAATGGCTCCGGCGGGAGAACAGAAGGGTTGATGCCCGGGAGCAGTTGCACAGGGCATCTGAGCTATTTGACGCCCTGGGGGCGAATGCGTTTGCGGAGCGTGCTCGCCGCGAGGTCCTGGCCACCGGGGAGACCGTACGAAAGCGCAGGGTCGAGACTTGCCGGGACCTGACTTCACAGGAGGATCTGATCGCGCGCCTGGCCGGTGAGCGTTTCACGAATTCCGAGATCGCCACCCGCCTCTTCATCAGTCCGCGTACCGTGGAGTGGCACCTCGGCAAGGTCTTCACCAAGCTCGGGGTCAGTTCCCGCCGGGAACTCGGCCTCACCCCGTCGGAGCGGACGCTCGAATTGGTCGGGGCCTAAACGTGGCCTAGACGTCCGTCCCCAGACGCCAGTTGGCTTCTTCCACCGATTCGGACATGGCATCGTCTCCTCGGTCGAAGAGGTGTATGTCGGTCAGGGGACTTGGAGGTGAGCGGGGTCGTTGCCGCACCACTCATGGTGACAGGCATGGCACCGCAGGCTCATCCCGTTGCCGGGGGCGCCCGGCCCCCGAACGATCAGGGTTGGTCTGTCCTCCGAGCCGCAGTTTGGACACTTCAGGGAGTGCGGTGCCTGTCCCACGTCGCCGACCTCTTGAAGCAGTTGTGGCCGCCTGCCCTGCTGAGCCGCTCCGACTCAGCGCACACTAATGCGGCACGGCTGAATCCTCCACTGGGGGAGGGTCTCAGGCCTCGGCTCCATTTTGGCTGCTCGAGGGGTCAGTCCCCAGCTGCACGGTCGCCGCTGACCCTCATTTCCTCCCGTTTCGCTTTTTGCCGGACGGCGTCGGACCCGGCCTATGCCCCGGGCTGGACACTCCAAAAAGGAGGGTCGCGTCACCATGTGCAGGGTAGTGGCGCACCCCAGGCTGCCTTAGCTTGACGAAGGGGGGGGCTTCGTCTGATGTGCACGGACTTAACTCTCGGAAGGTCGGAAATTACCAATGACTCGTTTCTTGCGGCCGGCAATCACCGTCCTCATGGCCGCCCTGTTGGGGGTCACCCTGTTGTCGGTGGTGGCCAAGGCGGCAGCCGCCGCCAGCCCGGTGCAACTCGATCTCAGCGTCCTCCTCATCGGCACGGGCCCGTCC
>JBEKOI010000253.1:0-5996 GCA_049521915.1 Acidimicrobiales bacterium | reverse complement strand
TCCGAGACCAGGATGACCAGGGTGTCGGCACCATCACCGGTCCGGTCGAGGAATTCCAGCACCCGGGCCAGTTGGGCGTCGGTGTAGGACAAGAAGGCGGCGAAACATTCCATGAACCGCGCCGCCACCCTCCGCTCCTCGGAGGGCAGGTCGTCCCAGGCCGGGACCCAGGGGGGACGCGGTGCCATCTCCGTCCCCGGCGCCAGCAGGCCCGACCCGACCTGGCGGGCGAAGGTCTCGTCCCGCCACCGGTCCCAGCCCTTGTCGAACCGGCCCCGATACCGCTCGATCCACTCGGCCGGAGCGTGGTGGGGCGAGTGGCAGGCGCCGGTGCAGAAGTAGAGGAAGAACCGGCGGTCCACGTCGACGGCGCGCAGATCTGCCAGTTGGGCGATGGCCTGGTCGGCCAGATCTGCGCTCAGGTGATAGCCCTCCTCGATCGACCTCGGAGGTTGGATCGAGTGGTTGTCGTGGTAGAGGGTGGGAACGAATTGATGGGTCTCGCCTCCGTGGAACCCGTACCAGCGGTCGAATCCCCGGGCCAACGGCCAGCTGTGGCGCGGGGCGGCCATGTTGGTCTCGTCGTCCGGGGTGAGATGCCACTTCCCGATGGCGTAGGTGGCGTACCCGCGTTGGCGGAGGATCTCGGGGAGGAACCCGTTCTCCCTGGGCACCTGGCCGTTGTAGCCGGGATATCCCATGGCCAGGTCGGCCACCCGCCCGAGGCCGTTGCGGTGGTGGTTCCGCCCGGTCAGCAGGCAGGCCCGGGTCGGGGAGCACAGCGCCGTGGTGTGGAAGTTGGTGAGGCGCACGCCCGACTCGGCCAGACCGTCGATGGTCGGCGTCTCGATGTCCGACCCGTAGCAGCCCAGTTGCGCGAACCCCACGTCGTCCAGGACCACCAGCATCACGTTGGGGGCACCGGCCGGCGGGGCCGGAACCTCCGGCCACCACGGGGTCGAGTCCCGCCAGTCCTCACCGATGACACCTCGAAACTCCGGAGTCTCCATCACCACCTCCTGATCGCACCCGGGACCGTGCCGAGCGTCCCGCGTGCGCCGAACCTACCGGGGATCGACCGCCTCGACCCCGTCCGGGCTCCCCGGTTCAGGGCCGGGAGGCTACGGCGCCACCGACACCGTCTTGCGCCGGACCATCTCCTCGATCCCGGCCCGCCCGCCCTCCCGGCCGAAACCGCTCTGCTTGTACCCGCCGAACGGGGTGGCCGGGGAGATCCGGCCCATTCCGTTGACGGCGACGGTGCCGGCGTCGATCTCGCGGACGAACCGCTGGATGCGCCCGAGGTCGCGGGTATGGAGATACGCACCCAGGCCGTAGGGGCTGTCGTTGGCCAGAGACAGGGCCTCGTCGTCCGAGGAGAACCGCAGGACGGCCTGCACGGGGCCGAACACTTCGTTCCGGGCCAGGTCGCTGCCGTGGTCGACCCCGCCGAACACGGTGGGGGCCACGAACCATCCGGCGGCCAGCTCTCCATCCAGCCGCTGCCCACCGGCCAGGAGATCGGCCCCGTCGGCCCGGGCCCGGTCGATGGTGGCCAGGATCCGCTCCATGGCCGCCTCGGTCACCACCGGGCCGACGAACGTCCCCGGGTCGAGCGGGTCCCCGACGGTCAGGGCGGCGAGGGACGACACCAGCAGGCCCACCACCTCGTCGTAGACGTCGTCGTGGACGTAGAGCCGGGTGGGGAGCGCACAGCCCTGCCCGGTCAGCAGTGCCGTCCCGAATGAGGCGCTGGCTGCCGCCGTCTCGAGGTCGGCATCGGGGAACACGACGTTCGGGGACTTGCCCCCGAGCTCCAGGGCCACGGGGGTGAGGTTGCGGACGGCCGACGCCATGAGGAGGCGGGCGGTGGCACCACCACCGGTGAAGGTGATCTTGTCCACGCCGGGGTGCCCGGCCAGCGACGCCCCGGCCCCGGCCCCGCCCACGACCACGTTGAGCACCCCGGGAGGCAGGCCCGCTTCGAGGGCGAGCTCGGCGAAGCGCAGCATCCCGAACGGCGATACTTCGGGCGGTTTGGCCACGACGGTGTTGCCGGCGGCCAACGCCGGGCCACACTTCTGCCCCATTCCCATCATCGAGCCGTTCCACGGCGGGATCACGGCCACGACGCCGTACGGTTCGAGGCGGACGAAGGACATCCCCGGTTCGCCCGACATCACTTCCCCGTCGAGCTTGTCGCACCAGCCGGCGTAGTAGCGCACCCACGCGGCCGCATACCTGCCGGGGTTCATGACGCTGACCGGCGTGCCGTTGTCGAGGGCCCCGAGCTCGGCCGCCTCCACTTGGTGGTGCTCGAGAAGATCGGCCAACCTGAAGAGGACCCTGGCCCGCTTCAGCGGCGCAAGCGCGGCCCATGCCGGTGACGCGGCCCGGGCGGCGATGACGGCGGCATCGACATCACCGGACCCGGCCAACCCGATGCGGGCCTGCACCTCGCCGGTGGCCGCGTACCGGTGGTCGTAGTCGCCCCCGGCGTTGCCCGGGCTCCACGATCCCCCGATCAGGTGACCCTGTCCGGCGAGCCGGCTCACCGTCCGCATCGACACGGCCGTTCTCAAGGGACCACGTACCCGCCATCGACCGGAAGTGCCACCCCGAGCACGAATGACGCCGCCGGAGTGCAGAGCCACACCGCGGCCTCGGCGATCTCTGCGGCCTCGGCGATTCGGCCGATCGGGTGCAGGGTCTCGAGATACCGCTCGATGGAGGGATCGCGGCCGACCGCGTCGTCGACCATCGGGGTGCGGGCGGTTCCGGGGCAGATGGCGTTGACCCGGATGCCCTTGGCCCCGTAGTCGAGGGCCGCCACCTTCGTCAGCCCGACCACGCCGTGCTTGGAGGCCGTGTACGCGGCCTGGCCCGGATATCCGACGAGGCCCACCCCCGACGCCGTGTTCACGATGGCCCCGCCCCCACGCTCGAGCATGCGGGGGATCTCCGCCTTCATGCACAGGTAGACGCCGGTCAGCATCACCGCCATGGTGCGGTCCCATCCGTCGTCGGGGTAGTCGGCCAGCCTGGCCATGGGCGCAGCGATCCCGGCGTTGTTGTGGGCCACGTCGAGGCCGCCGAAGGACCGCACCGCGTGCTCGACCATGGCTTCGACATCGTCCTTCACCGCCACGTCGGTCCGGACGAAGGTGGCCCGCCCTCCGTCCGCCTCGACCAGCGCCACCGTCTCGAGCCCGTGCTCCTCGTCGATATCGGCCACCACCACACTGGCGCCCTCACGGGCGAAGATCCGGGCCGACGCCCTGCCGATCCCCAGTGCGCCACCGGTGACGACGGCCACCTTTCCCTGCAGGGCCCCCATCGGGGTCATGGTACTGGGCGCGTGCGGCAGCCACTACGTTTCAGCGCATGGCACGATTCGACGGGAAGGTGGCGCTGGTCTCGGGTGCGGCGAGCGGGATCGGTGCCGCGGTGGTCGAGCGGTTGTCCGCAGAGGGGGCCACGGTCGTCGGGTGCGATGTCCGGGCCACGGCCGATGGCGTCACCTGCGACGTGAGGGACGAGGAATCGTGCGCGGCGGCCGTGGCCGAGGTGCTCGAGCGCCACGGGCACCTCGACGTGCTGGCCAACGTGGCCGGTATCGGGCTGGCCCGGGCCATCGGTGACCTGGAGCCCGACCAGTGGCGCGAGGTGATCGACGTCAACCTCACCGGCACCTTCCTGCTGTCGCAGAGCGCGCTGCCCGCCCTGGTGGCGTCCACCGGGGTGATCGTGAACATGGGTTCGGTGGCCGGCCTGCGGGCCACGCCCTACAACGCCGCCTACTGCGCGTCGAAGGGCGGGGTCATCATGCTCACCAAGTCGATGGCCATCGAGCTGGCCAAGGCCGGTGTCCGGGTCAACGCGGTCTGCCCCGCCTCGGTGGACACCCCGTTCCTGCGCGGGTTCGAGATACCCGAGGGGGCGGACATGTCGCTCTTCGCCCGGGCCGCGTCGCCCATGGGGCGCCTCATCGAGCCCGCCGAGGTGGCCGCGGCGGTGGCCTATCTCGCCTCCGGGGAAGCCGCCACCATCAGTGGGACGACCCTCGTCATCGACGGTGCCGCTACTGCGTGACATCGGCCAGGGACACCGTCTCGGTGTCGCGACCCGAACGCAGCACGCGGCCCGGGCGAACATCGGTCACCACACCGTCCGCAACCACCTCACTGCCGCCGACGAAGACATGGTCGATACCACGTGAGGCGGCGTGGAGCCGCTCGCCTCCCCCGGGCAGATCGTGGAGAACCGTGGCCGGCCGGGTTCCCACCTCGTCGCCATCGAACACCACCAGATCGGCATGGAAGCCGTCGGCGATCCGGCCCCGGTCACGCAACCCGTAGTGGCGGGCCGGGCGGTCGGTCATCATCTCCACCGCCTCCTCCAACGTGAGCAGGCCACGGTGGCGGACCACTTCGCCGAGCACGACGGTCGGGTAGTTGGCGTGGCACATCAGATCGACGTGGGCACCGGCATCCGAGCCCCCCAACATGACCCGCCTGTCCTTCCAGACCGCCACCCTTGCGGCCCAGCCCTCGTCGGTGCGACCCAGGGAGGGCGTGAGCGAGGGGAGGACCACGAACAAGGTGAGGCCGTCGACCAGGACGGTGTCGATGAGGACGTCGACGACGTCGGTGCCCTTGGACGCGGCGATCTCGCCGAGGGATCGGCCGACCCACACCGACCCGGGATCGGCCACCTCCATGAGATCGAAGTCGGACAGCACGCCCATGGCCCTGGCCGCCACCGCCTCGGCGGCCGACCTCAACGCGGCCCTCGTGGCCGGGTCGCCGGCCGCAGCCAACCGGTGGGCCCGGTCGAGGGCGACGACGTCCCGCCAGCCGGGCAGGCCGGCCAGCAGGGTGGTGGAGCGCATCCGCATCATGTCGGGCAGCGCCAGGGCGACCACGTGGGCGCCCCTGGCCGCAGCCAGATCGGACGCCTCGAGCTGTTGCTGGTAGATCTCCTCGGAGGCCAGGCTGCCTAGAAGGTTCCAGTTGAGGGGCCTGTCTGCGGCCAGGGACATGTCGGCCATCAGTTCCATCCGCTCCGCGGGGATGGGCCCCACCGTCGGGATGAACTCGAGGGTGGTGCCGGGATGGTCCCGCACCGCACCGGCCAGGGCGACCAGCTCGGCGACAGAGGCCACCCGGGAGGGAACCGGGCGGCCGTCCCCGTCGACATGGCCCTCTCCGAGCGACGAGGAGAACCCGAGTGCGCCCCCGGCCACCGACTCGCCGACGAGCCGAACCATGGCATCGAGCTGGTCGGAGGTGGCTGCATCCTCTGTGGCCGCCTCGCCCATCACCGCCCGCCGGACCGTCGAATGGCCGACCAGGAAGCCGGCATTGACAGCCAGGCCGACGTCGATTCGGTCCAGGTACTGCGCGAACGACGTCCACTCCCATGCGCCCCCGGCCTCCAGCGCCTCGAGCGGGATCCCCTCGACCACCGCCATCATGCGCCGGATGTACCCGGCGTCGCCGGCCCGGAGGGGGGCGATCGAGAACCCGCAGTTCCCGCCCAGCACCGTGGTCACACCGTGGAGGACCGAGGGACTGGCCGTCGGATCCCACAGGAGCTGGGCATCGTAGTGGGTGTGGATGTCGATGAAGCCGGGGCAGACCATCCTGCCGCTCACGTCGAGCGTCGCCCGGGCCGGTTCGTCGATGGCTCCGAGGGCGGCGATCCGCCCGTTGCGAATGCCGACGTCGGCCACCTCGGGTTCGGACCCGGTGCCGTCGACCACGGTGCCGCCACGGAGCAGGAGATCGAGCACGTCAGTCTCCGGCCAGCAGCCGGTCGACGGCCGACTCGACCCTCGTGCCCTTGAAGAAGTCCGGATTGGTGCCGGTGTAGAACCGGACCGGATTGGTGAACGTGAATTTGTCGAAGTCCGCCTCGGCGATCCACCCGTGCTCCACCATCTCCCACGCCTCGGCCACCACGTCGGCCATGTCGGGGACGTCCCAGTGGGCGAT
>JBEKOI010000252.1:0-6019 GCA_049521915.1 Acidimicrobiales bacterium | reverse complement strand
GGATAGCCGGGAGTCGGTCCGGGGGGGGAATCGGGGGGCGGTGGTTCGGTCGTCATGAGAGGTGGCCCTTGGCTGGTGGGGATGGATCGGCGGGATGGCGGGTTGGCGGAGCGACGGGACGGGATGGCGGGATGGCTGGTGCGGATGGGACAGGCAGGATGGCAGAATGGTGGGGTGGACCCTGGGGCAGCGGGATCCGCCTCGGCTGTCAGCCTGCCACCGGGCGGCCGGGGAGGGGCGGCCCGGTCCTGGTCACCGGGATGACGCCCCGGCCCGGGCCATTACCTACCTGGTTGACCGGGATTGTTCTAAAACTTGATCTGATTAGTCATGTATGATCTAGGGTAGGGGATCGGTGCTGCAGGGGAGGGGTCTGGTAAGGCCCCGACCAGGTGGTTCGGTGCCCTGAGAAGCGGACCATCTCCATCCTGTGGCCACCTCAGCGGGGGGGCGTGGAATGGAAATGGGATGGAAGTGGAATGGAATCGGTGCGGTTCCGGTTCTCCTGTAGTGATTGTTGACTGAATTGGCAGGGTTTTGTGATTGGCAGGGTTTCGAGCAGCGGTTTGGGGAACGTGAGTCGAGTCGCTCACACACTGCTCTAGGGGACGTGAGAAGAGAGGGTCGTGGACGTGAGCATGCTGGCCAGCAAATCAGAACTGACGCAGTTGCGGGAGGAGATGGACGAGAAGTCGGTCGCCTTCGAGTCCGAACCGGCAGGTGCCGTCGTGGCCTGGGCCGTCGGGCGCTTCGGGGCCAAGTTGGCCATGGCCTCGTCGTTTCAGGAGGCCGTCCTCATCGACATCGCGGTGAAGGTCGATCCCGCCATCGAGGTGGTGTTCCTCGACACTGGGTCGCATTTCCCCGAGACGCTCGAGTACGTCGAGGCCATCCGGTCGCGCTACGACCTCAACCTGACGGTGACCAAGCCGGTGGCCGGGGCCGAGCAGTGGCCCTGCGGCACGGCCCAGTGCTGTGAGTTCCGCAAGGTGCGTCCCCTCAAGCAGGCCCTGGCCGGCAAGGAAGCCTGGATGACCGGGCTGAAGCGGGTCGACGCCTGGACCCGCCGGTCGGCCCCCATCGTGTCCTACGACGACAACTGGGGTCTGGTCAAGATCAACCCGCTGGCCACCTGGACGGAGCACGACATCGTCGGGTACGGAGCCGACCACGGGATCCCGGCCCATCCGCTGCTGGCCCAGGGCTACCTCTCCATCGGCTGCGCCCCCACCACCCGTCCGGTGGGCGAGGGCGAGGACCCGCGTGCCGGTCGCTGGTCCGACTCGGACAAGGTCGAGTGCGGATTGCATCTTTGACATGACCAAGGACCGGGACGAGCTCTACGGGCTGCGCTTCCGCGGCATCGATCGGCCCATGCCCTTCGTGAACCCGTATCGGACCAAGGGCGAGCTCAACGAGATCGAGCAGTGGAAGCTCGAGCGCCATCCCCTCGAGATCGCCGATGCCATCATCGACACCTACTCCAAGGCGGGGCCGGCCGGCATCGCAAAGGTGCCCGGTGAGGTGGAACGGCTCAAGTGGGCCGGCATCTACCCGCAGAAGCAGGGCGGCGACGCCTTCATGATGCGGGTCAAGATCCCCGGCGGCTACCTGACCGCCCCGCAGATCCGTGAGATCGGCGTGGTGGCCGATGCCTTCGGAGAGGGCCCCGACGGCACCGAGAGCCGCGTCTTCGGATCCCGCTACGCCGACCTGACCACCCGCCAGACCGTGCAGATCCACTGGCTGCGCATCGAGGACATCCCCCGCATCTGGCGCCGGTTCGCGGCCGTGGGCCTCACCACCGTGCAGGCCTGTGGCGACTCGGCCCGCAATGTGTTGAGCTGCCCGGTCTCGGGGGTCGACGCCCACGAGGCCTTCGACGGCCGTCCGGTGGCCGAGGCCGTGTCCGCCTTCTTCACCGGCAACCGTGAGTACGCCAACCTGCCCCGGAAATTCAAGATCTCGGTCACCGGGTGTGTGGAGGACTGCGCCCAGGCGGAGATCAACGACATCGGCCTGTGGCCGGCCCGCTCCGGCGACGGGACCCTCGGTTTCAACCTGCTGGTGGGCGGTGGGCTGTCCGACGGCGAGCGCATGGCCTCGGACATCGACGTGTTCGTGCGCCAGGACCAGGCCGTCGAGGTCACCCGGGCCATCGCCCAGACCTTCGGGGAGCTGGGCAACCGCGAGAACCGGGGCCTGGCCCGCATGCGCTATCTGGTCCAGGAGCTCGGGCCCGAGGGCTTCCGCGAGCAGTTGGCCGCCCGGGCCCACTTCGAGCTGGTGCCGGCGGGCGAGGATCTGACCCGTCGCTACCGGGGCGACCATGTGGGCGTCCATGCCCAGAAGGGGGAGGGTCTCTTCTACGTCGGCTGCTCGGTGCCGGTGGGACGGATGAACGGTCTCGAGCTGGTGGAGGCCGCCCGTCTGGCCGAGGCCTACGGCGACGGGACGGTGCGCATCGGCACCGATCAGAACATCACCTTCACCGGGGTCGCAGAGGACCGTCTCGACGACATGCTGTCCGAGGACCTGCTGCAGAAATACTCGCCCTATCCGGGCCCGTTCTCGCGCGGGGTGGTGGCCTGCACGGGGTCGGAGTTCTGCCGGTACGCCATCGTCGAGACCAAGGAGCGGGCCGTCAAGTGGGCCCGGTTCCTCGACGAGCAGCTGGCCGGTGAGCCGGTCGGCGCCGTGCCCACGCCCGGCGGGCGCTCCGGGCCCAAGGAGGACGCCGGGGTCATCCGCATGCACTTCTCGGGCTGCTCGGCCAGCTGCGCCCAGCCCCAGATCGCCGACATCGGGTTCCGGGGCGAGGTCGCCCACGTGGGGAACCACCTGGGTGAGGCCGTCGACATCGGCATGGGCGGGTCCCTCGGGGCCGGGTCCGGCTTCATCGACTGGATCGAGCACGCCCGCCCGGTCAACGACGTCCCCGACGCCCTGTTGCGGGTCGTGCGCCGTTATCAGCAGGAGCGTCGGGCCGACGAACCGTTCTACAGCTGGGCGCGCCGGACACCCAACGACGAGCTGCGCGGCACGCTGGCCGAGGAAGGCACGGGCACCCCCGTCACCCTCACCACCAAGCCGAAGGAGCCCGTGGGATGAAGGCCTACCGGATTCGTGAGGAGATGAACGGGATCGCCGAACCGCCGGGCAAGACCTGGTTCTGGGAGCTGCAGGCGGGTGTCATCGACGCCGGCCGTTGCATCCAGTGCGGCACCTGCGTCGCCGCCTGCCCGTCCAACTCGATCGGCATCGACGAGGACACCGACCTGCCCGAGCTGGTCAAGATGTGCACCGGCTGCTCGCTGTGCTGGGATTTCTGCCCCCGGGGCGGGTTGCGCTACGAGGCCCTGTGGCCTCCGTCCACCGCCGTGGCGGGCGTGGCCGACGAGGAGTTCGACGGCCAGGCCGTGGTGCGGGCGGATGCCTCCGACAACTACTGGAAGATCACCGGCGGACCGCCCGGGGACGGCCTCGGTGCCGTGCTCGACGCCTACTCGGCCCGCGCCGGTGCGCGCTCCGATGACGTCCAGGACGGTGGGGTGGTGACCGCGCTGCTGGTCGCGGCCCTGGCCGGTGGGGAGATCGACGGCGCCCTGGTCACCAGGCCGAGCGACGATCCCGACGAACCGTGGAAGGGCGTGGCCTTCCTGGCCACCACGGCCAAGGAGATCATCGACTCGGCCGGCAGCTACTACAACCAGACCATGGCCCTGGCCGAGCTGGACCTCTCGAAGTACGACCTGCCGGCCAAGCCGCGCATCGCCGTGGTGGGCACGCCGTGTGAGATCCAGGGGATCCGGGCCATGCAGTCGAGGCGGTGGCCGACCGGGGCCCACCGGATCGACTCGGTGGTCCTCACCATCGCGCTGCTCTGCACCAAGAGCTTCGACTACCAGGGGCTGATGCTGCAGCTGCTCCAGGCCGACCGCGGCATCGAGATCGAACGGGTGAGCAAGGTCGACGTCATCCGGGGCCGGATGATCGTGGAGTACCGCGACGGCGAAGTGGCCATCGACGAGCCCATCAAGAACTTCCACGGCGCCGCCCTCAAGGGGTGCGACGAGTGCGCCGACTTCCTCGGCCGGAGCGCCGACCTGTCGGTGGGCAGCGTGGGGGCCATGGACGGCTGGAGCAGCGTGCTGGTGCGCAGCGAACGGGGCCGCCGTGCCCTCGACAATGCCCGGGGCCGGCTCGACCTCCGCGAGCTGGACAACCCCGCCGCGCTGGTCAAGCTGGACTCGTTCGACAAGCGGGTGGCCACCGACAGCCTGCGCCGGACGTTCGACCCCGACGCCCCGCTGTTCATCGACTACGCCGAGCACATCTCCGCCTACGAGGACACGGACCGGGCCCCGGTGGTGACCGACCGCTGACCGGCGCGTTTTGGTCACTCTCCGTGCTCATCGTTCCGTCGTTCACACTTCTGACCAGGGGTTTGCCCCCGGGGCCAAAAATCGGGGCGCGGTCCCCCGGGGCTTGGGTATGGTGGCCTCTATGACGGTGTTCGAAGTTGAGGGCGCCCCGAAGCTGGAGCTGCCCGAGGAGCCTGTTGCCATCAAGGTGGGGCTGAGGGATGCACTGCTCGAGGGGAAGAACTGGCGGGACGGGTTCAGCGACGAGATCTGCATCGGGCTGTGGCTGTGGGGCTGGTGGCGGCCGGCGCTCGAGCCCGGCGGGATGGGGCGGGAGGAGTTCGTCGACGCGGTCATCGCCGACCGCCGCGAGCTCTGGCTGTGGCTCAAGGGCGATCGGCAGTGGTTCCCCTTCATCACCGGCCTGGCCGGGAGGATCGTCCGCCGCCTGCCGGCCACCGCCAGCACTCTGTGAACGGCACCACCCGGTCCTCGGGCCGCGGACCGGCCGACACCGGATGGGAGTAGCGGCCTGATGCCACGCGTGACCGTGCCCGCGGAGAAGGATCCGCTGATCTACGTCTGGACCGAGCTGGCGCCGCCGCTCACTTCGGCCGCCGGGGCCTACAGCAGTGCCGTGTACGGCAAGTCGTCGCTGTCCCTGCGCGAGTTCGAAGCCGCCCGGATCACCATGGCCCGGATCAACCGGTGCAACATCTGTGTCGAGTGGCGGACGGCCCGGGACGTCCCGAGCCGGTCGGCGGATCCCGATGAGATCCCCGAGTCCTTCTACGAGGAGGTCGGTGCGCAGCGCAACTGGGACGGTCTCGACGAGCGGGAGCGACTGAGCGCGGAGTTCGCCGAGCGGTACGCCACCGACCACCTGCGCATGGACGACGAGTTCTGGGCCCGCCTGCACGAGAGCTTCACCGACGACGAGCTGGTCGACCTGGCCCTGTGCGTGGGGTCGTGGCTGGCCCTGGGCCGGTTCAACCAGGTCTTCGACATCGACGGTGCCTGCCGGGTGCCGGCGCCCTCCGCCGACTGAACCGGCGGGCGCGTCCGGGTGGAGAAGGTCATCTACCTGCTGTGGGGTGACGGCGGCGCCGAGTCGGGCGATGCCCTGCGGGACCGGCTCCTCCACGAGACCTCGCCCCGACTGCTGGCCTCGGGGGTCCGCGGCCTCGGCATCAACGTCCACGACGGCGACGCCGCCCCGGCCCCGTCGCCGGCCCCGCCGCCCGAAGGCGAGGACCCCCACGTGGCCGAGGTGTCGGTGTGGCTGGACAACTACGAACGACGGGGCGACGTCGAGGCGGCCGTGGCCGCACTGGGCCTCCGGACCGCCGCCTATCTGGTCGTCGAGTCGCTCTACGACGACTACGGCACCACCGCGCACGGATCGCCGCGTGACTGGGCGGACGGGGACCGGTCACCCGGGGTGCTGACGGTGGCCCTCATCCACCGTCCGGAGGGCCTCGGCTACCGCGAGTGGATCACCCGCTGGCACGGCACCCAGTCACCGGTGTCGGCCGAGCTGCAGCCCCGGACCCGGTACGTGCGCAACGAGGTGGTGCGGTCCCTGTCGGACGGGGCACCCGACGTGGACGGCATCGTGGAGGAGGGCTGGCCGTCGACGGGGCACGTGGCCGATC
>JBEKOI010000251.1:0-6060 GCA_049521915.1 Acidimicrobiales bacterium | reverse complement strand
CACTGCGGCGACGGACCTGGCTCCCTGACCCCTCGCGTCCTGCTTCACGTTGGTGCTCCCTGCCTTCCACTTGCCCCTCGTCGGAGCTCTGGCCCTGCGATCGGACCACGCCACGCCGGCACTCTCGAATCTATAGCTCGCGGTCGACCGCTGACGAACGTGAACGAGCGGGAATGGCCGGCGACCGCCGGCCGGGGATGGATCCGGCCTATTTGAGAATGTTGACGGCGCGGGCCACCACCAGGATGGCCACCACCAGCGAGATGGACTCCTCCAGCATCATCATGAGCTTGGCCCACGGCTTCACGGCGGAGACGTCGGTGGGGCTGAAGGCGGTCGCCGCCGCAAACGAGAGATGCAGATAGTCGACGAATTTCGGATACCAATTGGCTTCGACGAAGTGAGGGTTGATCATCTCCGGAAAGATGAAGGCCGGTTTCACGTTCGTGCCGCGGGCCCGGGCTGCCGCCCCACCCCGATCGACCTGCCAGTACCAGAGGCCGAAGGCGATCACGTTCGACACCCAGATCGCCCCGCCCGCGATGAGCAGCTTGTTGGCGTCCTCGGTGAATGGCTTGGTGCTGAGAATGCTGGCCACCAGCCGGCCGGCCTCGAGGGCGTTGTCCGCCGAGATGAGGGCGATGAGCCCGACGGTCATGGCCCGGAGCCACCGGGACTGCCGGTCGATCCGGCCGGGGTCGCCGATGATGAGGACGATGAGCAGGACGCTCACGACCACCAGATACCACCAGCGCGCGTCGCCCAGAAGTTCGGGGGGCAGGGACCGCAACTCGGTGGGCAGGACGCCGTGGAGCACGCCGGCGGTGAGTACGGCCAAGGCCATCGGCCAGCGCGGCTCACCGATGTCGCCGTGTCTCGGCCGGGTGGGTCCAGGGGCGTCCTCCACGGAATCCGTCATGCAGGCGCCACCGGTTGGATGGGGGCACTCCGGGCCGGCGACCCCGAGGGGTGGATCGCCGGGGTGGGGATGGTGGCGGGCTTCGACTCTGATCTCATCGTGCTGGCTCTCATGGTCGATCGGCCTCGGCGCGGCGTGGTGGCCGGGCCGGGGTGGCCCCAGTATGGAACACCGCAGCCGATCCCCGGCTCGCTCCCCTCCTCAGCCGCCGGCGGCACCGACCACCGGTGCCGGCAGATCGGCACCCACGAGAGAGCCGAGGAAGCCGGCATCCCCATAGGAGTAGAGCGCACCGTCCCGACCGACGATCCAGTAGCCCCGGCCGCTGGCCGTGCCGACGATCCCGGCGATGGGGACCGGGCTGACGATGCCCTGACCGGGTACCGATCCGTAGAAGCCGGCGTCCCCGAAGGCGAACACCCCGCCGTCCGAGGCGACCAGCCAGTACCCGCCGCCGTCGGGGGTGGAGGCCATGCCCACGATGGGCTTGTTGAGGGCCATCGAGCCGGTGGATCCGTCGAAGTTGGCGTCCCCGAAGGAGAACACCCCGCCGTCCGCTCCCACCAGCCAGTACCCGCCACCGTCCGGGGTGGAGGCCATACCCACGACCGGCGCGTTGAGGGCCATCGAGCCGGTCGAACCGAAGAAGGCCGCGTCGCCGAGGTTGAAGACCCTGCCGTCGGAGCCCGACATCCACAATCCCTGATGGCCCGACGGCGTGACCTGCAGCTGCTCGATCAGCGTGTGGATGGTCGTGTTGTTCCCCACATTGGTGATGGCGAAGCCGGTGGCGAAACAGCCGGTGCCCCGGACACAGGCGACGCCACCCAGATAGCCGAGGGCCACGACGTTGGGGCTGGGGTCGACAGACCATTTGACACCGTTCCAGCTCTCGATGAACGGGCTGGGGTCGGCGTTGCCCTGGCCGAGAGAGGCATCGGCGACTCCGGTGGCCCAGCAGTCCGAAGCGGCGACGCAGGTCACCGCGGTCAGCAGGTCCTCGGGAGTGGTGGGATCGGGGCTCGCCGTGGTGGTCCAGGCAGCACCGTTCCAGTGCTCCGCCAGTGTGGTGGAGGGAAGTCCCTGGGCGTCCATGGTCGCTCCGACGGCCCAGCAGTTCGAAGCGTCGGTGCAGTTGACGGCGCTGAGGTAGTGCCCGAGCGGGCTTGCCGCCGGCGGCAGTGGGGAGATGGTCCAGGTGGAGCCGTTCCAGTGCTCCACCAAGGCCGCGCTGCCCGTCACCTCGGGGTAGACGCCGGGGATGAGGTTGTACTGGATCTGGTCAGGACCCGAGAACCCGACGGCCCAGCAGTCCGAAGCCCCCGAGCATGTCACCGAGTCGAACTGGTCGAACGGCTGGCCCGAGGATGCTGGCGGGACCTCGGACCACTGCGATCCGTTCCAGTGGATGATGATGCCGGCCCGGAGACTCTTGTTGTTGTCGAGCGTGCTGCCCACGGCCCAGCAGTCGGATGCACCGGTGCAGGTGACCGAGAAGAGGTAGGCGTGGACACGGGGTGTCGGCACCACCGCCCAGGCGGAGCCGTTCCAGTGCTCGGCCAGGGGGATGGGTGACTTCGGCCCGGTTCCGGCCCCCGCCTCCGCACCCACGGCCCAGCAGTCGGAAGCACCGACGCAGGTCACGCCCCACAGGAGGGAGGCCCTGCTTCCGGGTGGGACGGCGTCGGGGCCGACCGACCACGTCGACCCGTTCCAGCGGTCGACCAGTGCGCCCGGTTGCGAGTTGTTGCCCAGATCGGAGAAGGCTCCCCCCACCGCCCAGCAGTTCCAGGTGCTCGTGCACGTGGTACCCATCAGGAGATGGCTGCCCGAAGCTCCCGAATCGGGGCTGGTGACGATGTTCCATCCCGAGGGGGTGGCCGCCTGAGCGCTCGGAACCGCGGTCGTGAGGATGAACAGGCCGACGGCCACGGCTCCCACGCAGCGGCCGATCTGTCGTCCGAACCCACCTCTGCCAATTATATGCATTTCTGTTTATCGTCACGCGTTGTGACAGCTTTAGACATCATGCCCGCCACCATGGGCCACCCGTCCGGGGCCGACCCCGGATCCGGCCTCGTGTGGACCGCTCACCAGAGCGGCGTTGATCGACGCCTCCGGGTGGCCCCGGCGGCTACCGTTCGGTGGATGAGCGGACCCCGGATCACCATCGTGGGCGGCGGCAGTACGCACTGGACGCCGCGGCTCCTTGTGGATTTTGCCAATTCCGAGGTCTTGGGTGACCTCGAGATCACCCTCATGGACAAGGACCCGGGCTCGCTTCCCCTGATGGCGGAGGTGGCCGCCCACATCGCCAAGGTCCGCGGCATCGGGCTGTCGGTTCGCACGACATCGGATCTCGACGACGCCCTCGACGGCGCCGACATGGTCATCATCGCCCTGTCCGTAGGGGGATTCGCCAGCATGCGCCACGACCTCGAGATCCCCGCCCGTTACGGCATACGACAGCCGGTCGGCGACAGCGTCGGGCCCGGCGGGATCACCCGGGCGCTGCGGAGCGTCCCGGTCGTCGCCGAGGTGGCCCGGACGATGGAGCGCAGATGCCCCGGGGCCCTGATGATAAACGTGAGCAATCCGCTGACCGCGTTGTGCCGCGGCGCGGCACGGGAGTCGAACATCAGGATCGTCGGCCTGTGCAACGAGCTGGTGGGTTTGAAATTCTCGCTGAGCCTGCTCTTCGACGCGCCGATGCACGAGATCGACCCCGTGTCCGCCGGCGTCAATCACCTGCCCCTCGTGACCCGGCTGCAGATACGCGGCGCCGACGGGTTCGACATGCTCCGATCGGTGCTGGCGGATCCCTCGGCCCACGGCGAGGAGCCGATCTGGATGCCGCCGGTCGACGGCATGCACTGGCAGAAGGTGTCGGCGGGAGACGTCTGGACCAAACGAGACGTCGTGGCCAACAACCGGCTCAAGTTCGAGCTGTTCGGCCGCTTCGGTGTCCTGCCCGGCGCATCGGACACCCACGTGGCCGAGTTCTTCCCCGGCTTCGTCACCCAGTCGTCGGATTTCGGGCGGGACTGGGGAGTGCATCATTACGGCCTCCACGGCCATCAGCAGGACAAGGAGGCCGACGACCGGGAGGTCACCGAGCTGCTGAGCAGCGACGAGGTCCCGCCGTGGCCTTCAGGGGAGCTGGTGGCCGAGCTGATAGAAGGGGTGGCCACGGGGACAGAGCGAACCCTTCCGATGAACCTCCCCAACCAGGGCCAGATCGAGAACCTCCCGAACGGTCTGGTGGTGGAGTGCATCGGCGTGACCGGAGCCGACGGGGTGCGACCTCGGGACACGGCCTACGTCGGGTCCGTACTCGGGGAGTACCTGCGTCAGATCACGACATCCCAGGAGCTCACCGTCGACGCGGCACTGACCGGGGACCGCAACCGGGTGATCGAAGCCATGCTCACCGATCAGCTGGCCGGTCACCTGCCCTACGAGCAGGTCGTCTCCATGACCGACGAGCTCCTGGCGGCCACGGCGCCCTGGCTGCCGAATTTCGGCTCCGGCTGATCGACGGCTGCATCCTCCCCCGTCGGGCGCAACCGGAGGGGTGCCACGGGTGCCGCAGCCTCACATGGCCCGGCGGGCTGCGTCGATGCAGGCCTGCATGAGCACGAAGCTCCTGGTATCGCCTGTCGTCCCGATCTCCATCTTGTTCATGACGTAGCCCATGCCGAGCTCGATGTCCGGATCCGCCCAACCCGAGGACCCACCCATTCCGAAGTGGCCGAACGAGCGGGGACCTCCGAGGCCTGCCGCGCCCACCACGCCGCGGTTGAGCATGAAGCCCAGGCCCCATTGCAGATCGAGCCCGAGGAGCACGGTGTCCGGCCCCTGGGTCCGCTGGCGCAGCGACGCATCCAGCTGCTCCGAGGTCAGGATACGGAACCTCTGGCCCGAGGGGCCGGCCACGTCCCCGACGCACGCCCCGTAGAGACGGGCCAGGGACCGAGCATCGCAGATCCCGTTGGCCGCCGGTATCTCGGCTGCATGAAGACGTGGATCGTCCCACACGGACGGATCCGAGAGCGACCCGCCCGGTGCCGACAACGCCTTGAAGAGGGGGCCGTCCGGAGCCAGGTAGCTGGCGGCCTGATCGGCCAGCGCGGCCAGACCCCCGTCGCCCACCGACCCCCCGCCGAGGTCGAGACCCGCCAGCGGGCCACCGGACTCCAACGACTCGAGGAACGAGATCAGCCGGGCCACTCGATGCTCCTCGGAGCCGGGCAGACCGACGAAGAACTCCGCCCCCAGGGGACCGGCGATCTCCTCGCGCAGGTAGGTCCCGAGACTCCGACCGCTGACCCGACGCACCACCTCGCCCACCAACCAGCCGTAGGTGGTGGCGTGGTAGCCGTGGGCAGTACCCGGCGGCCACGAGGGTGCCTGGTGTTCGAGCGCCTCGATGACGGGGTCCCAGGCCAAGGCCTGTTCGAACGACATCGAGCCATCGGTCCAGGCCAGACCGGCCCGGTGGGAGAGCAGGTCGGCCACGGTCACCTGCTCCTTGCCCGACTGCGCAAATTCCGGCCAGTAGGTCGCCACCGGTGCATCGACGTCGATGGCGCCCTGTTGCACGAGCCTGTTGGCGCACATGGCCGTGATGCCCTTGGTCGTCGAGTAGACCAACACCAGCGTGTCCTCGTCCCAGGGTCTGCCCGTCCTGGTGTCGGCGATGCCGCCCCAGAGGTCGACCACCGGTTCGCCCCGGTGGTACGCGCCGAATGCCGCCCCCGCCTCCGACCCCCGGTCGAAGTTGGCCTGGAAGGCCTCGCGCACCGCCTCGAAGCCCGGTGCCGTCCATCCCCTGATGATCGTCTCCATGCTCATCTCCCGGCTCCCGGTTCACGATAGTGCCGGTCCGGACTCACCGGACCGAGCACCGGACCGTCCCACCGGTCCGTCCCATGGATGCCGGTGCGTCCATGGATGCCGGTGCGTCCCATGGATGCCGGTGGCGGACGCCACAGAATGTTCATTGAGGGTTCAGTATCCGGTGACACACCGGTCAATGACCGGTCAATGACGTGGTGTTCAATCAGAAGTGGTCCGGTGCATTCCTTCCCTGTGCAGCTGTCGGCGGGCCGCTGGGTCGTAGCGCACCCACGCCGGACGAT
>JBEKOI010000250.1:0-6074 GCA_049521915.1 Acidimicrobiales bacterium | reverse complement strand
GGTGAGCCCGATGGCGTACCGTCCGTCGTTCCAGAACCACGATGTCGGGAAGGCGGCGTAGAGGAAGGGAAAGAACACCAGGGTCAACACCAGCACCAGGGCATCACGGTTGTCCACGACGAGGACGGCCGCCGCCCCGACCACCACCACCAGGGCCACGGCGTAGACGACGGGTCCGAAGCGCGGGCCCAGCTCCCATGCCCCGGCACCCTCGATGCGCAGTCCGAGGACCATCGGGAGGACGTGGGAGAAGAAGGTCCCCAGCCGGGAGAGATACGGAACCGGAGAGGACGGGATGGTGGTGCTGTTCCCGGTGGCCGTGGCCCAGATGGACGGGAGGGCACCGATGACCGCGGCCACACCCATCACCACCACGCGTCGGGCCGTGCCCCTGGCCGTGCCGCGCCGCCGGGTCATCAGGACGACAAGCGTTCCCGGCACGGCGAAGTAGACGATCTCAGGCGATGCCCAGTACCCGAGGCCGACCGCCCCACCGAAGATGAGCCAATCGGAGATCCGATCGCCGTCCGCCGCACGGGTGGCCCGCACGATCCGTACGGTCTGCAAGAGGACGACGAGACCGAGGACCACGCCCACCTGGTGGAATCCGTACTCCTTGGTCGAGTTCCACAGCGTGGACTCCGACCAGATCCAACTGAGCACGGCTGCCACCAATGCGGCAGGCCTGCGGAACACGTGCAGCCCGATCCTCCACACGAGCACGGCGCCGATGAAGGCCAGTACCACCGGTGTGCCGTTGAGGGTGAACGGCGACTGACCGGCCACCAGGAAGGACAGGGCGACGACATAGGGTTCGACACCCCCGTAGCCCTGGCCCCAGTAGAAGGCGAAGAAGTGCCCGCGTGCGATCTCGTGAGCCACCAGCCCGGCCGTGGCCTCGTCGGAGTTGAGGGGTGCGTTGCCGAGGATCCATACCCGGAGCAGGAGCCCCCCGACCGCCAGCACCGCCAGCAGGGCGATCGTGATCCATCCCAACCGGGGAGGCCGGTCCCAGCCCCCCCTGCTCACCGGCCCGGGGCCCCAGCGTGAGGTGGGCAGGCTCATCACCCGGCCACAGTAGGTCGTGGGCATCCACCGGGCGCAGCAACGCACGGGCGGCTCGGTGTGGTCCGTCCCACTCGTCGCCCGGCGCGGCCGCGGGTCGTCAGCTGTCCACCGCGAACAGGCGCCAGGTCCCCGGCACCCCGCGCAGCTCGTGCTCTCCGCGGTCCTCGAAGCGGACGCTCGACCCGGCGACCAGATCCTTCACGGTCGATGAGACGAGCACCTCGCCGGTGCCGGCCAGGGCCACGACCCGGGCACCGATATGGACGGCCAGACCGGCGACATCGTCTCCGCGGACTTCGATCTCTCCGGTGTGGATGCCGGCGCGTACACCGATGTCGAAGGACCTCAGCACGTCTCGAATGGCCAGGGCGCACTCGATGGCCCGACCCGGGCTGTCGAACGAGGCCACGAATCCGTCACCGACCATCTTCACCTCACGGCCCCGGAAGCGATCGAACTGGCTGCGGACACTCTGATCGTGGCGGTCGAGGAGGTCGCGCCAGCGCCCGTCTCCGAGCTGTGCGGCGCGGTCGGTCGAGCCCACGATGTCGGTGAACAACACGGTGGCCAGCACTCGGTCGGCGCCGGACCCGCCACGCACGCCGGTGACGAACTCTTCGATCTCGTCGAGCATCGCCGTGGTGTCGCCCACCCAGTAGAGGAGATCGCCTCCCGGTAGCTCGACGTATTTGGCTCCGGCAATGTGGTCGGCGAGGTAGCGGCCGTGGCCGCGGCCGAAATATGGATTGTCGGCCCGTTGGATGATCAGGGTGGGCACGCGGATCGACGGGAGGTACTGGCGGACGTCGGTCCGGTAGAGGATGCGTTGCATGGCCCGGGCCATCGCCGGGGTGGCCCCGAGGTTCCCCGACCGATCGAACCAGGCCCGGAAGGCCGGGTCGTCGGCGACGCTCGGCGCGATGATGGCGAGGTTGTCGTAGCCCTGCTCGACCGCATCGGGGTCGGCGCCCAGCCGCATACCCAGCTCGATCATGCTCTCGGGCATGCCATCCGGGTAGTCGGGGGCCCAGGCGGCGCGGGCCGAACCGTTCACGAGGATCAGGCTGGTGACCCGATCCGGATGGGTGGCCGCCATCAGCAGGGCGATGGGGGAGGCCACGAAGGGAGCCAGCACCACCGACCTCGGGGAACCGACCGCGTCCAGGACGGCCACCGCATCCTCCACCCACTGCTCCTCGGTCGGCGGGTTGGAAGGCGAGCCCCGATCCGAGAGGCCCACGCCCCGCCTGTCGAACCGGATGACACGACCGACACCGGCCAGTCGGCGTTGGAACCGGGCCATGGACGGCTCTTCGTCCACGCAGTCGATCGGGGTGGTGCCCCCGGTGTACAAGAGGAGGTCGATCGGTCCGTCGCCGATGACCTGGTAGGCGATTTCGACGTCACCGCAGGTGGCGTAGCGGGTCCGGGTGGGAGAGGCCACCTCGAAACTGTACCGGCCGGTCCGGGCGTCGGGTCCGGGCTTCGGGTCCGGGCGTGCCGTCCCGACCGTGCCACCCCCTACCGTTCCGTCCCTACCGTCCCGTCCTGATCGTGCCGTCCCGACCGTGCCACCCCTCCGGTCGATTGGGACTTTCGGCCCTATGGCGTTGTCGTGTCCGGCCGCAGACTCGCGGAACCAGTGATGCCGTAGGGGAGCGAAGGAGGGGCATCGATGAACCCATTGACGCCGGCCGATCAAGACGCAGGCCCAGGTGGCACGCACCAGGCGATCGACCTCGACAGCCTCGCGGAGCGGATGGCCGGGCTTCGGGCCCGCTACCGTTCAGCGTCACCGTTCCCGCACATCGCCCTCGACGGGTTCCTTTCTGCAGAGGTCGGGCTGGCTGCGGAGGCCGAGATCCCTCCCGCTCACCACGACCACTGGGTCAACTACGTCCATGCCAATGAACGGAAGTTCGCCAACACCGATCCCACCACCTGGGGGCCGACGCTCCAGGAGATCTGGCGTGAGCTGACCTCGCCGCGTTTCTCGGGCCTCCTGAGCGAGCTCACCGGCATCGACGGCCTCGTGGCCGACGACTCGCTCGAAGGCGCCGGGCTCCATCAGACGCCGCCCGGTGGCCACCTGAACATCCATGCAGACTTCACCGTGCATCCCCACCGGCGCCACTGGCAGCGCCGAGTGAACCTGCTCGTCTATCTCAACGCCGACTGGCCCGAGTCGTACGGCGGCGATCTGGAGTTGTGGAGCCGCGACATGAAGACGAGGGAAGTGGTGATCGCTCCCATCGCCAACCGGGCCGTGATCTTCACGACCGGAACGGATACCTGGCACGGTCACCCGGAACCGTTGCGGTGCCCTCCCGGTCGTGCCCGCAAATCGCTGGCCATCTACTACTACACGGTCGAGGACGCCCCGACACCGCGTTCCACCGAGTACCGGGCGCGCCCGGGCGACGGGGCCAAGGCGATCCTGATCTACCTCGACAAGGTGTCGGTCCGGGTCTACGACTGGCTGAAGCGCAGGGTCGGCCTCTCGGACGCCCGGGCCAGCAGGCTTCTCCGTGGTCGGAACCGGAAACCGTCCGGGCGGTAGGTTTGGGGGGTGAGGTCGGGAGTCGGAGCAGTGTCACCGCATCTGGATGATGTGGCCCTCAGCTGCGCCGGTCTCCTTGCCGCCCACCCCGGATCGTCGATGGTGACCGCCTTCGCCGGGGGTCCCCCGTCGGTGGACCCGGTCACCGCCTGGGAGGAGCTCTCGGGATTCTTCCGGCCCGGAGCCGACATCGTGGGTGCCCGCCGCCAGGAGGACGTACGGGCCGCATCCGTGCTGGGAGCCACCTTCCACCATCTCGAGCACTGGGACCACCAGTACCGCACCTCCACCTACGGCTATCCGGGACCGTCGGTGCGGGTCGAGCTGGTTCGTGCCGTGGCCCAGGATCTGGAGGTGCTGATCGACGCGTCGGCCCCGACCACCTGGGCCATCCCCCTGGGGCTGAGCCATCCCGACCACGAGGTGACCGCAGAGGCATGCCTCGAGGTGGTCGAGAAACTCTCTGATATCGACTGGCTCGTCTACGAGGAGCTCCCGTATGCCGTCTCCTTGCCCGAGAAGGTCCTCGGGGCTACGGCCAACCTGCGCTCGAGGGGATTCGAGCTGCGGCCCGCCGAGGGCATCGAGGTCTCGGCCGACGTCCCGGGCAAGCGCCGGGCAGTGGACTGCTACCGATCGCAGCTCGGGCCCCTCGGCCCGGCGGTCGACGTGGCCGTCAATTCACCCGAGCAGATCCACCGCCTCGTCCCCATTCGGGGGTAGGGGACCGGACGCCCTCGCCCGCCTTCGGGCCCGTCCCAGCCGGACGGCGTAGATGACCGCGGATCCGGCGAAGAGGATGCCGGTCACGACCAACCAGTTGATGAGGTACACATCCTCATTGAATCCGGTGGCCTTCTGGTAGTAGCTGTTGGAGAGCCGGAGGATCAACGGGAAGAACATCACCAGCAACACGGCCGAGATGACGGCGGGGACCCGGACGTGGTTGATCCAGGGCACCGGGGGACGCCTGCCCCGCGATCTGTCCTGAACCCGCAGGGCCGTCCGGTCGGCGATGCCGTAGACCGGCCACACGATGAGATCGTGGGCGACCACGCAGATGGCGAACCACAGGAGGACCTCCTTCCAGCCGCTCTCGCCGAGGACTCTCTCCAACGCGTAGGCAGCCACGGCGAAGCAGGTCATCAGCCCGACCAGGTGGATGGGACCGGCGCCGTAGTGGCGTTGGAGCCACCGCATCTCAGGCTTCCTCCGAAAAGATGATCTCGCTCATCCATTTGAGGTTGTGGGTGCCCGGAGCGGACGGGACGATGATCCGGGCGGGGTATCCGTGGTCGAGCGAGAGGTCGGCCCCGTTCACCCGGAGGGCGAGCAGTGAGTCGGGCGCGGAGATCTGGGTGCCGGCCAGGATGATGGACCCGTCGTCGAGGGCCCGTATCCGCGAGGGACCGGGTTGCCCGACGCCCACCAGGCGGGCCAGATCGCCGAGGGGCACGCCGGTCCAGCGCTGTTGCGTCGACCACCCCTCGGTGCAGGCGATGGGCAGATCGGCGGTGGTGAGCGGCATGGCCAACAACTGGTTGCGGCTGAGGGAGACGCGTCGGGTGCCGACGAGGGAGAGGCGCCAGTCCGGGCCGACCGCCGACGCAGTGATCCCGGCCGAAACGGCGGTGTGGTTGACCGGGAAGTGGTTGGCCCCGCTGTCCGGGGACCGGTAGTGGGTCCCGAAGAGGGCGAGCCGGCGCAGACCGCCGCCGATCGTCTCTCCGGCGGTCAGGACGAAGACGGCGAATGACGTGCCGCCGACGAGGGCCAGTACCCCCCGTCGTGAGATGGTGGGCGCGGCCGGCTCGGGTGCGACGAGAGCGCTGTCGACCGTCTCGGGCCGGGTGCCGGCCAGTCCGGTCCGCAGCTCGGTGCGCAGGGACCTGGTCCGCAGGGCCCGGACCATGTCGCCGAATTTCACACCCACGTGGACGGCGAACCCGGCCATGAATGCCCACGCGCCGTAGAAGTGTCCGGAGTAGAAGTTGATCTGGGTGAAGTAGTCGATGTTCAAGATGCCGGTGACCATCTCGAACACGATGCCGCCGACGACGAGCACCAGGCTCACCCGTTCGAGGAACTGCGCCATCGACCGCCACGGTGGCCACTCGAACAGCTTGGGCATGACCGACCACAGCTTGGCCAGCACCACCGGGACGAGGACCAGGCCGAGGAAGACGTGGGTGCTCTCGACGACCCGGTAGAGCCAACTGGGCCTGGTCACCCAGTTGAACAGGTACAGGCCGAATATCCCCTTGGCCGAATTGGGGGGGTTGCCGAGCCTGGGGTCGTAGGCGGCATAGGAGAGCAGCCCGGTGACGAACTCGATCGGGACGCCGACCAGCAGGACCACGCCGAACATCGAGGTCAGCCAAGGGCCGCGCACCGGGCTCTGCCATCTGGCGGCGGAGAACGGCCCCCGGTCGGCACGGGCGGAGCC
>JBEKOI010000249.1:0-6084 GCA_049521915.1 Acidimicrobiales bacterium | reverse complement strand
TGACCGACCGCCCGCGGACGCACCGGAGCCCGTCGTCCGCCGGCGACCAGCGGTGGGGTCGGTACCCACCGTGGATCCGCCGGACCCTCGAAGCGGCTCAGGGCCTGTCCCCCCAGTGGCGAGACGCGTTCCTCTATGCCTGTTCGGCCCTGTTCGCCGGCGTGACGGCGCTGTCGGTCGGCATCCCGCTCTACCGCCAGTGGGGCCAGCTGGCGTTCGGGCCCTACCTGGCCGCCGCCGTGCTGATGGCCGTCGTGGCCCGGCAGGTGGGCCGGGCGGCACCGGGGCGAGGCTGGCGGGCGGCCCGGGTGGCCGCGTTCCTCGTCGTCCTGTTCGGGGCGACCGTGGTGCCGCTCGCCCTGGAGGTCGTCTGGCGCTCCGAGGGCAACCCCTCCCAGCACGTCCAGCCCGAAGTGGTGGTCGTGGAGCAAGCCGGGGTCCGGGCCGCCCACGGCAGGGACCCGTACCGGGAGGTCGACCGGGACGGGCACATCCTGATCCACGAGAAGACCGAGCCGGTCTACGAGCTGTACTACCCCTACCTGCCCGGCATGGTGCTCTTCGGCCTCTCGAGCAGTGACAGCGGCACCAAGATCGGGGCCCGGCTGACCGATGCCCGCATCCAGTTCCTGCTGTTCACGGGAGCGATCACCCTGGTCGCCCTCAGCCGGATCCGCCCCCCGACCGACGCCCGGTTCCGCTCCCTCCAGGTGCTCACGGTGTTGCCCACGGCGGCCCTGCCGCTGGCCACGGGCGGGGACGACATGCCGGTGGTGGCCCTGATGCTCCTCGGATTGGTCGCCCTCCAGCGCCGGCGGCCGGTGCTGGCCGGGCTGGCCCTGGGGGCGGCATCGTCCCTCAAGTTCACCGCCTGGCCCCTCGCCGTGCTGGCCCTGTGGGCGGTCACCGACCTGTACCGCCGGCGGGCCGTCGGCCGCTATGTGCTCGGCGTGGCCGCCGTCACCGTACCGGTGGTCGTCCCGGTGGCGCTCAGGAACATGTCCGCCTTCGTCGACAACGTGATCCGCTTCCCGCTGGGCCTGGCCGGCGTGTCATCGCCGGCAGCCAGCGCCCTTCCCGGTCATGCTCTCGTCTCCATCTTCCCGCGGGAGCACCGGCTCTACGTGGTGGTGGTCGGGGTGGTGGGGTGCGCGGTGCTGGTCCGCCACCTGTTGAGGAATCCCCCGCGCCATGCCGCGGGCGTGGCCGCCCTCACCGGATGGGTCATGTTGATCGCCATCCTCCTGGCCCCGGCCACCCGGGTCGGGTACCTGCTGTACCCGATCAATCTCTTCGTCTGGGCGTGGATGCTCAACCAGGCTGACGACCCGGTGGTCGAGGGGGTCAGGGAGCCGTCGTCGGTGGGCTGAGCCGACGACGCCGGTCCCTGGGTGGCGTCAGATGCGGGGTGCGGTCACCTGCGGGGTGGCGTCAGGTGCGGGGTGGCGTCAGGTGTCGTCGGACATCTCGAGTACCTCGATGGAGAACGGGGTCACCCCGGCCGAGGTTGTCGGGGACACCACCACGCCGGCCTCCCAGTAGAACCCGTCGGCACTGCCGCGTTTGGCCAGGACCTCGGATCCCGGCCCACCGGTGCGGGCACCGTGGTAGGTGATCTTCCATCCGAGGCCGGGCAGCACCGCCTGGAAGACGTCGACCACCTGACCCGACGACAGACCGGTGGTGAAGTAGACGCTGCGGTCGAATTGGGTCACCCCCTGGTCGATGTTCATGGTCCGAACCACCGGGCTCTGCGACGGGACGACCAGATTGCCGATGATGTCCGACGGTGGCTGACCGCCGCTCTCGATGGACTTCAGGGCGCTGGTGGCCGGCGTCAGATGGACGACGGTGCCTCCGGCGATGGTGACGCTCGTAGGTCGCGGCGGCGCCGCCCCCTTCGAGGCGAGGGCGGAGCCGATGATCCCGAGCACCACGATGAAGACGGCGATGCCGAGCACGATGAGGGCCGGTCCGCGGGAGGACGTGGGCTGGTAGGCCCGGTGGTCGGGGTCGACGGCGACGGCCTCGCCGGAGGCCGAGCCTGCGAGTCCCTCAGCAGTGCCGACCATGGCCGTTCATGCTAGTGGCCGTCTCCGGGCCTTCCGCGTTCAGCCAACGCCGCAGGATCCGGTCCGGCTTGCTCCGGTCCGGTCGGCCGGTCCAGCGACACGGCCACCCGGATGGAGACGACCGCCGCCCCCACGGTCAGGGCCAGGATGCCCCACCGGCTGCGACGGGGAAGGCTTCGAAAGGCGATGGCAGTGGCCAGCGCGTCGACGGCGTCAGCCGTGCCGCCCAGAGCCACCCACGGTCGAGCCTCCTGGTCCGAGACGCTGAGCGCCCGCAGTGCGCCGATCCCGAGGGCCAGGTCGCGACCACCCATGGTCCGGGCCAGCAGCCGGCTGGCCGTGCCGGCCGACGCATCGCCGATCCACGGCCGGGCCATCAGGGTCGGGGCGGTGACAGCGGCCAGACCGACGGCCACGCGCCCCGAGGCGATGAGCCGGGCCAGTGTCTGGGTCGACGTTCCGGCCATGGCTCCAACCTAGGCCTTGGCCAATGGGAGAAACGAATGGGGGCCGGTCAGCAGCACCGAAAAGGTCAAATAGTCACGGAGAGTATTGACCTATTTACGTACAGTGGTAGTCATGCGAACATGTTTACTTCCGTCGGCCGATGCATCACAATGCCAAGGCATTGACGGGTGAACTCGATCCGTCGTCGAGGAGGGGTGCCTGATCCAGTATCGGCAGAGGATCCTGTGATTGGGGGGGAGAAAGTGGTCGGGTCTGTGGACCCGGCCACTTTTGCGTCCGCGGTCAACCCCGGCCGGTGATGCCCGCGGGAGCACCGCCGGACCACCCGAGATGGTCGAGCGGTCCATGCCCCTGCCCGAGGTTCCAGGTCGCCCCTCCGAGGAGGGCGTCGTGCACGAATGTCTTGGCCGCGGCGACGGCCGTCGGGACGTCGGCACCACGGGCCAGATGGGCGGCGACGGCTGCCGACAGCGAGCACCCGGTCCCGTGGTTGTTGCGGGTGACGACGAGGGGACCGTCCAGCACGGTGACCTCCCGACCGTCGAAGAGCACGTCGGCGACGACCGTCGGGACATCGGCGGTCGAGCCGGTCTCGACCCCGGGGAGGTGGCCTCCCTTGACCAGGACCCAGGTGGGTCCGAGCCGGTGGATACGGCGGGCCGCCTCCACCATGGTGTCGAGGTCCCCGACGCCCGACGCCGGCAGGCCGGCCAGCAGCGCCGCCTCCCACAGGTTCGGTGTCACCAGCAGGGCGTACGGCAGGAGGCGCCTGCGATAGGCCTCGACGCACCGGTCGGCCACCAGGGCGCGTCCGGTGGAGGCGACCATGACCGGGTCGACGACCAGCCGGGGAAGGTGTCCGGCGGCGGCCAGGCCTCCCACCGCCCCGACCACGGCGGCGGTGCCGAGCAGGCCGGTCTTGACCGCGGCCACCGGGAGGTCGTCGATAACGGCACGGATCTGTGCCGTGACCATGCCCACCGGCACGTGGTGGACCTCGCGCACCTCGGCGGTGTTCTGCGCCGTGACCGCGGTGACGGCAGTGGTGGCGAACACGCCGAGCGCCGCCATCGTCTTGATGTCGGCCTGGAGGCCGGCCCCGGATCCGGAGTCCGACCCGGCGATGGTGAGGGCCACCGGTGGATTGCCGCCGGGAGTCATTGATCGATCATCCCCTCGAACGGGCTGGTGGCGTCGGCGTGGAAGCGCCGGGTGATCCGGCCCGCCTCCCGCGCCGCGCGACCGGCGTCCACCGCCTCACGCATGGCCCGGGCCATCAGGCCCGGTCGTCGGGCCCGGGTGATGGCCGAGGCCACCAGGACCGCCTCGCATCCGAGCTCCATGGCCGCACAGGCGTCCGACGCCGTACCGATGCCGGCGTCGAGCACCACCGGCACGCCGGACTGCTCGACGATGAGGGCGATGTTGTGCGGGTTGCGGATGCCGAGACCGCTGCCGATCGGAGCACCGAGGGGCATGACGGCGGCGCAGCCGGCCTGTTCGAGGCGGCGAGCGGCCACCGGGTCGTCGCTGCAGTAGGGGAGGACCACGAAGCCTTCGTCGACCAGCTCCTCGGCCGCCGCCACCAGCTCCACCGTGTCGGGCAGCAGCGTCCGGTCGTCTCCGATGACCTCCAGCTTGATCCAGTCCGTTTCGAACGCCTCCCGGGCCAGTTTGGCGGTCAGGACGGCCTCCGAGGCGGTGAAGCACCCGGCCGTGTTGGGCAGGACGCGGATGTCCAGCTCGCCGAGCAGCCCGACCAGCGAATGGCGGGTGGTGGGGTCGACCCGGCGCACGGCCACCGTGGCCATCTCGCTGCCCGACGCCACGAGGGCCTCGCGCAGCGACTCGGGGCTGCTCATGCCCCCCGTGCCCATCAGGAGCCGTGACGAGAACCGCTGGCCGGCGATGGTCAGCGGGCTTCCCGGTGCTCCCGGGGGGCCGGGGGTCGTGGCAGTGGGAGCATCGTCCATTTACCCCACGGTACCGCTGTGACCGGCGGGTCCCGTCCCGCCCCGCCCACTACCCGCCGGCCGCGGCGGTGACGATCTCGATCCGGTCGCCGTCGGCCACCCTCGTGTGATCCCAACTGCTCTTCGGGACGACATCGCCGTTGCACGCCACCGCGATGCCCCGTGGCGAGGCGCACCACACCGACACCAGATCGGCGAGGGTGGTGCCGGCCGGGATCTCCCACGGCGTCCCGTTGACCGAGGCGCTGCTCATGCGCCCACCCTGGACACGTCGGAACCGTCGGTGGGTCGGACCGCACTCGCTCCTGCCGTCGTGAACCGGCCCGGGCCGAACGGCGCGAACGCCCCCAACGGGACCTTCCCGCCCGCGGCGCCGGCGCCCTCGTGCCGGTCGGAGGCGTCCCCCCCGGTCAGGATGCCCACCACCTCGCGTGCGGTCACCGGGGCCAGCAGGAATCCGTTGCGGTAGTGGCCGGTGGCCACGACCAGGCCCCGGATGTCGGTGGCGCCCACGATGGGCGCGTTGTCCGGCGAGCCGGGGCGCAGCCCGGTGGTCGTGTCGAACAGTTCGTACTCCTCGAGCGACGGCACCAGGCGGCGGGCGTCGTCCAGCAGGTCGCCGACCGGGCCGGCCTGGACGGCGAGGTCGAAGCCCTTCTCCTCCACGGTGGCGCCGACCACCACGGTGCCGTCCTGGCGGGGCACGAGGTAGCAACTCCTCCCGTGGACCAGGCCGCGGACGGTCCGGGCCAGCGTCCGGGCTCCGGCCGGGGCCCGCAGCCGAAGCGTCAGTCCCTTCACCGGCCGCACCGGAGGAAGGAGCCGGTCGGGGATCCCCCGAAGCTGACCCGACCGGCAACCGGCGGCGAGGACCACGGCGCCGGCCGGGAGGTGCCCGCCGTGCCGCAGCGTCACGCCGGCGATGGCGTCGCCCTCCACCTCGATGACGTCGACCTCCTCCTCGACGATCGTGACTCCGCCGGCGGTGCAGGCGTCGACCAGGGCGTCGAGCACGCACCGGTTGTCCACCTGGTGGTCCTCGGAGAGATGGGCGCCGCCCCGGATGCCGGGGGCCAGCAGCGGCTCTGACGACCGGCACTGGCCGGCCGTGAGCCGATGGGCGTCGAGCCCGAGGGCCAACCGGTAGGCCAGGAGGTCGTCGACGGCCGCCCGGTCCGAGGGGTCGGCGGCGATGAGGAGCGTGCCGTCCGTCACGTAGTGCACGGATCGGCCGGACGCCTCCTGCAACGCCAGCGCGAACCCGGGCCAGGCCCGTGCGGCACCCACGTTGAGGGCGGTGAGCGCGTCCTCCCCGAAGTGGGCCTCCCCGACGGGGGCGAGCATCCCGGCCGCGGCCCAGCCCGCGCCTCGGCCGGGCCTCGGGTCGGCCAGGGTCACGGTCAGGCCGGCGTGGGCGGCCTTCCAGGCCACCGAGAGCCCGATCACACCGCCACCCACCACCACGACGTCTGGCCGGACCCGGGTGGTCATGGGTCCATGCTACGGCTGGCCTGCACGGACCGCGATGGCGCGGCCGGAGACCGGCGGCCGAGTTCCCGCAGGCCGGGGTC
>JBEKOI010000248.1:0-7274 GCA_049521915.1 Acidimicrobiales bacterium | reverse complement strand
CCGTCCTCGGGCACATCGGTCCGATGCCCTGCCCCACCCCGTGCCCGCCGTCGCCTAGCCGGCGCAGGAGAGAAAATCGACCAGCCGGGCCAGCGAATCCGTCCAGTGGGGCAGCATGGGAAGGCCCGACAGCCGGAGGGCGGCGTTGTCGAGCCTCGAATTGGCCGGCCGCGGCGCGGGCCGGGGCGGATCGAGCTCGGCGGTGGCGATGGGCTCGACGCACTCCGGATCGAGACCGGCCGCAGCCAACACCGTTCGTGCGAAGCCGAACCACGTGGTCTCACCCTGGTTGGTCACGTGGAAGGTTCCCGGTCGGCGATCGAGCGCCAACCGGACCACGGCCCGGGCCAGGTCGGCCGTGAAGGTCGGACAACCGTGCTGGTCATCGACGAAGCGGAGCGGGCCGCCGGGGTTCGCCGCGGCCAGGCGGAGCACCGTCTTGACCATGTTGGCCCCATGGGCACCGCTCACCCACCCGGTGCGGACGACGGTGGCGGACGGCCCGGCGGCGGCGTGGACCTCGAGCTCCCCCCCGAGCTTGCTGCGCCCGTAGACCGAGCGCGGATTGGGCTGGTCCCACTCGACATAGGGGCGGTCGAGCGTTCCGTCGAACACGTAGTCGGTCGAGATGTAGACCAGATGGGCCCCGATGCCGACCGCCGCCTCGGCCACATTGCGGGTGCCGATGGCGTTGACGGCGAAGGCGGTGTCCGGATCGGACTCGCAGGCGTCGACCTTGGTGTAGGCGCCGGCGTGGAGCACGATGTCGGGCCGGAACGCATCGGCCGCCTCCTGCACCGCCGTCCGATCGACCACGTCGAGCCGGTCGGACCCCGGGCCCACGACCTCCGCGAACCCCTTGGTCAGGGCGGGCAGAATGCCCGGACCGCCGGCGTCCGCCCCGCCGGCGGGGACGGACCCGACCAACACGTCCTGCAGATCCCGCCCCAGCTGCCCGCGCCCGCCGGTGACCAGCACCCGCAAGGACCGGGTCATGAACCCGGCAGGGGCCCCGAAGGCGGTGGTCCCGACGCCGACCACGACCCTTCGACGACCGGGGCCCGGTCACGCAGCGGTTCCCACCAGCTCCGGTTGGCCGCGTACCAGGCGACGGTGTCGGCCAGGCCCTCGGCGAACGGCACCGTCGGCTCCCATCCCAGCTCCCGGCGGATCTTCGAGGAGTCGAGGAGGTAGCGGCGGTCGTGGCTCGGCCGGTCGGGAACGATCATCTTCAACGACTGCGGCCGGCCGGTGGCCTCGAGGACGGCGTCGGCGATCTCCTCGACACTGGCCTCGACCCCGCTGCCCACGTTGTAGGTCTCCCCCACCTGTCCGTGCTGCAGCACCAGCTCGACCGCCCGGCAGTGGTCGTCGACGTGGAGCCACTCGCGGCGGTTCTGCGAAGATGCGTACAAGGTCAGGGGCTGGTCGTCGAGCGCCTGGGAGGTGAACAGGGGGATCACCTTTTCGGGGAACTGGTAGGGGCCGTAATTGTTGCAGCAGTTGGTGATGGTGGCCTGCAGCCCGAACGTCTTCTGATAGGCCCTCACCGCGTGGTCGGCTCCGGCCTTCGATGCGTTGTACGGGGTCTGGGGCCGGTACGGGGTCTCCTCGGAGAACACCTCGTCAGAATCCAGTGGGAGGTCGCCGTAGACCTCGCAGGTCGAGATGTGGTGGAAGCGCGACACCCCGTGCCGGCGTGCGGCCTCGGCCAGCGTCTGGGTACCCAGCACGTTGGTCCGGAAGAAGAGCCCCGGATCGAGGATGGCCAGGCTGTTGTGGGACTCGGCGGCGAAGTTCACGATCACGTCGATCTCGTACCCGGCGAGGGTCTTGGCCACGACCTCGAGATCCCCGATATCCCCGCGCACGAAGTCGATCCGGTCCTCGACGTCGGCCAGGTTCGGCCGGTTGCCGGCATAGGTGAGGGCGTCGAAAGCCACCACGGAGTCATCAGGATGGTGCTGCACCCAGAACCGGACGAAGTTCGAGCCGATGAAGCCGGCAGCACCGGTGACCAGTAGTCGCATAATCGGGGAATGTTACTCGTACCAGGTCCTACGACCGGGTGCGCCGGTCAGCCCGTGGTCCTCACGTGCACGACGTCTCCGGTCACCACCGTCCGCCTGGCACCGCCCACCTCGACGACCAGGTGGCCCTCGGGAGTCAGGTCCGTGGCCAGGCCCTCGAACGCTCCGTCGGCCAGCTCCACCCGCACCGGGGCTCCGATCGTGGTGCACCGGGCCCGGAACTCGCCGGCCTGACGGGCCCGGCCCGGGTCCGACTCCAGGTCCACGGCCCGTGGTCCGAGGGCATCGAGCAGGGCATGGAAGAGCTCGGAGCGGTCGACGGGCCGTCCCACCTGCTGGCGCAGCGAGGTGGCCGTTCCGAGCAGCTCGGCCGGGAGATCACGATCGTGCTCGGGCCAGTTCACATTGAGCCCGATCCCCACCACGATCGGGGCCCGGAGGGTGCGGCCGGCAGGCGATCCGACCACGTCGGTCTCCGCCAGCACGCCGGCGAGCTTGCGACCGTCCGGTCCCAGCAGGTCGTTGGGCCATTTGATCCCCACGACCAGTCCGGTCACCGAGGCCACGGCGTCGACGGCGGCCAACGCCACCACACCACAGGCCAGGTGCCGTTGACCGGCGGGGAGATCCGGCCGCAGCAGCACCGACATGAGCAGGTTCGAACCGGGCGGCGCCTCCCAACGACGACCGAGCCTCCCCCGGCCGGCCGACTGGTGGTCGGCCACCGCCACCACACCCTCGAGGGCGCCTCGACGGGCTTCTTCGAGCAGGTAGCGGTTGGTCGAGTCGATCGATTCGAAGCGCCGGATGTCGGTGAACCTGGACCCCGGCATGGCACACACCCTACGGGCCGTGACAGTGTTGTACCGCCTCGGGGCGGCTTCACCGCCGCCTCATGCCCGTCCGATTCGAAAGGCGCAGCGTGCTGAAGAAGGTTCTCATCGCTAACCGGGGAGAGATCGCCGTCAGGGTCATCCGGACCTGCCGCGAGATGGGGGTGGCCACAGTGGCCGTGTACTCCGAACTCGATCGTGATGCCCTCCACGTGCGGCTGGCCGATGAGGCCTACGCCCTCGGAGGCCAGACCGCGGCCGAAAGCTACCTGAACACCGAGGCCATCCTGCACGCCATCGAGCTCAGCGGCGCCGACGGCGTCCACCCCGGCTACGGGTTCTTCTCCGAGAACACCGACTTCGCCCGGGCCATCACCGAGCGCGGTGTGACCTTCATCGGGCCGCCGCCCGGAGCTATCGACATCATGGGCGACAAGATCAGTTCACGGCACGCGGCGGAGAAAGCCGGCGTGTCCGGCGTCCCGGGCCGGTCCGAGGTTCTCACGTCCCCGGACCAGGTGATCGCCTTCGGCGACGAATTCGGCTGGCCGGTCGCCATCAAGGCCGCGTTCGGCGGGGGCGGGCGGGGCATGAAGGTGGTCGCAGGCCCCGATGACGCCCCCGACGCCCTCGAGGCCGCCATGCGGGAGTCGGCGGCCTACTTCGGCAGGGACGAATGCTACGTGGAGCGCTACCTGGCCTGGCCCCGCCACGTCGAGATGCAGATCATCGCCGACACCCACGGCTCCACGCTCTGGTTGGGCGAGCGCGACTGCTCGGCCCAGCGCCGGCACCAGAAGCTGGTGGAGGAGAGCCCGGCCCCGAACTTCCCCGACGACATCAGGAGGGCCATGGGTGAGGCCTCGGTCAAGGTGGCCGAAGCCTGCGGGTACGTCAACGCCGGGACGGTCGAGTTCCTCTACCAGGACGGCGAGTTCTTCTTCCTCGAGATGAACACCCGCCTCCAGGTCGAGCACCCCGTCACCGAGCTGGTCACCGGGCTCGATCTGGTCGAGTGGCAGCTGCGGGTGGCGTCGGGCGAACCACTCGGCTTCTCGCAGGACGACGTGAGGCGCGACGGGCACGCCATCGAGGTGCGGATCAACGCCGAGGACACCGCCGGCGGTGCCTTCCTGCCGTCGCCCGGCACCATCACCAGCTTCGTGACGCCGGGCGGCCCCGGGGTCAGGCTCGACGCCGGCTACGGATCCGGCGACACGGTCAGCCAGTTCTACGACAACCTGGTGGCCAAGTTGGTCGTCTGGGGGCACGACCGTGAGGCGGCTCGGAAGAGGATGCTACGGGCCATCGGCGAGACGGTCATCGGAGGGGTGGCCACCACCCTCCCGGCCGATGTGGTCATCCTCTCCCACCCCGACTTCGTGGCCGGTGAGCACTCGACCAACTGGGTCGAGCAGCGCCTCGACCTGAGCAGCATCTCGGCCGGGGCCGGCGAGGCGCCGCCGGCTCCTCCGGCCGAGCATGGCGAGGAGCAGCCGTCCCGGGTGCTGCGGGACGTGACCGCCGAGGTGGACGGTCGGCGGTACCAGGTCAAGCTGTGGGTTCCCGACATCGGCGACACGGTGATCGCCGGCCCGGAGGGGGCCCGCGGCGCTGGGCCCAAGCGACCCAAGGCCACCGCGTCGGGGGCCGGCTCGGGTACGGTGGCCGTGCCCATGCAGGGGACGATCGTCAAGGTCCTGGTGGCCGCAGGGGACGTGGTCGAGGTGGGCCAGACCGTCTGCGTCCTCGAGGCCATGAAGATGGAGAACAACGTCAACGCTGAAAAGGCCGGCACCGTCACGGAAGTGAGGGTCCAGGCCGGTGAGTCGGTCGGTCCCGGTGACGTCATCGCCGTCATCGACTAGTGGAGGGGCGGTGCCCGTGGCAGATATCCCGGCGCTGAAGAACGCGGCCCGCGAGGTGATCGAGGCGGACCTGGACGACCTGGTCCGGCTGAGCCACACCATCCACGGGCACCCGGAGACGGCGTTCGAGGAGGATCGGGCCTGCGCCTGGACATCCGAGGCACTGGCCGCCGGAGGGTTCGCGGTGACCTCCGGTGTGGCCGGCATGCCCACCGCCTTCAGCGCCGAGTACGGCTCCGGGCCGCTGGTCATGGCGGTGTGCGCCGAATACGACGCGCTCCCCGGGGTTGGCCATGCCTGCGGGCACAACATCATCGCCGCGTCGGCGGTGGGAGCCGGTCTCGGACTGGCCAGGGTGGCCGACGAGCTCGGAGTCACCGTGCGGGTGCTCGGGACACCGGCCGAAGAGGGCGGCGGGGGCAAGGTGACCATGTTGGAGCACGGAGTGTTCGACGACGTGCACGCGGCCATGATGATCCACCCGTGGCCCGATGACCGGCTCGAGGGGACGTGCCTGGCCGTCTCCCACTTCGACGTGACCTTCGCCGGCAAGTCCGCCCATGCCTCGGCCGCCCCCTGGGAGGGCGTCAATGCCGGTGACGCCATGACCATCGCCCAGGTGGCCATCGGCCTGCTGCGCCAGCAGCTGCGTCCCGGTGACCAGGTGCACGGCATCGTGACCGGCGGCGGGCAGGCGGCGAACATCATCCCCGAGGAGGTCACCGGGCGGTTCATGTGCCGGTCGGCCACCTTGGCCGGGCTGGCGCTCCTCGAGCCGCGGGTGATCGCCTGCTTCGACGCCGGCGCCCTGGCCACGGGCTCGTCGGTGACCTATCTGTCGCTGGCACCGGCCTACTCCCACATGGAGTGCGACGAGGAGCTCGTCTCCCTCTACCGGGCCAATGCCGAGGCGCTGGGCCGGACCTTCGGCCTCGATGACGACCGGGCCCCCCGGCCGACGTTCTCCACGGATATGGCCAACGTGTCGCTGGTGGTTCCCACCATCCACCCGCTGGTGGGCATCGAGTCGGCCGGGTCGGTCAATCACCAGCCCGAGTTCGCGGCGGCCTGCATCACACCGTCAGCCGACACCGCGGTCCGCGACGGGGCCCTGTCCATGGCCTGGACCGCCATCGACGCGGCCCAGGCCGGCCCCGTGCGGGACCGGCTGCTGGCCGGCTGAGCCGGGCCTCGTGCCGCGGGTTGGTCAGGTGTTCGGGTGGTACTCCCCGAACACCCCGCGGAGCGGTACTCCCCGAACACCTGGCGGAGCACGTCCGACACCTCACCGAGGGTGGCCATGCGGGCCAGCGCCTCCTTCATGGGGACGAGCAGGTTCTGGGTCCCCCGGGCCGCGGCCTCGACGTCGGCCAGTGCTGCATCCACCGCGGCCTGATCGCGCTCGGCCCGCACCCGTTTGACCCGGTCCACCTGCGACTGCTGCAGCTTGGCGTCGATGGGGAACACCTCGGTGGGATCGGGTTCCTCGTCGACGAACTTGTTCACGCCCACCACGATCTTCTCGTCGGCATCCACCGCCTTGGCGAAGGCGTAGGCGGCCTGCTCGATCTCGTGCTGCATGTACTGGGCCTCGATGGCGTCCACCGCCCCGCCCATGGCATCGATCCGTTCGAGGTACTCCCAGGCGCCCCGCTCCACCTCGTCGGTCAGCGACTCGACGAACCACGACCCGGCCAGGGGGTCGACGGTGTCGGCGATTCCGGACTCGTAGCCCACGACCTGCTGCGTGCGCAGGGCGATCTTGGCGGCCCGCTGGGTGGGGAGTCCGAGGGCCTCGTCGAACCCGTTGGTGTGGAGGCTCTGGGTACCGCCGAGGGCCGCGGCCATGGCCTGCACGGTGACCCTTACGATGTTGTTCTCGGGCTGTTGGGCGGTGAGCGTCGAGCCGCCGGTCTGGGTGTGGAAGCGGAGCAGGGTCGACTTCTCGTCCTTGGCCCCGAACCGCTCGGTCATGATCTTGGCCCACATCCGTCGCGAGGCGCGGTACTTGGCCACCTCCTCGAAGAGGTTGTTGTGGGCGTTCCAGAAGAAGCTGAGCCGCGGCGCGAAGGCATCGACGTCGAGCCCGGCGGCCAGCGCCGCCTCCACGTAGGCGATCCCGTTGGCGATGGTGAAGGCGATCTCCTGCACGGCCGTCGATCCCGCCTCGCGGATGTGATAGCCAGAGATGGAGATGGTGTTCCACGCCGGCAGGTGGTCGGCGCAGTAGGAGAAGGTGTCGGTGACCAGACGCATCGACGGCCGGGGCGGATAGATGTAGGTGCCCCGGGCCACGTACTCCTTCAGGATGTCGTTCTGGATGGTGCCGCCGAGCAGCGCAGGGTCGACCCCGTTCTCCTCGGCCACCAGTTGGTAGAAGAGCAGGAGGACGGCGGCCGTGGCGTTGATGGTCATCGACGTGGTCACCTTGTCGAGTGGGAGGCCGGCCAACAGGAGCCGCATGTCGGCCATCGAGTCGATGGCCACCCCCACTTTCCCCACCTCGCCCTCCGAGCGCGGATGGTCGGAGTCGTAGCCCATCT
>JBEKOI010000247.1:0-6161 GCA_049521915.1 Acidimicrobiales bacterium | reverse complement strand
AGAGGCTTCGACGACCACCCGGCCGGCGACCCCGGCGTGTTCTCCCAGGCCTGCCCGTCGAACACCAGCGCGTCGCCGGTGGGTCGTCTGCTGCCGTTCAGGCTCGACACCGTCAGTACCGACGTGGCCGACTGCACCTTCGATCTCACCCACAACTGGGAGCCCCAGCATCTGTGCCGGAACGGCGGGAAGATGGACTCCTTCGCCCGTGTCCACACCCAACCGGAGTTCGAAGGTCCGAGCCAGGGGACCCTCACCATGGGCTACTACACGAGAGAGGACCTCCCCTACTACTACGCACTGGCCGACGCCTTCACCCTGTGTGACGGCTACCACTGTTCGGTCATGGGCCCGACCCATCCCAACCGGCTGATGCAGATGTCTGGCACCCTCGACCCGGCGGGCGTGGCCGGTGGGCCGGTCATCCGCACCAACGGCTCGCCGTCAGCCCTCTTCAGCGTGCACTGGGCCACCATGCCCGAGGTGCTGGAGGACGCCGGCATCAGCTGGAAGTACTACAACCCCGGCGGCGCGCTCTACAGCATCGACACCATGCGCAAGATCGGTCTCACCACAGACAGCGTGCTTCCCTACTTCTCCCAGTACGAGGACCCGACCTCGCCGCTGTACCAGAAGGCCTTCTTGCCCTCGTTCCCAGGGGACTTCGCCGCCGATGTGCGGGCGGGGACCTTGCCCAAGGTCAGCTGGATCAGCACGCCGGTCGGGTACGACGAGCACCCTCCGGCACCCTCCTTCCTCGGCGAATGGTTCACCGACCAGGTGCTCCAGACGCTGGTGTCGAATCCCGACGTGTGGTCGAAGACGGTCCTGTTCCACATGTACGACGAGAACGACGGGTTCTTCGATCACGTCGATCCGCCTGTGGCCCCCGCGGGGACGGACGGGGAGTACCTTTCGGTCCGGCCGCTCCCTTCCGATGCCATGGGGATCGCCGGTCCGATCGGGCTTGGCTTCCGGGTGCCCATGCTCGTGCTGTCGCCCTTCAGCCGTGGGGGCCGTATCTGCTCACAGACCTTCGACCACACCTCCCAGCTCCGTTTCATCGAAGAGCGGTTCGGTGTCCGGGCGCCGAACCTGTCGGCGTGGCGGCGGACGACGGTGGGGGACCTCACGGCCACGCTCCGGATGGATCGGCCGAACACCACCATCCCCTCCCTACCTCCCACCCGCGACGATCCCGCCTACCTGGCGGCCAAGGGATGCTCCGAAAACGATCTGCTGGAGATCGCCACCGATCAGCCTCCCTACCCGGTCCCGGCGGTCCAGGCCATGCCGGCCCAGGAGAAGGAGCAGGTGCCCGCCTGAGCCGAGCCGGCCGGGCGCTTCACGGGCTCCGGTCGCCCCGGCGGGCCAGTCCGAGGATGCGGCCCGACGACCGCCAGCCGACCATGGTGGCCCCGAGGAAGCCCAGCGCCACCAGGACGAAGGCCACTGCGGTCCCCTGGCCGGCGATCACCCGGAGGACCATGCCCACGACGACGGTCAGCGAGGCCACCACGATGCCACTGGTGATGGCCGCCCCCGAGGCGTGCCCGATGCGGACCACGACCCAAGCCGCGGCCAGACCCGTGACGAAGGGCCACGAGGTGGAGGCCATCCCCGCCATGCTCAGACCGTGGGCGTGTACCGAGCGGCCGATGCCGACGAAGACAAGGACACAAGCCAGGTCGATCAACCAGAGGGCCCGATGCATGATGAGCCAACGGTAGCCAGCCGCGTACGGAGGGTCGAACCGCGGGATGACCACGGGACGCGTTCATCCCACCGGTCGGGGATCCACGAAGAAGAGAGGTTGTCGTGAGATCATCGAGCGAGTCCCGCACCCCTCGACCAGAGGTCCCCGCCCATGACCATCACCGATGTCCGGTTGCCCTGTCCCGAATGCCGCGATCCGGCCAAGGCGAAGAAGGTCCCGTTGGTGGTCGAGGAGTCGACGACCCTGATCAGTCACATTCCCTCCGAAAGCGTCGCCTGCTCCAACCCCGACTGCCCGCGCTGGGATCCGGGGTCGTGGCCGTCTCCGCCGGCCTGAGCTGCGTCACCGGGCACGTTCGCACCCGGCACTGAGCGACGACCGGCCCGGGGTTCCGGCTCCGGCCCGTTGCTACCGTGTGCGCATGCGTCACGCAGTCAATCTGCCCCTGTTCGGAGAGCTGGCCGATCCGGGCGCCATCATCGAGATCGGCCGGGCCGCCGACGAACACGGCTGGGACGGCCTGTTCGTGTGGGACCACGTGCTGAGCCCCCTTCCCGGGTCATGGGACCTGGCTGATCCCTGGGTGATGCTGGCCGCAGTGGCGGCCACCACGACCCGTCTTCGGATCGGCCCCATGGTGACCCCGCTGGTCCGGCGCCGGATCATCAAGGTCGCCCGGGAGACCGTCACCCTGGACCGGCTCAGTGGCGGCCGCCTGACACTCGGGCTCGGGCTCGGCGGTGACGCCGGTCGTGAGCTCTCGGCCTTCGGAGAGACCGTGGATGCGAAGACCCGTGGCGATCGGCTCGACGAAGGGTGTGAGGCGTTGGTCCGGTTGTGGGCCGGTGAAGAGGTCCACCACGAGGGGTGGCCGAAGATCGACGGTGTCCGCATAGCACCCGGGCCGGTCCAGCAACCACGGATACCCATCTGGTTCGGGACGAAGGGCACGAGTGACCGCACCTTGCACAGGGCCGCTCGCTTCGACGGCCTCTACCCCATCGAGGTGACGGACGACCAGGTCCGGCGCATGCTCGACGTGATCGCGGAGGTTCGCGGCGGCCTGGATGGATTCTCTCTCGCCCTCACCTCGCGTCCGGGTGTGGATCCGGACGACCTCGAAGCACTCGGTGCAACCTGGGCCATGCATGCCTTCTGGCCTGGGAACCGACCCGACCAGGTCATGCGCTTCCTGGTCAAGGGGCCGCCCGGCTGAGGGCCGTCAGCGTCGAGCCAGGTCGGGGTCGGTACCCGAGAAGTAGACGGTGTCCTGGGCGTAGAGCGTGTCGTGGGCCTTCGATCCGCCGGTCAGCTCCTTCCCGAAGAGGCACGGGGTGTCATACCCGGCGGCCGTCTTCTTGCAGGAGGACAGCTTGTCGACGGTCTTCCCGTCGGGCTTCAGCATGGACACCGACCCGGCCGGGATCGTCTGGCCGTAGAAGAACTGGACGACAGCCACGACGGGGTCCGCCTTGTTGGTGTATGCCGAGAAGTTGCCCACCGCCTGGACGATGTCGCCCTCGCAAGCGGGGCTCCCGGTCGTCGGACACAGCGCAGGTTCAGCCGATGGGGCGAGCGACTCGAGGGTCACCCCGACCGGCGGGGGGCTCACGAGGGTGGCGCGGGCCGCGGCGGGCCCGGTGGTCCCCTTGCCGGACACGCTGATCTTCTCATTGGGCAGGGTCAGGCTGATCGAGGCCCCGGACGCCGACGAGAGGGCGTGGGTGCTTACCACGGCGGACCCCGGGGCGGCCACCGCATCGACGCCGTTCCCGTCGTCGACCACGACCACCTCGATGGCACCCAGGGCGGAGATGCGACGCGAGGCGTTGGAGGAGGTGATGGTGGCCGAACCCGTGATGGAGGTACCCGTGACCAGTTTGGTGGTGTTCACCAACACGTCGAGTGTCGCCGACGCTCCGGGGGCGAGGTTGGCCATGGAACAGGACAACGACCCCGATCCCGAGGACGAACAGGTCGTCCCGGCTGCGGCCATGCCGGCCAGGTTGAAGGACAGCGCCGGGCCGCCGTCACTCACATGGACTGCGGCTGTGACCTTGGTGACCGTCGCCTTCGAGGTGTTCGAGACGGTGGCCGCCCACCCACCGTTCGTGCCTGCGCTCACCTGATCCTGGAGTGGAGGTGTGGTCGGGGGCACCTGGAAGCTCGGGCTCGTGGTCGCCGGGTCCACCGTGGTGGAGGCGATGGCGGCCGCGTTGACGGGCGCGGTGCAGTTGATCTGGAGGATCGCGGTCCCCCGTGACGTCACCGAGCTGGTGACGATGACGATGTTCCCGGGCACGAAGTCGACCCGGCCGGTGCCCGGGCCGGTCTTCCATGAGACCGGGTTGTAGGTGGTGTCGAACGTATAGGGGGTGTTGGACACGAGGTCGTTGTCGGTCTGAGGCAGGTTGGTCGCCGATGCCGACTCCGTGTTCGGGTCGACCGCTCCGCTCACGCCGCCCGACGAGGTCTTGCCGTCGACGGTGACCGACTGGGCGTCGATCGTGAATTGGGTCTTGTTGGTGGCGATCTCCTGGTTGACGACGCTGGCCGGCATGGTGACCTGCGCGGCCAGGGCGGTCGGGAAGGTCCCTCCTTGGCCGATGCCGACCGGCGCCCCGGGCACTTCGGAGAGGGTGACCGGAACGCCGGTCGCCCCCAAGGGCGCAGGCAAGGTGCACGTGTAGGTGACCTGCACGGCCGGGGTGTAGGTGAACCGGTCAGCCGCCGCCGGGACAGACGTCCCTCCCGGCGCGGTCACGGTCACCGCGGCGGTGCCGACGGAGCCTGACGGGTCGATGGCGGTGATCTGTGTGCTCGAGTCGACCGCGAAGCTGTTCGCCGGGTCGGCACCGAAGTCCACCCCCGTGGCGCCGATGAAGTTGGTGCCGGTGATGGTCACGCTGGTCCCGCCGGTCGAGGGACCGGTCGTCGGGCCGAGAGCTGTGACCGAAGGACGGTAGGAGACGGTTCCCGACACGAAGTCGCCTGCAACCACCAGTGAGTACTGGTCACCGTCGGCCAGCAGGTCCCCGGCCGCGACCTCGTGGTTGAAGTAGTAGTTGCCCAAGGTGAAGTCGATGGCCGTGTCCGTCCACGACGAGACGATCAACCCGACGCAGTCGAGGTCGAAGCCGGCCTGCCATTGGTCCGCAGCCGTGTCGTCCTGGAAGGAAAGGTTGCCGTAGTCGTAGTTCCGGCCGGTGTTGGCACAGTTCGGCGAGGAAGTTGGCGGCGCGTTTCCGAACCCGGTACCGGTTATCTCGACCTCGGGATTGAACACCGAGCCGGAGAATTGCACCGCTGTGACCGAGGCCGTCTGGGTGGTGGCCATGAGGACGGCACCGTCGTAGGGCGACGCCAGCAGGAGATCGCCGGACGGATCGAAGGCGACCGTGTACAGGTTCACGTTCATCTGCAGTGGGCTGACCACGTCCGCCGTCACCGGGCTCCCGTAGAGCGTGCCGGATACGGCAGGCAGGACCGACACGTTCTCATCGGTGGCGATGAACAGGTCGCCCGCCGAGTCGAAGGCAAGGCCCTGGGGGGAGCTGAGGCCGGTGACCAACGTCTGATACGTGTCGGCGGTGATCGTCTGCCCGAAGGCCGTACCCGACGCCTGCGGGAGCACCGTCACGGTTCCGGCGTCGTGATCGGTCATATACAGGTTTCCCGCGTTGTCGAAGGCGACGAACTGTGACTTCGACGGGGCCGATCCGGAGGCCCCGGTGAGACCGGTCAGGACATCGGCGGTCACCATGGTGTTGAAGATCGTGCCTGACGACGTCGGGAGGACGGACATCCCACTTTCGCTGTCGATGTAGAGGTTCCCGGCCGGGTCGAAAGCCAGGCCCGCCGGCTGGCTGAGTCCGGACACCAAGGTGGTGACGGTGTCGGCGGTGACCGACTGGCCAAAGACCGTGCCTCCGGTGCTGGACAGCACCGACACCGTTCCGTTGTTGTAGTCGCTCATGTAGAGGTTGCCGGCGGAGTCGAAGGCAAGGCCGGCCACGTTGCCCAGCGTGGCCAGCGTGGTCAGCGTGCCCTGGGTGACAGCAGCGCCGAAGATCGTTCCTGACGCCGCCGGATAGACCGACACCTGGCCGGTGTCCGTGCTCGTGAAGATGTCGCCGTTCGAGTCGACGGCGACGCCGATGACGTTCGGCACCCCGGTGACGACGGGCACCAGGTCCTCGGCTGCGGCGGGTGTCGTGGCCACCAGCGGGACGATGAATGACGACCCGGCGACGAACGCGGCCAACAGGACCCGGGAGACCATCCGCCGGTGCACCCGGACCCCGGCCACGCCGGATTTCCCCATGGACACCGCATCACCCCCCCTCGGCCGTGATCCCGTAGCCGAGCCGGTGCTGAAGGAACACCGGTGCCGAGGGGAACGATTTTGCCGCCACCTACCCTCATTCACGTTAGCCATTCTCCG
>JBEKOI010000246.1:0-6165 GCA_049521915.1 Acidimicrobiales bacterium | reverse complement strand
AGGTATTGAGAAGAGAGACGAGGGGAGAGAAGTAGGTGAGGAGGTATCCAACGATGGCCACAGCACCGAGAGCGTTCACCGCGGGCCGACGCCGGATCGTGATCAATGCCACCAGGGCGAGCACGACGGGGATTACCCCGATGTAGTCGGCGGTTGAGACCAACCCCAGACCGGGAGGTTCGAAAGACCGGCTTCCTGCCAGCGACGAACCGTCGAACGTCGCAAACGTCAGATTTATGATCTGGTAGGCGGGAAAGGCGGTGTGATGGGAGGTGGCTCGCACCGCGCCGGACAACAACTGCGAGCCCGGGAGGATGAGTGGTGCGGCGAGACCCACTCCCGCGGCTGCACCGAGGGCCATGTCCAAAAGAGGGCGGCCGACGGCTTCTTTCAGTTGGAACGAACGGGTGCGTTGCAGGAGGATGGCAACGAGGAATACGCCAATGCCGACGAGAAGAACCACCAGCGTGTCCGGTTCACCCGCATAGACAGCGAGTGCCAGGACGAGGGCGAACAAGGCGATATCGCGTCCGCGGTTTCGGCCTCGTACGACAAGGATGGTGCACGCAAACATCCAACCGGACCACGACATGACCGCGGCGATGGGCCACCCGAGGATCGCAAAGAACGATCCACCGAGCTCGAACGTCGTCGCGGCCATGGTCGCACCCAGTACGCCCAGCCGCATGGTCCGGCTGAGTACGTAGATTCCTGTACCACCGATCAGCAGCGTCACGAGCACCTGGAAGGTGTAGGAGTAGCGGAGGGGGATCAGATAACCCAACAAAGCCGGGAGACTGAACGCGCCCGACTGCCAGTTGAAGGCCAGTGGAGCCCCCAAGGTGCTGAAGGGATTCCACAAGGGCAGGAGGCCGTGATGTACCTGCATCCACGAGAGCGTCGTCCAGGGAATGATCTCTCGAATGAGGTCGTAAACCTGTGTGTTGTGAACTGTCGTATGAGGGCGCTGGGTCAGGCCGAACTTCAGGAGTTGATCGTACGGTCCGAGTGACCAGCCATGGGAAAGTGCCGGCGCCATCGCGACGCCTGCAGCTATGACGACAAACACGATGCCCGCCAGGTCGGGGAGCCATCGGCGCTGTCCATCTGTCGGGGCAGGCGACTCGACCACACTCCCCTCGGCAGCGACAGGACCCGCCGTCAGCCCCCCGGTGGTCGTCAAGACACTTCCCCCGTCACGCTCGATTCACCCGACGAAGCGTTGCTGCTGAGCACCCCAGATCTCCTGCCGTCCGGCACCGTTGCACAGAGAATTCCTGAGTCAGGGATCGTACAGCATCGATGGACCGGGGGACCGGCGCTCCGGACACTCGAGGTCATTGGATCAAGCGTGAAGCGGAGCGCCGGGAAGTCTGGTCGGTACTGGAAAGGGTAGCCGTAGGGATGAGACTGGCCCTCGTCGCCGGTGACGATCTACAAGAATGAAGCGATCCCCCATCATTCCTCGCCTTCCGGTCAAGTTCATCTGATTGGCAGCCGATGTCATGTCCATGGCAGCTGATCCGATTGTGCCGGTGCGAACCAATGCGGAACGGACGGTTTCTACGGTGGAACCCGAGTACAGGGCTTGGCACCAGACGCGGCTGTTCCTGACCGGTCAATCGCGCTCCCGCAGGGTCACCTACCACACAGAACTCGCTGCGGTTCACGCTGTCGCCGCTGAGGATGGGGGCCAAGCCGCCGAGACTCCGTGCGGTCTTGCCGTGCAGGTGGATGTCACCGGTGAGCGCAACTTCGATCAAACCCAACCGATCAAAAGGTGCGAAATGTGCGCCCGTGCTCTCGGGCTTCTATCCGGCTGACCCGGTGCCATGGGATGTTGACGTAGGTGGCGCCATCCCCGGGGTGTGCTGGTCACGCCCCCACGGGAAGGCACGCCCTGTGGGCTTCTGGAAGGGTCTGGGGAACAGGAGCGGTAGGTGAGGTGCCCCCGAAGATGTGACGGGCCATCGACGGCGCCGCGGCGGGTCATCCCGACCTCCACCCCGTCCTTCTCGCCGGGGCAGTCCGACCTGTGAAGGGTGGATCAGGTGACGGTGAGGGGAATGGTGGCCTCAACCGTCGTCTTGGTCCTGACCTTCTTCTTGCCGTTGAGTGTCGTCATCCTCTCGGTCACCTTGACGGTGATCGAACTCGTCCCTGCGGCCAGTTTCTTGCGCGGCGTCCCAGACAGCACCCCGGCCTTGGAAACCTTCAGCCCCGTAGGCCCATAGACCTTCTTCCACTTCAGGGTGGTCACGTAGGGGCTGACACTGACGCCGACATTGGCGGCGCGGAGGGTCACCGCGGCGTAGGGCGTTCCAGGCGTGGCACCGGGAAGGGACGTGGTTGCGACCTTGAACGGGGCCACCGCTGCGGCCGGAGAGGCTGGGCCAGCGATCCCAACCAGCACCGGGGCGGTGAGCACTGCGCAGCACAGCAACCGCCGGGTCAGAACAGCTCGCATGCTTCTCCGACGACGTACACCCATGGATCGACTTCCCTCCTGCCGCGGGGTGCCTATCCGCACGCCCGCCCGGGTGAAGAAATGACACGGAAGGGCCACGTCGGCAACCAGCGTCACGCGTCGTCACATATTTCTCACCCTGAGCGACACAATTTGCCTGACTCGCCGTTCTGGTTGCTGCGCAGAGGGTCAACACCGCGACCGCAGCGAACCTCTTTGGGCCTTGACCAGTCATGGTTCAAAGAAGTCCTACTCTTGGACCTGGGAGATCGGGAACCATGTCTCATCCACGACGTGAATTGCGGGCGCCTTGAGACGCCGGTGGTCAGCCATGACGGCAGCCTCGTTGGCCCTGGTCACCACTTTCTCTGCTTGTTCCTCAAATTCCGGGCGGCCACTCGGCACAAAACCCCGAGCAGCCTGATCGCCGTGCCCAGAGGGTGGAAGACCTACACCTACGGCAAGGCCGAGGTCTCGGTGCCGGGCGACTGGTCGTCCACCGTACGTACCCCTGCGTGGACCGCTCTGCTCTCGGCAACTTGGAACTTGGGAGGCCGATCGTCTTGTCCTCCCGTCAGGCCATCTTCCGAGATGCCACCCTGACCCTCTCGCCGATCCCAGCCGGCAGCATCAACCGGTCCTTCGAATGCCCACCGAGAGGGATGAACGGACAACAGGTCTACGTCGGACCGTGCACGACGAGCAACCCTGCGGGCATTGTCGAGTATCTGATCCCAGCCCTCGGGGTCGAGGCGGTCGGCACTGGCGGCAGCATCGAGAACGTGACGGGACCCGGTGCTGCAACAGTTGTCGGTCGGGTCCTCCACACGGTCCGAAGAGGATAAGCCTCGAATCGTCCTTCCGATCGGCTTTCACGCGCCATCGGAGAATGGAAGATGTCTGGGGTGGTTCCAGGTCCTGCCGAGCGTCGGGCGGCAAGCCAGAGTCACGAATACTCGGGACCTCGACGAACGTCCTCCTTCGCCTCTTGCCCTCCCCGGCAGTCGATCCGGAACCCTGGTGCGAGAGCCCGCCCCATCTGTCGCACATGCCGAGTATGACACTCGGGCATTGTCGAGCCTCCCGGCTGTCCGGCACGAACCGGACGCTGGGAATCCCACCCCATGTAGCAGGGCAGGTTGGGACGTTATCCGGGGTACGTGGGGCGCTCGGGGTGGCAAACGGGGTTGGCTCATAATCGGGGAGGGATGGCTACTGGTGCGACGCGCGTAGGGACGCTCCGGTGGAGGTCCATCCGGCATGATGTCAGCCAGGGGCATGCGGACAGTGTCCGGCACGACGGAACGGAGTGCTTCTGATGCCGATCGGTGAACCACCACCGCGGTTCGACCAGATACTTCGCCAGACGGCCGGAAAGGCAAGCGAGCAGAAGAGGTTCGATGCGGTCTGTCGCGAGGCCATCCGAGGGAAACCCCGAGATGAGGCGTGGGGGATCATGATCGAGGAGGACCGAAAAGTGGGCAAGCAACCTCCCGGTCAACCTATCCTCGACCGACGCCTCGACATACTCCTTGCCCCGCTTGCCCCGCTTGCCCCGCTTGCCCCGCTTGCCCCGCTTGCCCCGCTTGCCCCGCGTGCCCCGCTTGCCCCGCTTGCCCCGCGTACACCGGAGAGCGCGGTGACTGACCTTGTCGAAGGAGTATCGATGCTGGTCGGTGCGGCCACTCGATTCAAGAGGATGCTTCAGGACTCCTCGGTCATCGACGAGCAGGTCAGGCATCACCCGGACCACTTCCTCAAACCAGACTGGCACCACACCTGCCTGGTTGATCTTGTGGACGATGCACAGTCTTGGATCGGGGTTGTCCCACTCGCGGGCTTCTCTCCTTTCGAGACATCAGCATGATCATGGTCAACGTTCAGGCCACTGCACCTCAGGACGAGGGTGGCGCCCTGTTGGTGAAGGCGGGTGAGAGAACAGTGGGGTCGGTGGCGGGGGCCGGATCGGAAGCACTCTGGGACGTCTTAGAGGTCGAGATCGGTGATGAGTTTCCCGTCGGGTCGACGTCCGCGCTGCGGACACAGGATTCCGATGGAGTCTGGCGGCCGGATCTGGGTGCCCCTGAGGAGGTCCGGCACTGGCCGCAGTTCGATGATCGGCAGGATGACGGAGAGGTCCAGCTTGACGACCAGTGGGTAGGGTGAGAACCGGTGCCGCGCCGATTCGGAACGGAGGTGGAGCTGTGGATCTCGCCGGCCCTACGAAAGCTCGAGCTCTCCAGCGAGCGAGGCAAGATAGTCGATGTGGGCGTCGACGGATTCAAGCCCGAGGCCCATCGTGACCACTGTGGCGTGGGTGCCCCCTGCCGCGCGCCATGCGTCGATTTCCCCTATGAGGACGGGTACGTCGCCCCCGCTCAGCGCCACATAGTCCCCGCCGAATTCCTCGACCGATCGGCCGGCGCCGGCAACACGATCCCGTACTCCCGTCCAGTCGTCGATGGCGTGGTCGACACCCCCGCCGAAGAAGATGAAACCGTCGCCCAGCCGAGCGGCCCGGTCGAACGCCTTGTCGCCGGATCCACCGAGCCAAATGGGGATGGATCTGGCCGGCTTGGGTAGGAGCGAGGCCCTGTCAATCCGGTCGAAACGACCCGAGAAGTCGACGACTGATTCTCTGAACAGCCGACAGAGCAACCCGATCTGCTCCTCCTGGCGAGCGCCACGGGTATGAAAGTCCTGGCCGAGGGCTTCATATTCGACATAGTTCCAACCGACCCCCACGCCCATCCGCAGCCGGCCACCTGACAGTAGATCGACGTCGGTCGCCTGGCGTGCCACGAGCGCCGTCTGGCGCTGAGGTAGAACCAGGATGCCGGTGGCGAAGCGGAGTCGTTCGGTGATGCCGGCCAAGTGGGCGAACATCACGAACGGGTCATGGAATGGGTCGCGTTCGGTGTACGGACCCAACAGTTGAGGCGTCCGATCCGCATGGACAGCCCCGAGTACATGGTCATAGGCCAGCAGATGGTCAAAGCCCAGATCCTCGACCGCTCTCCCGAACTGCCGGACGGCGGACGGATCTCCGTGAAGTTCGATCTGGGGGTAGGCGACGCCGATGTCCATGAGGCTCAGTGTTTCATGGGGCCAGGCATTTGGAAAGCGGAAGCAAAGTCGGTCATGGGAGTGCATCGGGGGAGTGGAGAGGGATCGGACCCGTCGACCGGAGCGAAACCGCCAAACCCCGCAGCGAATCCATCGGGTCCACGGAACCGGCCGACCCCGACCACAGCATCACCGGGCTGACGGCAGGAGATGCATCCGGGACAAGCTGCGCTACTCCGCCTCCGCCAGCTGCTTGATCGCCGCCAGGGTCCCTCGTATCCCCTGATGTGCGGCTTCGGCCCGCTTGGCGATCTGCGCGTCGGCATCATCGCCGAACCGTTCGTGGAAGCTGACGAGCCCTCGCGGAAGGAACCTCCAGGTCTCGGTCACCCTGGTACCCCCGAGAGCACTGGCGAACGTGTACGAGAATCTCATCCACGACCCGGCGACGACATACGCGAACTCCCGACCGCGGTTTGCTACCGTCACCTCGGATCGGCTTTCCCATTGAGATCGCGTGTCGCCGGAACGGTCGGGAAACTCGTTTCGTCCGACGAACCAGGCACCGACATGAGGGCCGCCTTCTTCTTCCCACCAACATTCCTTGCACACAGGACTCCACTCGCTCATCC
>JBEKOI010000245.1:0-6201 GCA_049521915.1 Acidimicrobiales bacterium | reverse complement strand
CGAGCTCCAGGTGGTCGGCGAGACGGTGGACGGGCGGGTGTGGCTCGACCGGGGCGAGCTCTCCAGCGCCCACGTGGGGACGGCGTCGACCATCGCCGAGGCCGTGTTCGACCTGGCCTGCCTGACCGAGGGTTGGTTCTACTTCACCTCCGGGCCGACGTCCTCGAACGGCCAGTCACCCGTTCCGGTCGATGTTGTCCTGAGCGAGGTCGGCCCTCAGGTGGACGAGTGGAGAGCGCTCCAACAGGCGGTCCCGATCGAGGCCGTCGTCACCTTGTGCCCGGACCCGCCGGGCGAGGATGTCCAGATCCGCAGCGACCAGTGGCGGGTGCTGACCACGATCGGAAACAACGGCAACACGGTCAGGTCGGTCCTCGACAGGATCGGCGGCGATCAGATCGTCGGCCTCCGCACCCTCCGGGACCTCTACACGGCCCATCTCGTCGAGTTGGACGGAGGACTGGTCGTGGACGCGGCACGATCGAACGGGATCACCTCGGGCAATGGTCTGGCCGCCGACGCAGAGGGGTACGGCACAGCTGACCGGACCACGTTCGGGCCTCCACCCGGAGCCGGTTCATCGGCCCCCGATCGTGGCCAGCCGTTCGGTGGCCTGGCCGAAGTGGCGATCATGCCACCTCCCATCGCCGGGGATCCCTGGGGACCGAGCGCCACGCCGACCGACGGGGACGACGACGGAGCAGCCTGATCCACCGGCGCCGCGCCGCTCGGTCAGGTCTCGGTGTTCGGTGTGGTGAACGTGCAGTTGCCCGGTTGATGACAGTGGTGGTCCAGGGCCACCGCCAGGACAATGAACAGCGCCATGGCCAACACACCGGCGAAACCGATGATGATGCCGGCCAGGGCCAGGCCCGTCCCCCGCTGGCCGTCACCGGATCGCTTGATCTGCGAGCGGGCCACGAACCCGAAGATGATGGCCAACACCCCGCCCACTCCGAACATCCACAGGAGCGAGCACACCAGCGAGGCAATGGCCAGGCCGTTTGTCCTCGCCGCGGGCACGTAACCGTAGGCGGGGTACCCGGGCTGGTAGCCGTAGCCCGGGGTCACGGGCGGTGGGCCGTAGGTGGGAGCCGTCGGCGATCGGCCGTAACCGGGAGAGAACGGTGGCGGTCCGTAGGTAGGCGCTGATGACGGATACCACGCGGCGTCAGAGGGCGAGGCCCCGGGGCCGGAGCCGGGTACGCCGGGCAACCCGTAGCCCGTGACCGCCGGGCGCACGGTCGGGTCGCCGGCCGCATCCATCGTGGGTACGGAACCGGGAGGTGCGGTGGGGCCGGAGGCGGGGTAGGCCGGGGTCGCCGGCACCGGGCCCGGTATCTGGTCGGGCGAGTACCACTTCCCGTCCGAGGCCAGCCACCAACCCGGTCCTTGCCACACGTCGCTCACGGGAGCTCCTCCGTCGGGTCCTGGCCTCGACGCTACTCGGCCGGGTCGAGATTCAAGAGGACCGGCGGGCGCCGTCCAGCCTCGACGCGAGGGCCCGAAAGGCACGACCGCGGTGGGAGACCCGGTGCTTCTCCGCTGCGCTCATCTGGGCGAAGGTCCGGCCCTCGAAGCCGTCAGGGGCAAAGACGGGGTCATATCCGAAACCGGATCGGCCGGCCGCTTCGGGGGTGATGTCGCCGGTGACCTCGCCGGCCTCCCACACGTCGCTGCCGTCGGGGTAGGCCACCATGGCCACACAGCGGAACTTTGCACGCCGCCGATCGGGTGAGCCGGCCCCGACCCTGTCCAGTTCGGCCAGCAGCTTGGCCACGTTGTCGGCATAGGTCGCGTGCTCACCGGAGTACCGGGACGAGTAGACCCCGGGAGCCCCACCCAATGCCTCGACCTCGAGTCCGGTGTCGTCGGACACCGCGGGCAGCCCGGTGGCCTCGACCAGTGCACGAGCCTTGAGCCTGGCGTTGTCGACCAGTGTGTCCCCGGTCTCTTCGACGTCGGGAACAGACGACGGCCTCGGTAGGAGGACCAGTCCCGGCACTTCGGAGAGGATCGCCGAGATCTCAGCAGCCTTGTCGGGATTGGCGCTGGCCAACACCAGCCGGAGCCCCCCAGTCACCGGGGTGCGGGCGGATCGGACAGCGATTCGGTCTGCAGATCGAGGAGTTGGGCGATGCCATGCTCGGCCAGGCTGAGCATCTCGTCGAGCTCCCCCTTGGTGAAGGGCATGCCCTCGGCCGTTCCCTGAACTTCGATGAACCGGCCCGACGACGTCATCACCACGTTCATGTCCACCTCGGCCCGGCTGTCCTCTTCGTAGGGCAGGTCGAGCATGCACACACCGTCGACGACACCGACCGACACCGCGGCCACCGCCTCCGACAGCGGATTGGACCGGAGCGTGCCCTTTTGGACCAGCCGGGTGAAGGCGTCGTAGAGGGCCACGTAGGCCCCGCAGATCGAGGCCGTGCGGGTGCCGCCGTCGGCTTGGAGGACATCGCAGTCCACCGTCACCTGGATCTCGCCCAGCGCCACCATGTCGCACACCGACCGCAGGGATCGCCCGATGAGCCGTTGGATCTCCTGGGTACGCCCCGACTGCTTGCCCTTGGCTGCTTCGCGGGTGACCCGCTCGCCCGTCGACCCGGGCAGCAGGGAGTACTCGGCGGTGACCCAGCCTTTCCCGCTCCCCCGCATCCACGGTGGGACCCGCTCCTCGACCGAGGCGGTGCACAGGACCCGGGTGCGTCCCATCGACACCAGCACCGACCCGGGGGCGATCACGGTGAAATCGCGTTCGAAGGAGGCGGGTCGTAGCTCGTCGGTGGCCCGTCCATCGGCCCGTCCGGTGACCCGACGGGCAATCGTTCCTTCACTCACAGTAGGAATTCCTTTCCGATGACCGCGTGTTCGACGGGACGCCCGAAGGCGGCCTCCGCCTCCGAGGCGACCGCCGCCTGACCGATCGTCGGCCACCTGTGGGTGATCACCAGGCGCCTGGCCGCGGCCTCCCGGGCCTGTGCACCGGCCTGGCGTCCACTCATGTGATCGGCGGTCCCTTCGTGTTCGAACGTGTAGGTGGCCTCGGACAGCAGGAGGTCGAGGTCGGTCCCGAGCTCGACCAGTGCGAAGCCGGGGCCCGTGTCGGCAGAGTACCCCAGCGTCCGGCCACCGCCGTCGACACGGACGGCCAGGGTCTCGAAGGTATGGTCCGTCCGGTGGAAGGTGCAGGCCAGGGCCCCGATGGCCACGGTGTCACCGTCGGTCACCTCGTGCCAGTCCAGGGCCGACGAGTCCGACAGCCCGGCCTCCCCGGCCAGGCCGGCCGGGGCATAGACGGCGACACCCCGACGGCCGAGGGCATAGTGGCCATGGGTGGTCAGGGCATAGAGATCGGTCCAGTGGTCGGGATGGTGATGGCTCAGGATCACCGCGTCGAGTGCTGCGGGGTCGACATGGCGCTGCAGGTTGGCGAACGTGCCGGGACCGGCATCCATCAGCACGGTGGTCCCTCCCGATGCGACCAGATAGCCGCTGCCGGCGCCGCCCGGGCCGGTCCAGCTTCCGTCGCACCCGACCACGACGAGCGTCAACCCCGAGCGGGTGGCGTCGGATCCGGCAGTGCTGTGGTCGGGGGGCATGGCCTGGGATCCCTCAGAAGTAGGTGATCTTGCTGGCCCGCTCGGCCACCTCGTCGAGGTCGCCGGTCCACGCACCGGTGGACAGGTACTTCCATCCGGCATCGGCGGAGACCACCACGATGGTGCCCGATTCGACCGACGCGGCCGTCTTGGCCGCTCCGGCGAGCGCCGCCCCCGATGACAGGCCGGCAAAGATCCCGACGTCGATCAGCCGCCGGGCCCACTCGATCGACTCCTTGGGACGCACGATCCGCTTGCCGTCGAGCAGTTCGTTGCCGCCGTTGTCGATGAAGATCGGCGGGATGTACCCGTCGTCGAGGTTCCGCAGGCCGTCGACGAGCTCGCCGGCGGGCGGCTCGATGGCCCACACCTTTACGTCCGGGTTCTGCTCCTTCAGGTAGCGGCCGACACCGAGCAGGGTCCCTGAGGTGCCCAGGCCGGCCACGAAGTGGGAGACCTCGGGGCAGTCCCGCCAGATCTCCGGCCCGGTGCCTTCGTAGTGGGCCTTCGGGTTGGCCGGATTGGCGTACTGGTAGAGGAACGCCCACTCGGGATGCTCGGCGGCCAGGTGGCGCGCCCGGCGCACGGCCCCGTTGGATCCCTCGGAGCCCGGTGAGGGGATGATCTCGGCCCCCCACACCTCGAGGAGCTGGCGGCGCTCTATGGAGACGATGTCGGCCAGCACAACCTTCAGTTGGTACCCCTTGACCAAGCAGACCATGGCCATGCCGATGCCGGTATTGCCGGACGACGGTTCGATCAACGTGTGGCCGGGTCCGAGGACGCCTTCCTTCTCCGCTTCCTCGATCATCGACAGTGCGATCCGGTCCTTCACCGAACCACCGGGGTTCTGCCCTTCCAGCTTGATGATGAGACGGACCCCGGGATTCGGGCTCAGCGAGCTGATGTCCACCAGCGGGGTGTTGCCGATCAGGTCCAGGACGGAACCGAACGAGGTCATCAGATCGAGGCCGTCACCAGAGGGACCGCCCCTCCGGCGACCGCCGGCAGGATCGAGATCTCGTCAGAGTCCTTGACCGGGGTGTCGAGCGACGAGAGGTAGCGGACGTCATCGTCGTTGACGTAGACGTTGACGAATTTGTGGAGCCCCCCCTTGTCGTCGATGACCTGGCCCGACAGGCCCGGATAGGAGCCGACCAGGGCCACGAGGACCTGACCGACCGTCGACCCTTCGACGGAGACCGTCTTCTCCCCCCCGGCGTGCGAGCGCAGGATGGTCGGCAGATTGACTTGCACGGGCACGGGCTCTCCTCTGGGTGCTGGTTCCGGCTTCGGCTTCGGCTGGAGAGAAAGTTGACCACTCCGGTGAGGATTCTATCTGGGCAGCAACCGGACCGGTTCCTCGGTGATCGTCCCATCGACGATCCGGTAGCTCCTCACCACCGGCTGGATGTCCCGGAGGGAGACCAACACGTAGTGCCACTGGGGATCCGGTGCCTGGGCCACGTCGGTGGGCGAGGGGTACGCCTCGGTATGGGTGTGGGAGTGGAAGACCCCCATGATCGAGGTCCCGGACGCCTCTGCGTCCCGGTCGGCCCGGAGGTGGTCCTTCGGGTCGACGGTGTAGAGCTTGGCCGACGCGGCCAGATTCCGGGTCGGGTAGCAGGTCACGACCTCCCCGGTCTTCAGCTCCCCTCCGAGCAGACCGCAGGCCTCGTCGGGCAGCCCGGTCAGGCAGTGCGCCACCATCTGGTCGTGGACCAACTTGGGTAGGTAAAGCATGGTGATTGCACGCTAGAGGACCGCGGGTCGGGATCGGGCGACTACCGTCCGATAGGCATGGCAGCGGCGAAGCAGAAAACCAGGACCAGTGGGAGCCAGCCCGGGTCGGCCAAGGACCGCGGGGAGGCCAACCGTGTGGTGGCCTCCAACCGGCGCGCCCGGCACGACTACGAGATCATCGATTCCACCGAATGCGGCATCGTCCTCCAGGGCTCCGAGGTCAAATCCCTGCGGGCCGGCCGGATCGCCCTGCAGGACTCCTACGCCCGGATCATCGATGGCGAGATGTGGCTGTTCGGCGTCCACGTGCCGCCTTACGCCCAGGCCAACGGGTTCGGCGCCCACGAACCCGACAGGCGGCGGAAACTGCTGCTCCACCGCCGCCAGATCGACGAGTGGATGGGAAAGGCCCAGCAGCAGTCGCTGACCATGGTCCCCCTGTCCATCTACTTCAAGGACGGTCGGGCCAAGGTCGAACTGGCGTTGGCCCGGGGTCGCAGGCAGTACGACAAGCGCCATGCCATCGCCACCCGGGACGCCAGCCGCGAGGCGGCACGTGAGGCGCGCTCCGCGGCCAGGGGCAGCGCGGGCCGATGAGGCCGGGACCCGGGCCGACCCCGAGACGGTAGGCTGGAGGTCCTGGATCGGGCAGTCCGCCCGACCGCGTGAACAACCCCAGGGGGTGACAGGCTTCGACTCTGGTCGTCGATGTAGGAGAAGCGAGCCGTGGTCTCCGGAGCCACGTTAAAGAGCCGGAACAAAAAATAAACGCCGAGCCTCAGCTCGCGCTCGCAGCCTAGAAACTGCGACGTCCGACCGGTCTCAGTCCCACGGGCCGGAACCGGGCGCCATC
>JBEKOI010000244.1:0-6208 GCA_049521915.1 Acidimicrobiales bacterium | reverse complement strand
GTGTGCGACGTGGGCGACGCCGACGGGTTCCGCGCCACGCTGGCCCGACTGGAGGATGAGCGCGGCGGCATCGACATCCTGATCAACAACGCCGGTGTCGACCTCATGCTGGCCGTGCCCGGCGGCCACCTGGACACCGTGCGCGAGGTGTTCGACGTCAACTTCTTCGCCACCGTGGCCGGGACGCTGACCGTGCTGCCGGGCATGGCCGGGCGCGGCTCGGGCATCGTGGTCAACGTGTCCTCCGACTCGGCCCGTGCCCCCGAGCCGGGCCAGGGCGCCTACGCGGCGTCGAAGGCCGCCCTGTCCGCCTTTTCGGAGTCGGTGGCCCACGAGATGGCCCACCGCGGTGTGTCGATCCACGTCCTCTACCCGGGCTGGGTGCCCACGGCCATGGGGCTGCCGGGCGACGGTGACGGGGGCTCGCTGCCGCCCAGGATGGTCCGCCGGACGGTGGAGCAGGTGGCCACGTTGGTGGCCGACCGGATGGGGGGACCGCGGATCGACATCAACGCGGCCCGGTTACCGTTGCTGGCGCCGATGGCCCGCACGCTGGCCCCCGTCACCTACCAGAAGGCCATGCGCCGCTTCGCCACCACCGGATAGCCTGCGGGCATGGTCAGAGGCGAAGGCACCACGGTGGCCAAGGGGGTCACCCCCGACGAGGCTTTCGACTTCGTGCTCGATCCGGCCCAGTACACCAAGGCCGACACCAAGATGGTGTGGGTGACCAAGCTGGCCGACACCCCCGACGGGATGCTGGCCCGGGAGGACGGGAAGTTCCTCGGCCGGTTCTCCGGGTCGGTCATCACCCGGTACCGGTGGGAACGGCCCACCAGCATCGACGTGACGCTGGAGCACGGGGTGCCGCAGAGCCTTCACGCCTGGTTCGAGATCGAGGCCGTGGACGGCGGGACGCGCATCCGCCACGTCGAGGAGCTCGAACTGGGGCACGGTCCGCTGGGCTGGCTGCACGACCAGGTGGCCGGCAAGTGGTTCGCCCAGTCGGTGGAGGCCGAGGTGCGCGAGATCGGGCGGCTGCTCGAGGCGGGCGAGCGGGGCCGGGCCCTGGCCGACGACTGAGGGATGGAGGGCGGCTACCGCTCGGGGGCGGCGAGCCGGCCTGAGGGGTCCACCGTCACCCCGCTGAGATCGAAGCGCGAGGCCAGGAGGTCGGGGACGGTCCCGATGTCGACCGCCGTGCTCGTGGTGGCCCCGCCGACAAGTCGTTCGATCAACACGGCCTCGTCGTAGACGAAGAGCGAGAGGCAACGGTCGGCGGCGCGCACCCCGGCCATGACCCCGGTGACGAAGGGCGAATCGGGGTGGGTGGCCGTGAACCAGTTGCTCACTTCGATGTCCACGGCGGGGACGGGTTCGGGAACGAACCCGTACATGTCCGACCAGCCGTCGTCCGTGAAGGTCTGCAGGACGAGACCGGGGCCGTCCTCCACCAGCCGGTAGCGCCAGCCCGACTGCTCGGATTCGATCCCCGTGGCCAGCGGCACCGGATCGAGGAGCCCACCACCCCCGAAGCCCACGTCGGCGATCCAGGGTCCGGATTCGTCCACCACCCGGAGCAGGAGGTGGTTGAGGGGCCGGGGGCCGCCGTCGGGGCCCATGCGCACCCGGGCCAGCATGGGCGCCACCTCGCCCAGGTCGAGGGACTCGAGGGCGGCCATGAGGAGCAGGTTGTGCTCGAAGCAGTACCCGCCCCGCCTGCGGGCCACCATCTTGTCCTCGAGGTGGGCGATGTCGAGGGGAACGGGGTGGCCGGCGAAGGAGTCGAGATTCTCGAAGGGGATGGAGGTGGCGTGGGCCCGGTGGACGGCACCCAGGCCGGTCGGCGCGACCACTCCGATGCGGGCCAGGTAGGCGTCGACGTCCTCGAGCGGCGACATCACCGCCCATGGTACCGGGCCGGGCCCGAGGCCTACGGGGAGGGGGTGCGGAGGACGGCGATGCGCCGGGCCAGGTTCACGGCGTGGTCGCCCAGCCGTTCGTAGAAGCGGGCCAGCAGCGTGACCTGGGATGCCACGGGAGTGGGCATGGCTTCGGCGGCGATCTCGTCCATCAACCGCTGGCGGAGGATGTCGATCTCCTGGTCGTCCTCGGCCAGTCGCGGTGCCTCGTCGCCCCCTTCACCGTAGGCATCGGCTGCCGTGCGCCACATCTCGAGGGCCACCTCGGTCATCCGCTGCACGATGCCCCGGCTGAGTGGGGACATGTCCACGCCCAGATTGTCGACGGCGCGTTGGGCCACGTGCTCGGCCAGATCGGCGCTGCGTTCGAGCTCGGGCAGGATGAGCAGGATCCCGATGAGCTGGCGCAGCTCCGGACCCCGGCCGGGCCGGTCGATCTGCCGCCAGACCAGCATCTCGACCTCGGCGGTGAGGTCGTCGACGATCTGGTCGCCGGCCACCACCCGGCGGCCCATGTCCAGGTCCCCGTTGAGGAGGGCATGGGTGGCCTGGGCCAGCGCCTCGGAGACCAGGGCGAACAGCTGGCTGACCTTCCGGTCGATGACGTCCACCTCGTCGGTCCGCTCCATAGATACGAGAGACCATACCCACCAAGAGTCAGGAAAGTTCGCGATTCCGTCACCTGGGGGACACCTGCCGTTCATCTCCACTCCCCCATCGACCGGAGGCCGCCGTTACGATGTGGCGCCGAGCGCTCGGACCGGGCCCGCACCCTGCCCATGGAAGGACACAAGTGACGAACCGTGCACTGCTGGTCATGGACGTGCAGAACGCCATCGTGGACCGCATCGGCGACGGGTCGGCGGCCTACCTGGCCACGCTCGGTCGCACGGTGACCGCGGCCCGGACGGCAGGGATACCCGTCATCTACGTGCGGATCGCCTTCAGAACGGGCGCGCCCGAGATGAGCCCGAAGAACCTGACCTTCACCCGGATCGCATCGGGATCCTTCGACGAATCGCACCTTTCGACCCAGATCCACAGCGCGGTGGCCCCTCACCCCGGCGACATCATCGTGACCAAGAAACGGGTGAGTGCATTTTCGGGCAGCGACCTCGATGTCGTCCTGCGATCGCTCGGCGTCGACTCGCTGGTGTTGACCGGCATCTCCACCAGCGGGGTCGTCCTGTCGACGCTGCGACAGGCGGCCGACCTCGACTTCGGCCTCACCGTGCTGTCGGACCTGTGCGCCGACAACGATCCCGAAACCCACCGGGTCCTGATGGACAAGGTCTTCCCCCGCCAGGCCGCGGTCATGACGGCGGCGGAATGGATCGAAGCCTCGTCGGCCGACTGAGCCGGCCCACGCCGAACCGGTCGACATGCGCAGCCCGCAGGACACTATGGTCCACATGGGTCGAGCCCAAGGCGGGTTGGCCGGAGGATCAACACTGCGTCGAGCACGCAGAGAGGTGGTACATCATGGCACTCGGGATCTACTTCGCACACGAGAACTTCACTCCTGAGAAGTACGCCAGCGCCATCAAGCAGCTGGAGGCGGCCGGAGCGGGTAAGCCGAAGGGTCGGACCTACCACTTCGCCTTGGAGTCGGACGGTGCCATCCAGGTGTTCGACATCTGGGAATCACAGGCGGACTTCGATGCCTTCGGACCGACGCTGGTGCCGATCCTCGCCGAGCTCGGCGTGGAGTTGAAGGACCCGATGGTGGCCAACGTGCACAACGTGATGCTGGGCTGATACCGACGGAGAGCCGGCAGAACGGAGGACGGAACTCGCATGGCCGATGAGTTGAGTGTGTCCGAAGAAATAACCGCTCCGGCAGAGGCGGTGTGGGCCATGGTCTCCGACGTGACCCAGATGGGCAAGTGGTCACCGGAGAACGAAGGCGCGGCCTGGCTGCGGGGAGCGACCGGTCCGCAGTCCGGCGCACAGTTCCAAGGCGTCAACCGAAACGGCAAGAAGGAGTGGACGAGCGTGGGCACGATCGTCGATTGCGAGCCCGGTCGCGTGTTCAGCTTCCGCATCAAGGCGGTCGGCCTCAAGGTGGCCGAGTGGCGGTACGAATTCGAGACCACCCCGACCGGATGCCGGGTGATCGAGACCTGGATCGACCAACGCGGCCCCATCATCAAAGTGCTCGGGAAGCAGGCGACCGGTGTGAAGGATCGCGCCGCCCACAACCAGATCACCATGCGTCAGACCCTCGAGAACCTCAAGTCGGAGGCCGAGTCCGCTCCCGCCTCAGGCTGAACCAGGCCAGTGCTCCCGATCCTGACCTGACCGTGGATTAGGGTAATTCCCCAACGAACTCAATGTGACCGAGGGGCGGTTCGCATTTGCGGCGAGGAGGCGTTGGGCCTCGTGACGACCGAGGACCTGCAGACTGAAGCCTCGTTTCCGGTAGCCGACATCGCCACTGCACCGGCCGGCATGCCCGACAGCGAGTCTGAGCCTCCCCGTCTTCACCAGTGGCGGGGCGTGCTGGTGGCCGGGTGTGCCTACCTGCTCCTGTCGGTACTCCTGTGGTGGAACGTGTGGTCGACGCACCCGACCTCGGTGACGACGTGCGGGTGCGGGGACAGTTCGGAGTTCACCTGGTTCCTGGCCTGGCCTGCGTATGCCATCTCGCACGGACTCAGCCCCTTCTACTCGACGGCCATGGGCTATCCGCACGGCGTGAAGCTGCCGGCCAATGCCAGCGACATGGTCACCGGCATCCTCGGTGCTCCGATCACCTGGATCTTCGGTCCCATCGCCACCTTCAACGTGGCCCTGACCCTCGGCCCGGTGGCTTCGGCCATGGCCATGTTCGTGCTCCTGCGGCGGTGGGTGACCTGGGGCCCGGCGGCCTTCGTCGGTGGCCTGTTCTACGGCTTTTCGACGGCCATCCTCATCTCGGCCACGGCGGGCTTCGCCATGATCTCGACGGAAGTGGTCCCCCCCCTTGATCGTCCTCTGCCTCGATGAGCTCCTGATCAGGCAACGACGGCCTCCGGTGGCGACCGGCATCGTCCTCGGGCTCCTCGTGACCCTGCAGTTCTTCATCTACTCCGAGGTCCTGCTCATCACGGCGGTCATGGCTGCCGTGGGCGTCGTCCTCATCGTCGCCTATGCCGCCCTCACCCGTCCCGAGGTCCTCCGGGCACGGCTCCACGACGCTGTGGTGGGTCTGGCGTCCGGAGCCGCCACCGCGCTGGTCCTCCTCGCCTACCCGGTGTGGTACGCAGTCGCCGGTCCCGCCCACATCTCGGGTCTCATCTGGCCGGGCAGCTACTTTGCCGCCCTCCGGGACCAGAGCCTCGAGTTGAAGGATCTGGTGGTCCCGCTGCCGGCGGCCAACGGTGTCCATGCCAATGCCGTCCTCCACCTCGGGTCCTCCTACCAGGGACCGCTGGTTTCATTCCAGTACTTCAGGATCGGGGTATTGCTCGTGCTGGTCGGTGGGTACATCGCCTGGTGGTGGGACCGCCGGCTGTGGCTGTTCGGTGCAATCAGTCTGGTATCTCTGGTCCTCTCCCTGGGTGCGACCAAGCCCTACCTCCCGTGGGAGGTGTTCACCCACCTTCCGCTGTTCGACAACGTGGATGCGGCCCATTTCGTCCTCATCACCTATCTTGCCGTCGCCGTCATGCTGGGGCTCATCGTCGAACACACCTATGCCAGCGTGAGCGGTCGCCCACGAACGGCCGGAGCGCACGGGCAACCCGGGTTGGGCTGGTGGTCACGGATGCCGCGAGCGTCCGGCGCCGTGGCCGCAGTGGTCGTGGCCCTCATCGCCCTCGTGCCCCCCGCCGTCTACCTGGCCCAGACCGTCCCGTTCACCACCCGACCGGTCGTGCTCTCCAATTGGTTCCGAACCGTCGCTCCCCACCTGGCCGGCCACCAGGTGCTCCTGACCATGGTCGAGCCGTCCCCGTGGAGGGACAACCCGATGACCTGGCAGGCGGTCAACCGGATGCACTATTCGATGGTCAACGAAGGAGGGCCGGCCGGCATCCTCCAGCGAGCCGGGGAGGAGCGCCCCGGAGCCACCGTCATCTCCGATGCAACTTCTCCCCTGGTCTCCTCCCTCCCCACCGAATTGCACTGGTTGGCGTCCACCAACAACATCGCCGCGGTCCGGCGGGCCCTATCCGAGTGGGGCGTGACCATGGTGGTAATTCCCGACCAGCGGAGCCTGCCCAGCTATGACCAGATCCCCTCGGTCACGTTGCCGGCCGCGCTGATCACCGCGGCCACCGGAGAACCGCCGATCTATCGGGCCG
>JBEKOI010000243.1:0-6222 GCA_049521915.1 Acidimicrobiales bacterium | reverse complement strand
CATCCGCTTCGCCATCCTCCGCAACTGGGTGTTCCGACCGCAGTTCGGGACCCATCTGACCACCGGTTCCGGGGCCTCCGGCACGGGCGCCATCGGGCCCATGGCCTCCAGTGCCTGGAGGCCGTCGTGACCGGCACGCAACTCGACAACGACGGCACCACCGTCGGCCCGACGGCGGTCACGACCGATCCGACCACCGTGCATCCCGGTGCCGCCGATCCAGCCTCCTGCCCGGCGCCATACGGCTGGGCCCCCGACAGGCCGGTCGCGGAGGCCGGCGGCGGGCCGGGCAACGGGGCACCACCCACCGACCCTCCGACCCCGGCTCCTCCCTCGGGTCGGCTGTCACGCCTGGTCCGGGGTCGGCCCCAGGATCCGGCCTGGGTCCGCCCGGCCCTGGTGATCCTGCTGGTCGGCACCGGGTTCCTCTACATCTGGGGCCTCGGCCGGTCGGGATGGGCCAACAGCTTCTACTCCGCGGCCGTACAGGCGGGGACCAAGAGCTGGAAGGCCTTCTTCTTCGGCTCCTTCGACGCGTCCAACTTCATCACCGTCGACAAACCGCCCGCCTCATTGTGGGTGATGGAGATCTCCGCACGTCTCTTCGGTGTCAACGCATGGAGCATTCTCGTACCCCAGGCCCTGGAGGGAGTGGCCACCGTCGGTCTGCTCTTCGTCACCGTCCGCCGCTGGTTCTCACCGGGGGCAGCCCTGCTGGCCGGCGCGGTCGTGGCCCTCACCCCGGTGGCCACGTTGATGTTCCGATACAACAATCCCGACGCCATGCTCACCCTCGTCCTGACCGCAGCCGCGTACGTCACCGTCAGGGCCATCGAGAGCGGGCGGAGCCGGTGGATGGTGTTCGCCGGGGCGCTCATCGGGTTCGGGTTCATCACCAAGATGCTCCAGGCCCTGATCATCCTGCCGGTACTGGCGCTCGTCTACCTGTTGGCCGGTCCACCAAAGCTCGGGCGCCGGATCGTGCAGCTGGTCTACGCCGGAGTGGCGCTCCTCCTGTCCGGCGGTTGGTGGGTGGCGGCCGTGCAACTGACCCCGGCCGCCGACCGGCCCTACGTCGGTGGTTCGACCAACAACTCGGAGCTCAACCTCATCTTCGGCTACAACGGATTCGGTCGGCTGACCGGCAACGAGACGGGCAGCGTCGGTGGTCGTGGTGCCCCCGGGAGCATCTGGGGACCGACAGGGTGGAACCGCCTGTTCCTGTCGTCGATGGGCGGGCAGATCTCGTGGTTGATCCCCGGCTCGCTGATCGGGCTCGTCGCCGTGCTGTGGCTGACCCGCCGCGCCCCGAGGACCGATCGGGTGCGAGCGGCGTTTCTCATCTTCGGTGGATGGCTGCTGCTGACCGGGGCCGTGTTCAGCTTCGCCCACGGCATCATCCATCCCTATTACACGGTGGCGCTGGCCCCGGCGATCGGGGCACTGGTGGGCATGGGGGCATCGACGCTGTGGCGACGGCGTCAGGAGATCTTCCCCCGACTGGCCCTGGCCGCGGCCATCCTGGCCAGCATCGCCTGGGCGTTCGTGGTCCTCGGATGGAGTCCCACCTGGTACCCGGCACTGCGCTGGGTCATCCTGGCCGTCGGCGTGGCCGCCGCTGTCGGTGTCGCCCTCAGCCCCCGGGCCCGCGGGGTGCTGGCTGCCGGCATCGCCGGATTCGGCATCGCTTCGATCATCGCCGCCCCGGCGGCCTACTCGCTGAACACGGCGGCAACACCGCACAGTGGAGCCATTCCCTCGGCCGGTCCGCCCATCCGGGGCGGAGGCATCGGCCCCGGTGGCCCCGGTGGTTTCGGTGGTTTCGGCCGGGGTGGGTTCGGTGGTCTCGGCCGGGGCGGTTTCGGCGGTGGCGGCGGGTTCGGGGCTCTGCACAGGAACGGCATCACCCTGCCCAAGGGGTTCACGTTGCCCAATGGCACCAAGCTCCCCAACGGGCTCACCATCCCCCCGGGCTCCTTCCCACCGGCCTCGGCCGGCGGCTTCGGCGCCGGTGGGGCGCCGGGCGGATTCGCGGGCGGCTTGGGCGGCGGCTTCGGCCACGCGGCGCGGACCGGCGGCGCAGGCGGATTCGGTGGTAGTGCCGGTGGTGCCGGTGGCCTTCTCAACGGCTCGACACCTGGCCGGCAGCTCGCCGCCCTGCTGGCTGCGAACGCCTCCCGCTATTCGTGGGTGGCGGCCACCACAGGGTCGAACTCGGCGTCGGGCTACCAGCTGGCCACCGGCGATCCGGTCATGGCCATCGGCGGGTTCAACGGGACCGACCCCGCTCCGACCCTGGCCGAATTCGAGCGGTACGTGGCCGAAGGGAGAATCCACTACTACATCGGTGGTGGCGGCGGCTTCGGCGGCGGGTTCGGTGGCGGGTCGGCGGGGACCACCCCGGCATCCCAGATCGAGGCCTGGGTGACCAGCCATTTCACCGCCCGGACGGTCGACGGGGTGACCATCTACGACCTCACCGCCGGATCAGGCTGACCTTCCGCCGCGCCGCGTCGGCGAGTGGAAGGTGGGCTCGCCAACGCATGCCAGGAGGAGCATGATGGCTGGTGGTGGAACACGTCCGGGCAGGATCCGCAGGGCTTGTCCGGAGCACCGGCAAGTCCGGATCGAACCGCTCCCGACCTCGAACCTGGGTCAGAGCCGCCGTGCTCGGAGTGATCTGCCTGATGACCAGCGGTGCGTTGTCAGCGGCGGCGTCATCCGCCGCCGCCGTGGTGACCCCGGTCACCGTCGTTCCCCCCACCACCTGGGTGCCCCGATTGCCGGCGCAAAGCCCTCCGGCCACCTCGGACGGGTCCATGGCCTACGACCCCGCCATCGGTCGCCTGGTCCTCGTACCCGGCGCGGGTCTCATTCCCTTTGTGATGAATGAGACGTGGACCTACAACGGCACCACGTGGACCGAATTGGCGGCGAACGCTTCTCCGGCCGTGGCCGACGCGTCGATGGCCTACGACCCGGCCATCGGTCAGATGGTCCTGTTCGGGGGTACGACGTTCAACAACCCGGGCGGCACGTGGCTGTTCGACGGCACGACCTGGACCCAGGCGTCGCCGACGAGCAGCCCGCCGCCTCTGTCCTTCGCCTCCATGGCCTACGACCCGGCCATCGGCCAGGTGGTCCTCTTCGGGGGAGCGGGCGGACCCTTCGGACAGGGCTCGAGTGACACCTGGACGTTCAACGGCACGACCTGGACCCAGGTGTTGACGCCGACCAGCCCACCGGCCAGACAGGGCGCCTCCATGGCCTACGACCCGGCCACCGGCCAGATGGTCCTGTTCGGGGGATACCGAGGAACGGACACCCCTGGCCACGTCCTGGGTGACACCTGGGTGCTGAACAGCACGACCTGGACACAGGTTTCCCCGCCGTCCAGCCCGCCGTCCCGAGCCAGTGCCTCCATGGCCTACGACCCGGCCATCGGCCAGATGGTCCTGTTCGGAGGAACAGAAGCAGCCTCCACCGATGACTACGCCCTGGGCGACACCTGGACCTACAACGGCGCGACCTGGACACAGGTGTCCCCGGCGACCAGCCCGCCATCGCGGTTCGGCGCCTCCATGGCCTACGACCCCATGCTCGGCCAGTTGGTCCTCGTCTGTGGCTCCGGCCACTATGTCGGCCAGCGCGACGCCGGCGATGTCCCTCTGGGCGAGACGTGGACGTTCCAGACCGCGGCCACCGGCTACCGCATGGTCGCCGCCGACGGCGGGGTATTCGACTTCGGGGCACCGTTCTTCGGGTCGACCGGCGGTATGCAGCTCAACCAACCCATCGTGGGGATGGCATCGGCGCCCGGCGGCGACGGCTACTGGCTGGTGGCCGCCGACGGCGGGGTGTTCAGTTTCGGCCCCGGCGCCGCGTTCCAGGGTTCGATGGGTGGGACACCGCTCGACCGGCCCGTCGTGGGGACGGCCGCCGATCCGGCCACCGGCGGCTACTGGCTGGTGGCCGCCGACGGCGGGGTGTTCAGCTTCCATGCCCAGTTCTTCGGGTCGACCGGCGGCACCCCGCTCAACCAACCCATCGTGGGGATGGCGTCGGCGCCGGGTGGCAATGGCTACTGGCTGGTAGCCAAGGACGGGGGTGTCTTCAGCTTCGGATCCGGAGCCGCCTTCCAGGGTTCGATGGGTGGCACGGCGCTCAACCAGCCCGTCGTGGGGCTGGCCGCCGATCCGGCCACCGGCGGCTACTGGCTGGTGGCCGCCGACGGCGGGGTGTTCGGCTTCGATGCCCCGTTCTTCGGGTCGACCGGAGATCTACAGCTCAACCAACCCATCGTGGGGATGACGGCTGCACCCGGCGGCAACGGCTACTGGCTGGTAGCCAAGGATGGGGGCGTCTTCAGCTTCGGCCCCGGAGCCGCCTTCCAGGGTTCGATGGGTGACACGGCGCTCGACCAGCCCATCGTGGGGACGGCCGGCGGCTGACCATCCCGTGCCCGACGGTGGTCCATTCATCTCGTGCCCGACGGTGGGCCATGATGAAGAGGCCCCACCCCCCAGATGCAACGAGGTGAACGCAGTGGCGATCAACGTGACGCCGATACCCGGCCTGGATCCGGCAATCAACGACATCCGCCGCCGAACGGCGGATTTCATCAACGCCGAGATCCTCCCCAACGAGGAGGTCCTGTGGCGGTCGCGCCGGGCCGCGGAGGTCAGCAGCGACGACCAGGAGAAGAGCCGGCGCCGGAGCATCGAGATGCGGGAGGAGATCAAGAGCAAGGTCAACCTGGCCGGGTTGTGGGCGCCACACCTGCCCAAGGAGTACGGCGGCATGGGCCTCGACTTCCTCGCCCTGGCCTACATGTACGAGATCCTGGCCTACGCCGTCGGCGCCTCCACCCTGTTCGGCATCGCCGCGCCCAACTCAGGCAACGCCAGCATCCTGGTCAAGTACGGGACCGAGGAGCAGAAGCAGAAGTGGCTCCTGCCGCTGATCGACGGGACGATGGAGTCCGGCTTCTCGATGACCGAGCCGGACCACGCCGGGTCCGATCCCCGCTCGATCGAGACCGAGGCCGTTCGCGACGGCGACCACTGGGTGATCAACGGGCACAAGTGGTTCACCTCCAACGGGATCGACGCCGACTTCTTCATCGTGATGTGCCGGGCCAACGATCCGACCGGCGAGCTCGGCGCGCCGGGCCGCATGACCCAGATCATCGTCCCCACCGCCACCGCGGGCGTGAACATCATCCGCGGCATCGGCATCTTCGGGCACTCGACCTCTGATCACTGCGAGATCAGGTACGAGGACGTCCGGGTGCCCGTCGAGAACACCCTCGGCCTGGTGGGCCAGGGCCATCAGGCCGCGCAGGACCGGCTCGGGGCCGGGCGGGTCTACCACTGCATGAACTCGGTCGGCCAGATGTGGCGGGCATTCGACCTGATGGTCGAACGCACCTTGGTCCGTCAGGTGCACGGCGGCCTGCTCAAGGACAAGCAGTTCATCCAGGGATTCATCGCCGAGAGCTACATGGACGTGCAGTCGGCGCGCCTGATGACCATCAACGCGGCAGAGAAGGTGGCCAACGGCGACCCGGATGTACGTACCGCCATCTCGGCCATCAAGGTATTCGTGCCCGCGGCCTACCACCGGGTGGTCGACCGCGCCATACAGGTGTGGGGCGGAGCCGGTGTGAGCAATGACCTGCCGCTGGCCCAGATGTACCTGACCGCCCGGGTCCTCCGGCTGGCTGACGGCCCCGACGAGGTCCACAAGATCCTCATCGCCAAGAACATCATGCACCGTTACGAGGACGGGGGCAGTTGGAATTTCGGCAACTGACAGCACCGGCGCGGCCGGCGGCGGCGTGAGAGGCTGGGGCGGAGCCGACGGCCACGGCAACGGTGGCCACTGCAACCGACACCACTGGTGAGCGACAACCAAGACCAAGGAGCCCTCAATGCCGACAAGAACCTCCTACGAGCCCGGAACACCCTCATGGGTCGACCTGGCCAGCCCCGATCTGGCTGCATCGGCATCCTTCTACTCCTCGGTGTTCGGTTGGGACGCCAAGGACCAGGGACCTGAGTCCGGCCACTACCACATGATCGAGCTCCGGGGGGTTCCGGTGGCCGGGGCCGGCCCGATCATGATGGAGGGCCAACCCCCGGCGTGGACCACCTACATCTCGGTGGTGGACGCCGACGACAGCATCGCCAAGGTCAAGGCGGCCGGCGGCACGGTCTTCGT
>JBEKOI010000242.1:0-6264 GCA_049521915.1 Acidimicrobiales bacterium | reverse complement strand
CAGCCGAGTTCCTCGAGCCGTCGGTCGTCGATACCGAAATGATGTCCGATCTCATGGATCACCGTCTTGCGCACCAGCTCGATGACTTCCCGGGTGGCGTGGCAGGCCGCACAGATCGTCGCCATGTAGATCGTGATGCGGTCCGGAGTGGACGCCGAGTAGTGGTTCCCCCGTTGGGTGAGGGGGGACCCCTTCGTACAGCCCCAGCAACCGTCCGGAGGGGCTGAGGTCGTCGACCACCACGGCGACGTTCTCCATGGCCCGGCCCAGTTCGTCAGGTATCCCGTCGAGAGCGTCGGCCACCAAGGCCTCGAATTGTTGGACCGACATCGTGATCACATCCGCCATCATGGCAAGGTCCCCGGCCGTTGGCGGTGCGCCCGGCGGAACGGGCCCGATCGGGGCCGATGCCCGGCTAACGACCGGCCGTCCCACCTTCGGGGCTGCGGGGGTCGGCTGCGCCGACGAAGTGGTGCCCGGTACCGTCCGGGCGGTCGACGACGGCGATGATCTGGGCGCACCCGACGGCCACAGGATCGAAGGCACCGATCGACTGCACGCGGTGGCCGCGGGCGACGAGGCCCTCCTTCCATCCGGGCGGGGCGTGGGACTCCACCTGCACGGTGAGTTCGTCGCCCCACCACAGCCGGAACGGTCCTGCCGACGGAGCATCGAGGGCCATGCGCCCTCCGGCTACGGCAGTGGCCGGATCCTGCCCACTGCGGAGCATCCGGGCCAGGAGCTGGAGCAGGATCTGGGGCTGGGCATCGCCGCCCATAGCCCCGGCCAGATGGGTCAGCACAGGGTCCGTCGTGGTGGCGAGCATGGGGGACAGGGTGTGGGGTGGTCTCCGCCGCGGCCCGAGCTCTGCCGGATGGCCCTCCTCGAGGGAGAAGCCGACGCCGCGATTGTGGAGGAAGATGCCCGTCGTCCCGGCCACGAGATGGGATCCGAAGTCGAGGGCGTTCGACTGGGTCAGGGAGATGCCGAGCCCGTCGGCGTCGATGGCACACAGGTGGGTGGTGTCACCGTCGCCCATGCGGGGGACCGGGTCGCCGGTCGAGCCCTCAGGGGCCGGGCCGATGTCCGGGGGAGCGGCCCGGTCGGGACGGACCCGTCCGGCCGCGGCCTGCAACCGGCCCTCGGCCAGCAGCGCCTGCCCGTCTGCCTCGTCGTGCAGCACGCTCGGACGGTCATGTCCGGCAGCTCGCGCCGACTCGATGACGAGGTGGGCCCACAGGGGGTCTGCCGGGTCGTCCCCGATGCCCAGCTGTTCGGCCACCCATGAGCCCGCCAGTGTGAGGTAGCCCTGCGACGGGGGGGGAACGGTCCACAGTTCACGTCCCCAGACGGTGAGCCGTACCGGCTCACACCAGTCGGCGACCGAGGTGGCGAAGTCGGAGGCGGTAAAGACACCCTGTCCCAGCTGCACAAGGGCCCGTCCGAACTCGCCCCGGTACAGCCCGTCGCGACCCTCGGCGGCGACGGCCCGAAGCGTGCGGGCGATGCCGGGCAGCCGGACCAGGTCGCCCGGTTGCCGCGGGCCGTTGGGGCAGAGCTCGCCGGCACCGGGCACCCCGGACACCAGGTGGCTCGAGAGCGCGAGGAGGATCGACGCCACGAACCCGTCCTCGGCCAGCTCGATGGCGGGAGCGAACACGGCGTCGAGAGGGAGGCGGCCGAACCGATCGTGGAGCGCCAGCCAGCCGTCCACCGCACCGGGCACGGTGATGGTGCGGACATCGCCCCGTACCGGCATGACCGACATGCCCCCGGCCCGCATCCGGGCCGGGTCGACACCCGACCCGGCCCGTCCCACCGCCAACAGGGCTCGAGGTTCGGATCCGGGGGCGTCGACCATGGCCAGGAGGTCCCCGCCCAGACCACACAGGTGAGGACCGGTGACGGCCATGACCGCGGCCGCAGCCACCGCCGCATCGGCCGCGGTGCCGCCGCGTTCGAGCATCGACACTCCGGCGATCGATGCCAGCTGGTCGGCGCTGGTGACCATTCCCCGCAGTCCGGTGCGGGGTGCGAACGGAGCGGACGGAAAACTCATGGGCCAGGCCTAGCATGACCCACGCGGGAAATCATGGTCCCGCCGCCCCGGGTCAGGGGTCGCGGAGATCGGCATGGAAGATCAGTACCGCGGCGATGGCGGCACCGGCCAGCACCACGGCCGAGATGCTGAACCGCTCGCTGAGGGGGCCGGCCACGATGGCGCCGAGTGGCACGGTGCCGCCGAAGGCCATGACCCACAGGGCCATGACCCGGCCCCGCACCGAGTCGTCGAGCCGCTTCTGGAGCACGGTGGCCAGCGACGTGACCGTGACGAAGTAGAACAGACCGAGCACGAACACGACCGGGTAGGCGGGTCCGGGACTGCGCAACAGGCCGAACGCCACCAGGGCCACCGCGTAGCCACCGAGGCCGACGCGGACGACGGGCTCGAGCCGCCGGCGGGCGAGGAAGGTACCGATCGAGAGTGCGCCCACGACAGCTCCCGTGCCGAAGCTGGCATAGAGCAGCCCGTAGGCGATGGTACTCGTACTGATCCGGAGGTCGTTGTGGGCCAGGACCGGCATGAGCACGGCGATCGGGAGGCAGAAGAACGAGAAGAGCACCATGGTGCTGAGGCAGCGACCGACGACACGGTCGCGTCGGGCCAGGGCGAACCCGTCGAGGATCCGCCGCCATCCCTGCTGGATCACGGCGTGGCGTGCCGGGAGGCGCACGGTGGCCAGCGCGGCGATGAGGGCGAGGTAGGAGGCGGAGTTGCCCACGAACGCCCAGGAGGCCCCGACCTTGGCATAGATGACACCGCCGATGGCGGGTCCGATCACCCGTGACAGGTTCATGTTGGCGGAGTTGAGGGAGACGGCGCCGGCGAGGTCCCTGCGCTCGACCAGCGTGGGAATGAGGGCGGAGAACGTCGGCGCATAGAACGCCTGCCCGATGCCACCGGCCAGGACGGCCACGAACAGCGCCCCGATGCGGGGGTCGTGGACATGGGTCAGCCAGGCGATGACCAGGGCCACCAGGGCCTGTTCGACGGTGACGACGACCAGCAGTGTGCGGCGGTCGAATCGGTCGGCGGCCATGCCCCCGATCGGAGAGAGCAGGAAGAGGGGCCCGAGTTGGGCCAGTGTCATCAGTCCCACATCGGTGGACGATCCGGTGATGTTGAAGACGAAGGCGGCCAGAATGACGGTCTGCATCCAGCTTCCGATGTTGGATACGAGCGCGGCCAGGTAGATGCGGCGGAAGACCGGGTAGCCGAGGGCCGCCCTGGCTCCGCCGACCTGGATGACGCGATCGCCCTCGAGCAGCGCGTCCTCCACATCCTCGGCACCGGATTCGATCGAGTTCGGGTCCCCACCGGGCAGGGGTTCAGCCAAGGGCTTCGAGCGTGGTCTTGGCCGCCCTGCCGGCCGCCATCGATGAGTCACGGCCCAATCGCACCAACCCCGGGATGCGGCTGGGCCTGGTGGCCATCAGACGGAGAGCGGCCCTCATGTCCGCCGAGCCGTCGGGCCGGAGTGTTCCGAGCACCGCGTCATCGGTGTACCCGTCATCGGGCCGATCGCTGATCACCCTGACCACGCTCCACGGCAGGCCCCGGTCCTCGCATACCGATGCGACCCCTGTCGACTCCATCTCCAGGGCGATCACACCTTGCTCGGCCAATCCGGCCAGCCGAGAGGGATCCACGATGAGGTCGTCGACGGTCCCGACTTTGCCACCCATGGCCATCCGGCCGAGCGGCGCCGGACGGAACTCCCGTCCCGAGTTCACATCGAGCACGACGTCCGGCACGATCACCGAGCCGATGGTGGAGGCAGGGGCGATCCCCCCGGCGATGCCGCTCACCACCACATGGTCGACGGCGAACCGGTCGAGGAGCTGTTCGGTGGCATGGGCGGCCACGGTGGGTCCGACCCCGAGCTGGGAGACGATGATCTCGACGGCGTCCCGACGCCCGACGAACACCTTGATCCCCGCGGTCGTGGATGGGCGCGCCCCGAGGCGTTTGACGATGGGCCTGAGCTCCATGGCCATGGGGGCCAGGACCAATGCCCGGCGGATCGGAGTCACCGCCCCAGCTTGCCCGATGCCGGCATCCGGTGCCCGGAGACCCTCACAGCCCCCCTTCCGCGGAGAAGTATCTCCGCATCGGATCGAAGTACCGCTCCTGCCATTCGTCGAGCTCGTAGCTGGGATGGCCGTCGGGAACGTCGGTGTGCCGAATGGTGATCCTCGTCCCCTCCGCGACCGGCTCCAGGACCACCTCGATCCGCGAGTCCGCTTCGTCTTCGGAGAACTCCGAAGTCCTCCACGATTGGACGATCCGATGCCCCGGTTCGAGGGCGAGGGTGCGACCGACGATGTAGCCGTCCCATGCCTCGAAGGCTCCACCGATGTGCGGGTCGACAATCGCGGGCGAGCCGGTCATGGCCGTGTGACCCGCGCTCGACATCCACGCGTCGTAGACCGCCGGCGGCGTCGCCGGGATCACATCGGACAACTCGAAGCCGTACGCCATCGGTGCATCCCTCCTGGCCGGGTCGGCGGGTTCCCGGACAGCGTAGGCAGACCACGGAGTCCCACCGGGTCCGGAGCGGACCGTGCGGAATCTCACCCCTCCGGCCCCGATTAAAGTGTCGGGCGAAGGATCCGACCGACGACGAGGAGCCGACGATGCGACGACGGATGGTGAATGGCAAGATCCACCGCGCACGGGTCACCGATGCCGATCTCAACTACGTCGGGTCGATCTCCATCGATCCGATCCTCATGAAGGCCGCCGACATCCTTCCCAACGAGCAGGTCTCGGTCTACAACCTGATGAACGGGGCCCGGTTCGAGACGTATGCCATCGAGGGGGTCGACGGGCAGATCTGCCTCAACGGCGCCGCGGCCCGGCTGGCGCAGGTGGGCGACCTGGTCATCATCGTGACCTATGTCGATGTCGACGAGGGCGAGGTCTCCCTGCATCAGCCGTCCGTGGTCCTGGTGGACGACGAGAACCAGCCGACGGATCCACGGTGACGGGCGCCCCGGGCTGATACCGTCGGTGACTGCCGGGGGTTCCAGCGTCGGCGTCGATCCGACGACGTGACCGGCGATGGCACGCCGTTCCGACATACCTGCAGGTCACGAGCGTCTCCGCTGGGCGAATGAGACGGGTGACTGCCGAAAGTGCCAATCCAGCCGCTATACTTGGGTTTGCTCGTAAACAGCTGCCGGGCTGTCGAACGGGGGAGTCTCGGCCCATAGGTTTCGGCTCGATGCGCGAGCAACCGGGTCGTATTGGTAGAGGCCGATGCTGCGACGAAGGGGCCTTTGATGCAGAAGTGGGCACAGGGATTGAGGCAGTGGTCGCTGTGGCTCGTCGGTGAAGGCTCCACGCCCGACCGGAGCGCGGGTCTGATGCTCGGGGCCACCGTGGCGGTTGTGGCGTTGCTCGGGGCAGGTGCCGCCTTCGCGTTGAAGAGTCCCTCCCCGTCGAAGCCGACGACGGCGAGAAGTGCAGATGCCGCCCTCTACAAGGCCGCGTTGGCGCACAAGAAGGTCACCAGGCATCAGACCACGACGACCACGCAACCGAGGAAGAAGAAGACCTCGAGGACCGTGGTCACCAGACGTGAGAGGGCGGCCGAGTACCAGAAGGCGCTGGCGCTGGCCGCGTCCGACAAGGCCCATCACAGGGTCAGGCGAGCGGGGGCGAAGGTCCGCGTCAAGCACGCGCACCATCATGTCAACACCGGCGCGTACAAGGAGAACACACAGGCGAGCGCCGCTCCCGCCAGCCCGCCGGTCGATACAGCGAGCGCTTCGGCTGCTCCGGACATCCCGTCCACCCTCCTCGACCCGGTTTCCCTGGCACCGTCGCCGGCGGCGCCGGCGGCTCCCACCATCATCGGTACGGCGTCAGGCTCCGCCGGAACCCGGGTCACGTGGTCGGCGCCCACCGATGGAGGGTCGTCTCCCGTCTCCGGCTACAACCTCTACATGGGCGTCAGCCCGGGTGCCCAGTACACGACACCGGTCAACGGCTCGCAACCGATCTCGGGCCGGAGCTTCGTGGTCACCCATGTCATCGCGGGCACGACGTACTCCTTCACGGTACGGGCCATCAACGCAGTCCGGATCTCGTCCTCTTCCAACCAGCTGTCCACCGTCCCACCGGTCAGCTACCAACCGGTCGGCCAACTGGCCGCTCCGGTGGTGGCGATGGCCTCGAATCGATGGGGTACCGGATAC
>JBEKOI010000241.1:0-6294 GCA_049521915.1 Acidimicrobiales bacterium | reverse complement strand
CGGTTGCACTCGACGCTCGATTACCTCAGCCCGGTCCAGTACGAAGCGCACCACCACAACGCCGATCGTCAGGCGGCATAATCAACTGAAGCAACCTGTCCGTCGAACCGGATCAAGCCCACCCACCGAGCATGCCGAGGTGGGTGTGCTGGAAGTGATCGTCATACTTGAGTCCGTAACCCATCAGGCGGTCGAGTCCGATGTGGGCAAGCCAGACGAGTCCCAACCCCAAGACCAGCGGTCGGTGCTGCCACCACCCCAGACCAATCAGCAGAGCCGGCACGGGGGTGGCGTGGGCCAGGTTGTAGAGCAAGGCCCCGACTCGTGTTCCAGCCGCGTAGCCCGTCATCGCCAGATCGGGAAGCAGCAGAACGACTGGAACCAGCCACCAGTGCTGCCCTGTCGTCGAGTAGGCGATCAGCGCCCCTGTCACGAGAGCTGCCGCTTCGAGCCGCAGCCACAGCCGTGGCGTTCCCGAAACGGTCCCGTCCGGAGCGGATTTGGTGGTCTGACTGTTGGCCTGGGCGGTCAACGGATCCCCTCCTGATTGCCAGCCCCAAGGTTCAAGGCCGCAAGGAAACTCAAGACGGCATCTGCAGTGAGCTCGGGCTGCTGGGACTGTGGATAGTGCCCGGCTTCGGGAACCATCACCACCGATGCATTCAGTGCGTCAGCGATCCACTTCGCCTCCTCGGAGGGATCGGCAAAGTCCGGGTCTCGCTCTCCCATGATCACCACGGTCGGGCTTGACACATCGGCCAGTCGGGCTTCTGCTGGATCGTGATTCGTCTGAGTGGTCAGTGAGAACGCCTTGGCGTACCCGGGACGCCGGAGGCTTGCCACCACCGTGTCCCGGTACTCGTCGAAGTCATCGGGGCGATGACCGGCATAGAGCTTCGGCATGTAGGACTTCCAGGATGCGGCGGCCCAGAATCGGGCCATTGCCACCCGCAGGAGGATCCGCTGGACGGCACTCGTCTTGCCGTTGCGCACGAAGGGGCCGACCAGCACGAGGCCGTCGACCAGGTCGGGGCGATCCGCGCCCACGAGTACTGCCGCTCCGGCGGCCATGGAGTTGCCGACGATGATCGCCGGACCGCCGAGCTCGTCGATCAGCGCTGCGATGTCACTCGCCGTTTCGACATCTCCGTAGGAGGAGAAGGTCGCTTCGCTATCGCCATGCCCCCGGAGGTCGGTGCAGGCCACCCGGTAGCCGTTCGACCGAAGGGTCGGAGCCAGGAATCGATAGGTGCTTCGTAAATCCCCCATACCGGGGACGAGGACGACCAGCGGTCCGGCGCCGGCGATGTCATAGGCGACCTTCCCGTCCGGACGGGTCAGGAACCGAGTTCCCCGGGTTGGAGTCGTGGTGGTCGGGTTCATGATTTCTGTTCCTTTCATTCGGCTGCCTCGGGAGGTCCGGACAGCACAGGTCCAACGGAGATGGGTCGATCGTTCAGGGAAAGACCTGACCGGTCCCGATACCAGGCGATCGCGGTGGCGATGGCATGGCGGAGGGGAGTGCCGGTCTCCCCAAAGGTGGCTACATACCTGGAGGTGTCGAGCACGAAGGTCTGGTCGAACTGGTAGGTCATCTCGACCATGGAGCGCAGTACCGGGTTGAACAGGCCGAGGGCACGCAGGGCCATCTTCGACACCGATCGGCTGTCGACCGGGTGGCCGACCTCGTCAGCGATGAGATCGAGGACCCGCCGGGTGGTAACCGTCTCGGGTCCCGGTAGGTGCCAGACCTGGTCCACTGCCCTCTGGTCGGTGCCCAGGGTGGCCAGGCCCCGGGCGATGTCCGGCACGTAGCTGTAGGTATGGGGAAGCTCAGGATTGCCGATGAAGTCCGCCCGCTTACCGGCCAAGGCGTTGCCGAATATCCGCTCTCCGAGCGTCGAGCCTTCGGTGACGCCGGCGCCGAAAAAGTCCGATGCCCTGCCAATGGCGATGTGGACACGACCGGCGTCCCGGGCATCGAGAAGCTCCCGGGTCATGGCCGCCCGAGTCCGTCCTTTAACGGTCGTCGCCACAAGAGGCAGGTCCTCGGTCATGGGTGTCCCGGCGGTCGGACCGTAGCCGTAGAGGTTCTCGAGGCTAACCAGCAGTGCTTCGTTCCCCTCGGCTGCGGCCAGGACGCCTCGTTGCAGCGGAGGAAACCTCGTCGCCCACCTCGCGTAGGGGGCGTTCAGGCACTGGTAGACGACCGCGGCACCACGGGCCGCCTCGGTCGCCGCCGTTGCTTCGGCTGCGTCCGCCCCTCGCCACTGCACTCCCTTGGGCAGTCCTGACGGTTGGGTTCGGGTCACTACTCGGACGGCGAGACCGAGATCCAACAGTCGGACCACGAGGGCCTGGCCGACATTGCCGGCGCCGAACACGACGTGCAGAGGACGATCAGCCATGATCGGTTCCCTTCCCGGAGTGCGACGTGGCCGGGTCCGGAAGTGACGAGTCAGCGGGAGTTCCAGAATCAGTGCTGCTGTCCCACCGCTGATGGTAGGGACGAAGCCCGAACACCTTGGCCGCTGCCCACAGCGGCGGGAAGACCAGGTTCTGGACCCAGATCGGAGGGGAGGTCACCCGGCTTTCATGGCGGAAGTGCCAGAAGGTAGCGCCGAGCTGCAGCGGGTTCTTGGGCGCCCCGCGGGCGCTCGTTCTCCCGTCGGCCACCAGTCCGGCCAACGCCTCATGGAACTCCTTGGTGTGCAGGGCCGGACGGAGCTCGACCACGCCGGTGATCTCGACCGTGCCGAGATTCCCCTCGGAGTGCGGAACGCCGGGAGGTACGACGATGGTGTCCCCCGCCGTGGCGGTGATCGGTTCGCCGTTGAGGGTGAAGGAGGCCTCACCCGAGACGATGGTGAACCGCTCCTCCTGGTGAGGGTGGACGTGCTCGGAGATCACCCCGCCGGGCATACTGCGCCAGGTGAAGCGGACCAGCTCACCATGGCTGTCCTCGGCCACGGTGGTGTACTCGATCCACTCACCGGTGGCCGGGTTGAAGAAGGGCTGGAAGGTGGTCATCACCGCACCTCCTCGAGATCCGCACTGCGGACCGTCACCGGCACGGACGGCCAGGAAGGTGCGAACGGAGAGAGCGGCGTCAGTACTGGGCGTCTGGAGAACGGGTTCCACCAGGCCGCCGCTCCGAGCAGCTTCATCACGACGGGGACCAGTACCGCCCGGACCAGCGTGGCATCGAGAAGGACGGCGAACGCCACGCCCAGCCCGATCTCCTTCACGAACACCAGCCGGGACAACACCAGGGCCCCCATGGCCACCGCCAGACAGCAGGCCGCTGCGGTCACGATGCCTCCGGTGTGGGCCATGCCCAGGGCCACGGCCTCGTCCGGTGATGCCCCAGCGTCGTGCTCCTCTTCGATCCTCCCGAGGAGGAACACCCCGTAATCAGTGGACAGACCGAACACCACAGCCAGGATGATGATCAGCGATGTCGACTGGAGTGCTCCCGGAGCAAGGAACCCCAGCAGGCGACTCAGGTGGCCCCGCTGGAAGCCCCACACCAGCACCCCGTAGGTGGCCAGGATGGTGAGGAAGTTCATCACCACGGCCATGAGTGGCAGGGTCACCGAGCGGGTCATGGCGAACAGCATCACCAGTGCGATCAGGACGATCAGTCCGAGGGCCACCGGCAGGTGGGACTTGAGGCTGTGCTGGAGACTGATGAAAGAGGCGGTCTGCCCGATGACCGTCGCCTGACCAGGTCCGGGAAGGGCCTGGATCGACTCGACTGCCCGCTGGGCGGTCGGCGACAGGGGTGCGGCGGTCAGCACCACATTCGACTCCCACAGCGACCCTCCCAGATGCTGGAAGGCCGGCACTGCCTTGACGCCCGGAACATGGGCCAGGGTGGCCGAGTAGGTGGCCAGCACCGTTGGCGTCACGTGACTCGAATCGACGAGGACGCCGGCGGGCGCTTCGGAGAAGGATGGAAACTGGCTTTGCACCAGGTTGTAGGCGGCTCCGGCCGAACTGCTGGCGGGCAGGGCGCTGGCATCGCCACCGGTGAAGGCCACGTGGAGGAACGGTGAGGCCAGGACCACTAGCACGACGACGGCTGCCGCTCCCCAGATGGCCGGCCGCCGCATGACCCGCCCGGCCATCGCATACCAGCGGCGCCCGGTGGCCGCCTGAGCTGCGGGCTCGCCTTTGGAATCAGCAGTCCGAGCGATCCGGCCGCCGAATAGGGTGAGGATCGCCGGCAGGACGAGGAGAGCGAAGGCGCCGGAGGCCAGGACGACGATGGCACCCGCCACCCCCATTGAGTAGACGAACCGCTCGGGGAAGACCGCCAGGGTGGCCAGCGCTGCGGCAATGGTCAACGAGCTGAACAGGACGGTGTGACCCGCGGTCCGACGGACCGTGGCCAGGGCGGTGCCGATCGAAGCACCTTGGCCGACTTCCTCACGGAAGCGGGAGATGATCAGCAGGCTGAAGTCGACCGACAGCCCGATCCCGAGGGCGATGACCAGGTTGAGGGCAAAGATAGACAGCGGGACCACTACCAGGGCAAGACCCATGACACCGAGGGTCACGGCGATGGCGAACACCGCTCCGACCAGCGGCACCGCCGCGGCCCGGAGGCCCCGGAAGACGAAGAACAGAAGCAACAACAGGAAGGGCAGGGCGAAGAGCTCAGCCCGCCCGAGGTCCTGGGATGAGACCGATGCGATCTGGACGCCGGCCACGGTGGGGCCACCCAGCCAGGTGTTGGTCCTGAGCGACGGTTGGGCGGCAATGGCCTTCTGTAGTGCGGTGACGGCCTTCTGCTCGGTGACGGCCCCGACGGTGGCTACCACCGTGGTGAGCTTCCCGTTGCTCGAGATCATGCTCGGGTCGCCGGTGGTGGCGTAGTCGAGGACGCGCTTCACCTCGGGACGGGCCCGCAGGATCGACACCACCGCGGCAACCCGGGACGGGACGGCCGAGGACGTGGTGATCGGCGGGGCCGTGCGGACGACGACGAGGAACCCCTCCTCCGGGTTTGCTCCGGTCACCCGCTGTACCTGGTGCTGGGCCACGACCACAGCCGAACTGGGAGCGTCGTAATCGCTGAGCGAGGACGTGAGGTGGGCTGAGGCAATACCCCCGCCCACCAAGCCGACCAGAGCGATGATCCCGGCCAGCCACAGGACAAGACGGGCATGTCGCCGTTTGTCGTCCGATTGGGTGGGCGGTGCTGAGAGGCGGTGGCTCATGACGGGGGTCCTTTCCGAGGTGACAACGGCATCAGGCAAGTTCTTCGAGCGCTTTGAGGAGCTCGAGCACGCCGGAAAAGGCCGTCCAGTCGTCAACCCGTTCGGCACCATCGGGGCCGATTCGACCCTCAATCCGGTTGTCGGGGGCTCGGTTGACGTCAAGAAGCAGGCGTACAGTCCGTCTCGGTGTTGATGAGGCGTCCATGGGTACCAGTCAACGGGAATCGCACGGCGATATCCCCAGGGAAGGACCCTAGGTTTGACCCTGGTTTTCATTTTGGTGCCTGCGTATCCCCAGGTGAATGACCCCGGGAACGGTGAATCAGGGGCGCAGTCCTCGGGTCACTGACGCTCCGCGTGTCAGCTCACTGGAGCAGGGAGGCCAGCTGGCGCCGGGAGGTTATATCCAGCTTGATGAAGGAGTTGCGGAGGTGGTATTCGACGGTCTTGACCGAGACGTACAGCTCTGCCGCCACTTCACGGTTGGTCAGCCCAGTGGCGACCAGTCGGGCCACCGCCATCTCCGCTCGACTGAGCCCGAGCGTGACCTCCGGGCTCTCCGATGTAGCCGACACCTGCAAGAGTTCCAGCTCGTCGGCACACTGCCGCACGTAGGGGTCGGCACCCAGGTCAGAGAAGAGGCGGTGGGCCTTCCCCAGTTGGCCGACCGCATCCGATTGTCGGCCTACCTGGCGCAGACGGCGCCCGTCATCGAGGTGAAGCAGGCCCAGTTCGAACGGCATTGCCACTCCGGGGGCGAGCACATGTCCTCGCCGGAACGACGCCTCCGCACCGGAGCGATCACCCCTCGCTGCCTCCAGGTTGCCCTCGCACCGGGCCAGCATGAGGAGAGCCGAAGGAACGGGAACCTCCGAACATGCTGCCTCGAACTCGCGAAGCGCGGCCGCGGCTTCCCCCAGTCGAGCCATCGCGGTCAGCGCGTCTACCTCGCTGGCCCGCCAGTTGAAGATGCCCGGTCGGCCGGCCACAGCGAGCCGGCCTGTGGCGCGAACCGGCTCGACGGCCGCCACCACGCCGAGGTGATCCCCTCGGGCCGAGGCCAAACCAG
>JBEKOI010000240.1:0-6374 GCA_049521915.1 Acidimicrobiales bacterium | reverse complement strand
CGGCGCCGTCCATCTGGCCGGCACCGGGCACGGCCACCACCACTGCCGGCCGGCCGCCTTCGTAGCGGGGGAGGAGGGACTCCTCGACGAAGACCGCGGCGGCATCGCAGTGGTCGACCATGCGCTCGACCTCGGGCCGGGTCAGTTGGGGGTTGAGGGGGACGGCCACCGCCCCGGCCCGGTGGATGGCGGCGTAGGCCACGATCCAACAGAGGGCGTTGGCTGGCTCGAGGTGGATTCCCACGGGGCGCCCGGGCTCGACGCCGGCGTCGAGCAGGCCCCGGGCCAGCCGGCTGGCGTCGGCATCCCACTGGGCAAACGTCAACGCGGTACCGCCCAGCACCTGGTAGGCCGTCTGATCTCCGAACGAGAGGGCCATGGCGTGCAGTTGCTCGGGAGGCAGTTGGGCCGCCGTGCTCATCTCGATGTCCCCACGGGTGGTGGCTTACTCTTTTTTGCCGAGCAGCGGGTGCGCGGGCATGCCCACGGGTTGGAGGTGCTGGCCGAGCACCTCGTGGAAGTGATCGGCCACCTGAGCCGGCGTCCACCCGCCGTCCTGCCACATGGTGGCCACCTGCCGTGGGGTCTGGAAGATCGTGTACCCGAACCCGGTGCGACCGAAGATCTGGCCGTTGACGTCGGCGGCCAGATCGGAGGCGAGATACGCCACCAGGGGGGCGTTGAGGGCCGGATCCTGGTCCGCGGGGGTTTCTCCCTCATCGTTGAGCCCCTTGGTCATCCGGGTTGCTCCGGCCGGCGCCATGCCGTTGACCGTGATCCCGTAGCGTCCGAGCTCGACGGCCCACACGAAGGTCATTCCCATGATGGCGGCCTTGGCCGCCCCGTAGTTGGTCTGTCCGAAGTTCCCGCGGAGCCCGGCGGACGAGGTCATGTTCACGATGCGGCCGTAGCCGGCCTCCTTCATGTGCGGCGCCGCATGCCGAACCGTGTTGAACGTCCCCTTCTGGTGCACGGCGACCACGGCGTCGTAGTCGGCCTCGTCCATCTTCACCAGTGTCCGGTCCCGGACGATGCCGGCGTTGTTGACGAGGACATCGATCTTCCCGAAGTTGTCGACGGCGGTGTCGACGATGCGGCCGGCGCCGGCGAAATCGTCAACCCGGTCGCGACTGGCCACCGCCTTCCCACCTCGGCCGATGATCTCCTGGACGACCTGTGCCGCCGGGTCCTCGTCGGTGCCTTCACCGCCGAGTGAGACCCCGATGTCGTTGACGACCACGCAGGCACCTTCGTCGGCCAGGCACAAGGCGATGGCACGGCCGATGCCGCGACCCGCGCCGGTCACCACTGCCACTCGTTCATCAAGCAAGCCCATCCGGCCACTCTATTCGAAGCCCGCGTTCCCTGACGGTGGCGTCAGCCCGAGCCCACGGAGATAGCATCTCCGTGTCCCGCCGGAGCCTTGGCCCGGCCCAGTCCTGGAGGTTCCTGTCCGATGACCCGCCCCGTCGACCACGCCCCTGGTGGGGGCACCACCGGAGCCGACGGCGCCGGTGGCCGTGTGCGGGCCCGCCTGGAGGCGCTGGGGCTGAGGTTGCACGGCCCGCACCCGCCGCACGACCCGCTCGACGCGGTGGTCGTGCACGGTGGGGTGGCCAGGACGTCGGGGCAGCTGCCCCGGGTCGACGGGCAGTTGACCTGTGTGGGGACCCTCGGGGACACCGTCAGCGTGGAGGAGGGGTCCGGCGCGGCGGCGATCTGCGCGCTCAATGCGCTGGCCGTGCTGGAGGCGGAGCTCGGCACGCTGGATCGGGTGGAACGGGTGCTCACGGTGACCGGGTACGTGGCCTCCGCTCCGGGCTTCCACCGCCAGCCCGATGTCATCGACGGCGCCAGCACCGTGCTCCACGACGTGTTCGGTGAGGCGGGCAGGCATACCCGGTCGGCCATCGGTGTGGCCGCCCTCCCGCGGGGCGGCGCGGTGGAGATCGAGGTCACGGTCTCGATCCGTGACTGACCGACCGACCGTGACTGACCGACCGACCCTGGCCGGTCGCGCCCACATCCACCTTCGGCAAGGAGTTCGACATGGACGATAGCGAGGCAGCCGCCCTTCTCGGGGAGCTCGGAGCGGCCACATTGGGCGAATCGGGGGCCAGGCCCATGCCGGCCAGGATCCGGCCGGTGTGGCCGGGAGCAGCCCTGGCCGCGCCGGCCTATCCCGTCACGTGCACGCCCGGGGACAACCTGGCCGTGCACGTGGCCGTGACCCGGGCCCCGGCCGGCTCGGTGCTGGTCGTCGATGTCGGTGACGTACCCGATCGGGGCTACTGGGGAGAGGTGCTCACCACCGCGGCCCGGTCACGGGGTCTGGTCGGGCTGGTGATCGACGGGGGCGTCCGTGACGTCGCCGCCCTGGAGAGACTGGCCTTCCCGGTGTTCTCGAGGACGGTGGCCCTTCCGGGGGCGACCAAGTGCAATCGCGGCTACGTCGGGGCCGCGGCCGTCGTCGCCGGGGTCTCGGTCGAGATGGGCGATTGGGTGGTGGGTGACGTCGACGGGGTCGTGGTGGTACCGCGGGAAAAGCTCGACCAGTCGATCGCCGCCGCGCAGGCGCGGACGGCGGCCGAGTCCGAGTACTTCGCCGCCCTCCACCGGGGCTCCACCACCGTCGCCCTGCTCCACCTGGATGCCGAACTCATCGAGGACGGCCGGCCACCGGCATGAGGCGGTGGCCCGGAGGCCGCCCGCCCGCATGATCCGCCGGTCCGTCGCCGGCGGCCGGTGGATCCGTCAGTGGTTGGTGTAGTCGATGGGCCCCGAGCCCTTCACGCCGATGGCGAAGCAGAAGCAGCGGATCGGCGCGTGCTCGGTCACGGGCCTGAGGCTGTGCACGGCGTCGGGCGGGATGTAGACCAGGTCCCCCTGGGCGATGGGGCGATCCTCGCCGGAGATGGTCATGATGCCCCGGCCCCGGAGCACGTAGTAGAACTCGTGGGTGGGGTGGGAGTGCGGGTGGACGTAGCCCCCGCCCTCCACCTCGAACTCGTTCACCAGCTCGAGGAAGCCGCCGTCGGTGGCGTCCTTGAGCTCGCGGGACTGCACCATCCACCACACCGGGACCGTGCCGTTGTGCTCGACGACGGGGGCAACGTCTTCGATGTTGCGTACGTCCATCACCATGGGGTCTCCTCTGCTGGTCAGGCTCGTGCCGGCCCGACGCCGGCGCCGACGTCGATGTCCGACGTCGATGTTAGGTTGAACCATCACAGTAGATCGGCCTGGAGCGTGGGGAATGGGTGAGTCCATCCGTCGGATAACACCGGAGCCGCTGACCCGTGACTCGTGGTCCCGGTTCGGTTGGCTACCGGTGGCCGACACCGACCCGAGCGACGGTGTCGAAGGTCTCGATTTCGCGTGGCACGACGCCCACGTCAACCTCATCGGGCATCGGCGCGACGAGGTGCCTGTGGTGACGGGCGGACTCCGGTGTCAGGTGCTCTTCCGGCACGCCACCCACACCCAGGTGCTCATGCCCTTGGATGTCACCGCCGTCGTCGTCGTGGCCCCACCGGAACTCGACATGACCTCGCCCGCCGATGCCGATCAGATCCGGGCCTTCGTCATCCCGCCTCTGTCCTCGCTGGTGCTGTACCGGGGAACGTGGCACTGGGGACCGTACCCGGTCGGGGCCGAGTCGGTGAGCCTCTTCAACGTGCAGGGGCTTCGCTACCGGGACGACAACGCCAATGTCGACCTCGATGCACTGGGCGTGCCGGTCGACGTCCTCATGGACTGAGCGGTTCTTCCTCGGTGCGGGAGAACAGGGCTCGGTACACCATGGTGGTCAGTGTCTCGAGCGCCTCGTCGTCGACGGGCTGGCCGATGAAGTCGCGCAGGTAGTGGAACCGGTCCAGCATGGCCAGCACGGCCAGACCGGTGACGTCGGGGCTGAGGTCGCCGGCCATTCCCGCCGCTGAGATCTGTGCCGACATGGCATCGGTCAGCGAGGCCAGCGTGCGGCGGATCCGATCGCCCATCGAATCGTCGACCGAGGCCAGGTCGGTCCACGACCGGAACAGCGGGGCGTACCGCATCCACAGCTTCGAATAGTCGCCGATCCATCGGCGCAGGTGATCGCGGCTCTCACCGTCGAGCGCCGTGCCGGCCTGGGTCAGGAAGCCATGGATCTCGGACGCGTCGGTCGCCACCTCGACGGTCAGGGCGCGCACGAGATCGCTCATGTTGGAGAAGTACAGGTAGAACGTCCCATGGGACATGTTGGCGATGTCCACGACGTCGTTCACCCTCGTGGCGTGGAAACCCCGGCGGTCGAAGGCCACCATCGCCGCGTCCAGGAGCTTCTGCATGGTCTCGCGGCCCTGGCTACGCAGCGCCCTCTTGCTGGCGGGCAGGCCGATCGGACCCTGGCCGACGGGCGTCGAGCCGTTTCCGGCCCCGGTCGATGCGGCCGTCGGCCGAACGGCCTTCTTCTGCCGAGCGGCCTTGTTCTGCCGAGCGGCCTTCTTCTGCCGAGCGGCCTTGTTCGGCTGTGACTTCTTGGCCGCGTGACCGGTTCGGGCCGGCGGACTCTTCCCGTTGGCCGGGACGCCGCTGCCGGCCGCCCGTCCGGCCGTGGGTTCCCCCTTCTTTGTCGCTTGCGCCTTCGATCCCTGGCGCCCACCGTCGCTGACCATGCCTGCGGAATGGTAGTTCCCGGTTGGATAACCTCACACAATGTTCAGCGTTGCCCGGAGCCGGCGCCGGTCATGACCGAGGTGGGCCTGTCCCTGAGTGACGCGGTCGAGCGGAACATCCGCCCGGGCGATTCCGTCCACATCATGCTCGGCCACAGCCGGTGGACGGCGGCGGCCCGGGAGATGGCCCGGCAATTCTGGGGAACCGACCCGGCCCTGACGCTGGTCATGAGCAGCCTGGGCGCGTTGGGCGCCCTCTTTTTCCGCGGCGGGATGCTGCGCAAGGTGGTGACCGCCTATTCGGGGAATAGCTTTCCCTCCTACGCGCCGAACCCGATCTTCAAACAGGCGTACGAGTCCGGCCAGGTGGACGTCGAACACTGGTCGATCCTCACCCTCGGCCAGCGGCTCGAGGCGGCGGCTCGAGGGCTGCCGGCCATCGTCACCGGTTCGGTGGTCGGGTCCGACCTGGCCGGCAACCAGGCGTTCTCCATGCTCGATTCGGACTTCGGCCCGGTGGGACTGCTCGCGCCCCTGGTCCCGGATGTGGCCCTCTGTCACGCCGCCCTGTCGGACCTCGACGGCAACCTGGCCATGTCCGAACCCTTGCTCGAGGGGACCTGGGGTGCGTGGGCGGCCCGTCGGGGCGTGGTGGCCACGGTCGAGTCGATCGTCCCCGACCTCGCCGAGCTGGGCCATCGGGTGCGCATACCCGCCCACCGGGTCCTGGCCGTGGTCGAGGCTCCCTTCGGCGCCCATCCCGGTGGGTGCTACACCCCGGGCCTGCCGGTGGCGGGCTACGGAGAGGACATCCCCTTCTGGGTCGAGGCCGCCGCTGCGGCCCGCGGCGATTTCGACGCCTGGGCCCGGGACCACGTCCTGGATCCGCTCGACCACTCCGCCTACCTGAAGCTCCTCGGGGACGACCGCCTCATCGGCCTCCGGCTCCTGTCGGACCCGGACTCGTGGCGCCACGACGCCGACGCCAACCCGGTGCCGATCGCCGAGCCCGTCAGCGACTGGGAGGTGGCCGCCAGTCTGGGTGCCCGCGAGGTCCAGGCCACTGTGTCCGAGCACCGGGCCGACGCAGTACTGGCCGGTGCCGGGGTGGCCAATCTGGCCGCCTGGGTGGCCGTGGCCCGCGCCCGGGCGGCCGGGGGATCGGTCTGCCTCACGGCCGAGCTCGGTTTGTGGGACTACACCCCGACACCGGCAGATCCCTACATCTTCAACCACCGGGTCTTCCCGGGGACCTCGTACCTGTCCGACGCCTCGACCGTGCTCGGCATGGTGGTGGGTGGCCCGGGGACGACGACCATCGGCTGCCTGGGTGCGGCCGAGGTCGACCAGCACGGGAACATCAACTCGACCAGGCTCGGTGACGGGCGGTTCCTGGTCGGATCCGGAGGCGCCAACGACGTGGTCAGCCGGGCTGCGGCCTGCGTCGTGGTCACCCTCGGGCGCCCGCAGCGGCTGCCGGCCACGGCCGGGTACATCACAGCCCCCGGAGCGCGGGTGACCAGCGTGGTCACCGATCGTGGGATTCTGCGGCGTCTCGAGGGCCGCCTGCAGGTTGCAGCTGTGCCGTCGGGTCCCGGCTCCCTGGAGGAGCGGGTGCGGGCGTTGGTCGCCTCCTGCGGGTGGGTTCCCGACGTGGCCCGGGACGTCGGCGAATTGAGCCCCGTGACGACGGCCGAGGTTCTGGAGCTCCGCAAT